>NZ_KB849157.1:80687-446953 GCF_000367905.1 Acinetobacter sp. CIP A162 | reverse complement strand
AGGGCACCAATCTTGGCTCATCAATTTTCTGACAAATATTTCTCAAATAAACTTCGAGTAATTTCTACCATCAATCAATGAAAATAATTTCGATCAATCAACCAGTAAAAATCCACACAAGTTGTTCTTCATAATCTCTTAATGATCTTCTTGCTAATTCGTCACCAGCAAGCTAGGTCGACTATATTACTCTCTATCTCTAGAAAGTCAACCAGTAATTCAGATTATTTTTAAACTTATCAAATAAAACCCAACTCAATCAAACTTAACTAAGTCACTGTTTTATCAGAAGTTTTAATCTTCATCACCGCCGATGGATGTGCATTCTACAGCATTCCCGGCCCAATACAACCCCTATTTTTAAATAATTCAGAAAAATCATCACGATTGTTTATTTATTCTACAAAAAATACAGGTTTTTCTATTTTTCACTCAAAATTTATTCAATTATTGATGTTTTAAAGTAGTTTATTTACTTATCAATGGGTATTTCTAGTTAATTTAATTGCTATATCTATCTAAAAATTTTTTATTGTCTTTATTTCAGATCAAACACAACAGATGAGTTAATAAAATAGATTTACTATGGAATCCCTTACCCATTTTAAAAATATGATCCTCATCCATCCATTAAAATTCCATTCAACAAGATAATCACTCTATAGATAAACTCTGGTTAAATTGTTGAATGATTAAAATTAAGAGTGAAGCAATGCGAGAAGAAAGCAATCTTCAATGCACAGTTTTATTAGATGAAAAATAATTTAATAGGAATTCGAGCATTCATCATGATAGCCACCGATAACAATTGTATATTTTTTATTCACATTGAATTTCAGGCATAAAAAAACCGCTTAACGCGGTATCTTTTATCTCGACCATCTTGAAGGAGATGGTCGGAGCAGTAGGATTCGAACCTACGACCCCCTGGTCCCAAACCAGGTGCACTACCAGGCTGTGCTATGCTCCGATTTCAACTTTAAAAGTTGGGGTGAATGACGGGATTCGAACCCGCGACAACTGGAATCACAATCCAGGGCTCTACCAACTGAGCTACATCCACCATCATTTTGATTCTTAACATCAAGCGACCAAATGGCGCGCCTGACAGGATTCGAACCTGTGACCATCCGCTTAGAAGGCGGATGCTCTATCCAACTGAGCTACAAGCGCGTTACTGATGCAAACATCATTTGCCTTGAAGAATTGGTCGGAGCAGTAGGATTCGAACCTACGACCCCCTGGTCCCAAACCAGGTGCACTACCAGGCTGTGCTATGCTCCGATTCATCTCAGCTTTCGTATCGAACATCGTTCGGTACGGTGTGCATTCTAGGCGCGACGCCCGGAGACGTCAACACCTATATTTAAAAAAAACCGAAAAAACGCTTCAAGCGTTTATTTATCAATCGCTTCAGACATTTTTTATACAAATTTTAACGTTTTAGTCCGGCACTAAAGTTCAGCATGCGATCTAGAGGCAGTTTAGCTCGTTCAGCAAGTACCGGATCGACATGCACTTCCTGATCTTTATGCTGTAACACATGCAAGATACCATCCAGCTCGTTCATGGCCATCCAAGGACAATGCGCACAAGAACGACAAGTTGCCCCCTCTCCTGCGGTTGGTGCTTCAATCAGAATTTTATCCGGCACTGCCTGCTGCATTTTATAAAAAATACCGCGATCAGTAGCAACGATTAAACGTTGATTCGGCAAAGTCTGTGCTGCTTTAATTAATTGTGAGGTACTACCCACGGCATCGGCAATCTCGACTACAGACATCGGTGATTCAGGATGTACCAGAACCGCAGCATCTGGATAGAGTGCTTTCATATTGGCAATACCGCGTGAACGGAATTCTTCATGTACGATACAAGCACCATCCCAGAGCAACATCTCTGCACCGGTTTTTTTCTGGATATAACGACCCAAATGCTGATCGGGTGCCCAGATGATTTTTTCGCCCAGACCGTCCAGATGTTCGATAATTTCCACTGCACAACTTGAAGTGACGACCCAATCGGCTCGGGCTTTCACAGCCGCTGACGTGTTAGCATAAACCACCACGGTATGATCCGGATGCGCATCGCAAAAAGCGGTAAACTCATCGACAGGACAACCTAAGTCCAGTGAACAGGTCGCTTCCAAAGTTGGCATCAGCACGGTTTTATTGGGTGAAAGAATTTTAGAGGTTTCGCCCATAAATTTCACACCAGCTACCACAAGCGTTGAAGCTGGATGATCGCGACCAAAACGCGCCATTTCCAGTGAATCGGAAACACAGCCCCCCGTCAGTTCAGCCAGTTCTTGCACTTCAGGATCACAATAATAATGCGCCACCAAAACAGCATCCTGTTTTTCCAGCTCTGCCTTGATCTGTGCAAATTTGTCCAATTTTTCCTGCTGGCTCATTTGATGTTCTTGTGGAACACCTAAACGATCTAAATGCGCCTGCACAATCGATTTAGCTTCATTGGCTATTAATTTGGTCGCATCATTCATAACAACTCTTACTCTACCCTCATGGTTCACTATTCAATGAACCTTTCACCCTACATCCCGGTCATCTCTGGCGAAATGCTATTTTTGACCAGTCATTAAAAATCATTAAGTATAAAAAAAGCCCCACAACGGAGGCTTTATAAACAATCTGAATTATGAGCGATAATCTGCATTGATTTTTACGTAGTCATACGACAGGTCACAGGTATAAACCGTATCTTTTGCCTGACCTCGTCCAAGATCAACACGAATCGTCATTTCAGCCTGGGCCATCACACGTGCACCGGCTGCTTCAGTATAGTCTGCTGCCGCACCACCATCTTTACAGATTTGTACATCATCTAACCAAACCTGAATTTTTGCAACGTCTAAATTCGGCACACCTGCATAACCAATCGCTGCCAGAATACGGCCCCAGTTTGGATCAGAAGCAAAGATTGCGGTTTTAACCAGCGGTGAATGCGCAATGCTATAAGCAATATCGCAGCACTCTTGAGTATTACCACCGCCTTCTACAGTCACGGTAATGAATTTAGTCGCACCTTCACCATCACGTACAATCAGTTGCGCAAGGCGTTTCATGGTACGTGTCAATACGTCTAGCACCACTGCATAACGCGGATCTTCAGTCGAAGTGATCTCAGCACCACCGGCCTGACCTGTGGCAATAAAAATACACGAATCATTGGTCGAGGTATCGCCATCAATGGTAATACGGTTAAACGATACATTGACCGTTTCAGTTAATAACTGTTGAACCAGTTCACGGCTGATCGGCGCATCTGTCGCAACATAACCCAACATGGTCGCCATATTAGGACGAATCATGCCTGCACCTTTGGAAATACCGGTCATGGTATAAGTCACACCATCCAGCTCGAACTGCTCTGAAGCACCTTTCGGAGTGGTATCTGTGGTCATGATTCCGGTCGCTGCGTCGACCCAGGCATCATCACGCAATGAGTCCAGCGCAGGCTGTAAACCTGTAAGTAAACGCTCCATCGGAAGCTGCTCACCAATCACACCAGTCGAGAATGGCAACACTTCAGCAGCCTGCACGCCTGCAAGTTCAGCCAGCTTGGCACAGGTGGCTTCTGCATTTGCCATGCCTGTAGGACCTGTTCCAGCATTGGCATTGCCGGTATTGATTACCAAGTAACGTGGATTGCCAGCTTGCAAATGGGCTTTAGATACATGCACTGGTGCTGCACAAAAGGCATTCTGGGTAAACACCCCAGCAACATTGGAGCCTGCAGCTAGTTCAAATATCACCAGGTCACGTCGGTTCTGATAGCGCACATAGGCTTCAGCCGAACCAATTTTAACCCCTTTCACCACATGCATCTGTGGCATAGATACGTCACCAACTGCCATTTTAAAGTCCAATATTGAAGTTTTAGAAAAATACAGCTTAGTTGATCTGCAACAAAAAATCGAGCCAAAGCCTGAGCCAGCCTGAGATTTGTTATGGGTTTTCACAATAAAAAACCAGTCATCAAGACTGGTTTCTACGTTTTTAAAATTAAGATATTTTTAATTTTGTGCAAGTTGTCCAGATTCGCTTAGTAAAGCCTGTTTCGCTTGTTGTTGACTTGCACTAGAAAGTGCAGGATTAGTAGCAACAATACGGTCTGCATTTGCCGCATTAGCAGCTGCAATCGCAGCGGTCTGCAATACAATCGGACGGTTCTGGTTGGCAAAGGTATAACGGATGCCGGTACGTGGGCTTGCTACAGTCACTTGCGCATCGGTACGTTGTACTTGAGCAGTGTTAGTACCTACCGCTTGCTGAACTTTATCAATTGTTGTGGTCGCTGCAGTTTGTGCAAAACTTAAGGCAGGTATTGCCAAAGCGGCAATCATGAGCGTTTTTAATACTTTTTTCATTCAGGTTATTCCACTTTGAGGTGTTGAATGAGCCATTAAATAGCATTTAATTCCTAAGACTGCAAACAGTATTCAATTTCTGAAAAATCTTCATACATAAAAAAATCAGAGCCATGTGGCTCTGATTTTTTTTAACACTGTTTAGATCTTGCCATGACACTGTTTGTATTTCAGGCCTGAACCACATGGACAAGGTGCATTACGACTTGCCGGTGCTTCAAAGACTGGTGCTACAGGATTCGCCTGAACATTTTGCTCGGTCGTCACCTCATGTTCACCTGCCAGCAAGCCGTCAAACTCTTCATGAGATAACTGCAAACGCATTGCCTCAGCCTGTGCCTGCTGCTGTGCTTCCATTTCCGCCAGCTCTTCAGGTGTCGGTACGTGGATGCGTGACAGATCTGTCACGACATCGGACTTAATCGTACCCAGCATGTTTACAAACAGGTTATAAGCTTCTTTTTTATATTCCTGCTCTGGATTCTTTTGCGCATAACCACGTAAATGAATACCTTGACGCAAATAATCCATAGCCGCCAGATGCTCTTTCCAATGACGATCCAGAGAATTCAGCATAAAGTGACGTTCAAGCGAAGCTGCAGATTCTTCACCCATTTGTTCACGACGTGAACGGTAGCGGTTCAGTACTTCATCGGTAATGCGCACCACCAAAGCTTCTTCATCCAGACGACGGTCCTGTTCCAGCCATTGTCCGATAGGAAGATCCATCGAAAGATCTTCACGCAGCGCCAGTTCCAGACCTTCACTATCCCACTGGTCATGAATCGATTCAGGCGGAATATAGTTGGCGATTACACCCTGCATCACTTCACGGATCATTTCTTCAATATAATCCTGCAGTGAATTTTCTGCCAGAATGTCGTCACGCTGACTATAAATGATCTTACGCTGTTCGTTATTGACGTCATCGTATTTCAGCAAATTCTTACGAATATCGAAGTTACGTGCTTCCACTTTACGCTGCGCATTTTCAATCGAGCGAGACACCATTTTGTGCTCAATCGCTTCATCTTCCTGCAAGCCCATGGCACGCATCATGCCGACTACGCGATCACCGGCAAAAATACGCATCAAGTCATCTTCAAGTGACAGATAGAAACGCGATACACCCGGGTCACCTTGACGACCGGCACGACCACGCAGCTGGTTATCGATACGGCGTGATTCATGACGCTCGGAACCGATAATATGCAAACCGCCTGAATCCAGCACAGCCTGGTGATTAACATCCCATTCTGCTTTCAGACGCGTTTCATCTTCAGGAGTCGGGTTTTCAATTTTAGCCAGCAACGCCTTCCAGTTACCACCCAAGAGAATATCGGTACCACGACCGGCCATGTTGGTGGCAATCGTCACTGCACGCGGCGCACCGGCCTGCGCAATAATATCGGCTTCACGTTCGTGCTGTTTGGCATTCAGTACTTCATGCTGGATCCCTGCCGCTTTTAGCTTATCCGACAGAATCTCAGAAGCTTCAATGGTGGCTGTACCAATCAAAATTGGTGCGACACCAGCTTCATGCACACGCTGAATTTCTTGAATAATCGCGTTATATTTCCCTTCACGATTTAAATAAATTAAATCGTTATGGTCTTGACGAATCATTGGACGGTGGGTCGGAATCAGCACCACATCCAGACCATAAATTTCTTTCATTTCCGCTGCTTCAGTATCAGCAGTACCGGTCATACCGGATAATTTTTTATACAGACGGAAATAGTTCTGGAAGGTTGTGGTTGCCAGAGTCTGGTTTTCCGGCTGGATTTCCAGACCCTCTTTGGCTTCTACGGCTTGATGCAAACCTTCAGACCAGCGACGTCCCGGCATGGTACGACCGGTATTTTCATCGACAATAATCACTTCACCATCGTTGATGATGTATTGCACATTGCGTTGATAGAGATAATGGGCACGGATCGCTGCAGTGACATGATGCAACAGGTTCAGGTTCGACGCTGAATACAAGCTCTCGCCTTCTGCCAGCAAGCCCATTTCAATCAATTCACTTTCAATGGTTTCAAAACCCACTTCAGTAATTTCAACTGAACGCTGTTTTTCATCAATCCAGAAGTGACCGCCATCCGGCACTTTCTCTTCTTTCTGTGCCTGTAATTTTGGTGGAATATTATTGATGGCTGCATAAAGCTGTGAAGAATCTTCACTTTGACCGGAAATAATCAACGGGGTACGTGCTTCATCAATCAGGATCGAATCGACCTCATCGATAATCGCATAGGTCAAACCACGCTGCTTTTTCTCAGCCAGCGAGAACACCATGTTGTCACGCAGGTAGTCAAAGCCAAATTCGTTATTGGTACCGTAAGTAATATCGGCACGATAAGCTTCAGCTTTTTCCATCGGATTTTGCATGGAATAAATAATGCCGATGCTTAAACCCAAAAACTCAAATAATGGACGGTTCAACTCGGCATCACGTTGCGCCAGGTAATCGTTCACGGTAATGACATGCACGCCCTGACCACTGATGGCATTCAGATAACAGGCCAAAGTACCCATCAGGGTTTTACCTTCACCGGTACGCATTTCTGCGATTTTGCCTTCATGCAAGGTAATACCACCGATCAGCTGCACGTCATAATGACGCATGCCCATCACCCGCTTCGCCGCTTCACGACAGACTGCAAATGCTTCAGGCAATAATTTATCGAGGGTTTCACCCTTATTATATCGTTGTTTGAATTCTTCAGTTTTTGCAGATAAGTCTGCATCGCTAAGGGTAGATATCGTCGGCTCGAGCACATTAATCTTGTCTACGATTTTACGCATGCGTTTGAGTTCGCGCTCATTTTTGGTACCGAAGATTCCTCCGATCAGACTTGCCAACATGAATAGACTCTCTAAATCTTGCTTGTCAAATGAATATGTTCTTAGTCGTTATTATGGTGCTAGAAATTTGAACTACAAGGGTTTTGCTGTAAAACCGCTAAAAAAATCTGATCCTTAGTTCTAGCCCTAAGATCTAAGGCAAAGTAATGTAGCAAATTTTCCCTGTGCAACATAGTCAATTAAGTGACTGATTTTTGCGCTTCTGGATAGATGGATATCCCATTTATGCAATTTACTCATAAAGAAAGCAAAAAACACTATTTTTAATCATAAAAAATTTGATTCATATTAAATCCTATCTCGACATTAAAAGACCAATTGAGGCTAAAAAGATGAGTTTACGTTTAGGCGATACCGCACCGAATTTTGAACAGCAATCCAGTGAAGGCCTGATTAATTTTTATGATTTTCTGGGTGATAGCTGGGGCATTTTATTTTCACACCCTGCCGACTATACACCGGTATGTACGACTGAACTTGGCTATACCGCAAAACTGAAAGATGAGTTTGCAAAACGTGGTGTTAAAGCGATTGCCTTGTCAGTTGATGATGTGGAGTCGCATCATGGCTGGATTAAAGATATTAATGAAACCCAGAACGCCACGGTGAATTTCCCGATCATTGCCGATCAGGATCGTAAAGTTTCCGAGCTATATGACTTTATTCATCCAAATGCCAGTGAAACTCTAACGGTTCGTTCTTTAGTGGTCATTGATCCCAATAAAAAAGTCCGTTTGATTATTACTTATCCTGCATCGACCGGCCGTAATTTCCATGAAATCTTGCGTGTGGTGGACTCCCTGCAACTCACCGATAGCCATAAAGTAGCAACGCCTGCGAACTGGCAGCATGGTGATGATGTTGTGATTATCCCTTCACTGAAAGATGAGGAAGAAATCAAGCAACGTTTTCCAAAAGGTTATACAGCGGTCACGCCTTACCTGCGCTTAACGCCCCATCCTGAGCAAGGATAAGCAGAGCACTGCTCTGCCCTGAGGAATATATTCCGCAAGAAGGTGAGAAGCTATGCTTCGAGCAACAAATTAAAAGGACTCCTTTTTAATTTTGCGCAAGACAAGCAAAGTAAAGGATAAGAGAAACTCTATTTTCCACATTTTATGCTTTATCGAATACGACATTGACGTGCCACGGATTCGATTTGTTGATACAGCCTGTCTTCGGATAGGCTTTTTTATATTCAAAATCCCATATCCACTTTAAACTTGAAATAACAAAAACAACATCTATGCTCTGTATGGAAATCTGCATATTTCTAATCCTGATGAGCTGCCTCCTGACAGGTTGCATGACTACGCCCGCCCTACCTGAACCTCAACGTCCTCAACATTGGGGACAGCCCATTCATCAGGATCATAATTTTCATCAAATCAGCAATTTTGTCTATCGTAGTGAGCAGCCTTCAACTGAACTCATTCCTTTATTAAAACAGCATAAGATCGATGTGGTTATTAATTTACGTTCACGGGATAAAGACAGCTTTCTTTTGAGCAATGAAAAATTTCAGCTGCATCATGTACCCATACATACCTGGGCAATTGATCGGGAAGATTTATTGAAAATTATGCTACTGATTCAGCAAGCACAACAAAATCATCAAAAGGTGCTCCTGCATTGTTATCACGGCTCAGACCGAACCGGTGCCAGTGTCGCCATGTACCGGATTATTTTTGAACATTGGCCGATTGAGCAGGCACTACAGGAAATGAAACATGGCGGTTATGGCTTTCATGCCATTTGGCGCAATATTGACAATCTATTCACCCCTAAAAATGTAAAATGGATTCGCGAGCAACTCACGAATCCATCTACAAAAACTTTGGTTAATGCAAAGAATTAACGCTTATCCAGTGGCACCCAATCATTCACCCAAGCTGATTTCATATTCAGGCTGGCATCAGACGCAATTTTCTTACGGAGTGCATCTGCAGTCTCACGGTCTTTGGACGGCCCCACCATGATGCGTACACCTTTAGAAGTTGAGCTTTTGGTCACTTTATAACCTTTAGCACGCAGTTTGGCTGCTACAGCATCTGCATTGGCTTCATTCGCTGCCAGTGCCACCTGTACCATCCATTGCTTGTCCTCTTCACCTTCCAGTAACTTACGCGCCTGCTCAGCTTCTGCTTTCTTCTTGGCTTCTTCGGCTGTAGCCTTTTTCTTGGCTTCTTCAGCTTTACGTTTTTCGTCAGCTTTACGTTTTTCCTCGGCAGCTTTACGTTCAGCTTCTTTCTTTTCAGCCGCTTTACGCTCTTCCTCGGTTTTACGTTTTGCTTCAGCCGCCTTACGTTCTGCTTCGGTTTTTTGCTGTTGCTCTAACTTGCGTTTTTCTTCAGCGGCTTTACTTTCAGCAGCTTTACGCTCTGCTTCTTTCTTGGCTGCATCAGTAGAACTATTGGCTTTTTGTTGGTCCAGCTGCTGCTGGGCTAACTTTTTTTCTTGCACCGCTTTTTCTTCAGCCAGACGTTTCTGCTTGGCCTGTTCATCTTCCACCAGTTCTGGTGGAATATTATCGGAACTTTGCTGTCCTAGGCGGTGTGCATTCAGGGCAGCATATTCTTCAGCCGCTTTACGTGCAGCATCTGCTTCAGCCTGCTGTTGCATCGCTAAAAATTCGGCTGCACGCGCCTCCTGTTCTGCAACCGCTTTTTCGCGATCACGGCGTTGCTGTTCAAGTAAACGCTTTTCTGTTTCTACATCGACCGTCAAAGAACCGAGCGAATGATTGCCTGCCTCTTTATTTTCAACTTCCGCAGCCTGTGCCGGATTTTGCTGACGGTCCTGATTGATTTCATCTTGGCCTTTCAGGAGTAATGCTGCCAATAAAACACCACCACCGAGTAAAACAACACCGCCCATCCAGCGCTGTTTGTTATTCATTGACATTCTTCCAAATACTCCCATACCGCTTCTAAGGTATGAAATGATCCACATACCAAAATCAGCTGATTATTATCTGTTTGATCCAGTGCTGATTTAAAAGCTAATTTTACATTGTCAAATTGTTCTACCGCCTCACCGCTTAAAGCATCAGCCAAAACTGTGACCTCTGCCGCACGTGGGACGAATAATGGTGCAATTTTCCACAATTGAACCGTGTCTTTCAATAACTTGACGACAGAATTTATATCTTTATCTGCCAGCATTGAAAATACACAAATGACTTCATTATATTTTTGATTGTAATTTAAATAATCTCGTAATTGTTTCAGCAGAAATTCCACCCCATGCGGGTTATGTCCTGCATCAAAAATCACGGTTTTATTCTGGATTTGACGGATTTCAAACCGTCCCGGCAATTTTGCCGTTTGAATGCCTTGTGCAATTGCCTGCTGGCTGACGTTTAATCCGCTCAGCAGAATGGCGGCCACGGCGGTAGAAATATTATCCAGTGCCAGCGAACCTGTTGGGAGTTTTAAGGTCGTACCCGATGAAGCAAAAGCCCAGCTTTGGCCATCTTCAAAGGCTTTATAGAAATAATCACGGTTGATTGCATACAAAGATGCATTACATTCTTGAGCTTTATTTAGAATGGCTTGCGGGATCTGTTGCTGTCCACCAAACGCCACGGGAATATCCGGGCGAATAATTCCGGCCTTTTCAAAAGCAATTTTCTCGATGGTGTCACCAAGCCAGTCAGTATGATCCAGACCAATATTGGTAATCACCGCCACATCCGGGTTGACCACATTGACCACATCCAGACGGCCGCCTAAGCCAACTTCCAGCACCCACACATCACAGACTTGATCTTTAAAAATCACAAAAGCAGCCAAGGTCGTGGCTTCAAAGAAAGATAGGCTCAAACCGCATTCGCGACGAGCCTGATCGACCTGAACAAAAGCATCAATCAGCAACTGATCTTCCACTTCAATGCCGCGCAATTTAACACGCTCATTGAAACGGTACACGTGGGGGGATTGATATAGCCCGACCTTGAAGCCTTGCGCATTCAGGATCGCGGCCAGCGTGGTGGTGGTCGAACCCTTACCATTGGTTCCTGCCACCGTCAGCACTTTGGCCTCTGGAGATGTCACGCCCAGCTTTTCAGCCACAGGAATAACCCGTTCCAGACCTAAATCAATACCCGTAACGTGAACATGGCTCCAATAATCGAGCCATGTATTTAAAGAATCTGTTGCTAAGGGTGCTGTGTTCAATGCAAATTCATCAACTTCGTAACGATACGATAAACTGTATCACGTAATGCATGACGGTGAACAATCTGATCGATTACCCCATGATCAAGCAAATATTCCGCGCGCTGGAACGGTTCTTCCAGTTTTTCACGTACAGTCTGTTCGATCACACGTTTACCGGCAAAGCCAATCATCGCTTTCGGTTCAGCAATATGTACATCACCCAGCATTGCCAATGATGCGGTCACACCGCCGTACACTGGATGAGTCAATACCACTACATAAGGCAGACCTGCTTCTTTTAAACGCTGGATCGCAGCCGAAGTACGCGCCATTTGCATCAGGGACAACATGCCTTCCTGCATACGAGCACCACCCGAAGCAGCAAAACAGATCAAAGGTTGACGAGCTTCAATCGCATGTTCTGCAGCCTGAACAAAGCGGTCACCGACCACTGTGCCCATAGAACCGCCCATGAAGTCGAACTCAAACGCACAGGCAATCATCGGTACGCCTTTCAGCAAACCCTGAATTACCACCAGTGCTTCAGTTTCACCGGTTTTCTTTTGCGCTTCAGCCATACGGTCTGGATAGGCTTTACTATCGACAAATTTCAGGGGATCTTTGGCTATAAATTCCTGACCCAATTCTGTTTGTACCTGATCAAAGAACCAGTTCAGACGTTCACGGGCTTTCATGCGCAAATGTTCATCACATTGCGGACAGACATAGGCATTAAATGACATGGCAGTACGGGTCACCAATGCATGACATTCAGGACACTCAATCGTAGGCTCGGTAAATGTCGCTTTATATGCCGTTTGCTCATCGGGTACCTGAATGCCCGGAACAGTACGCTCCGTCCATGGGGTCGATGGGCTCAGAATTTTGCCTGATTTCACTTGTTGACTCATACTAACTCATCGAGCGCTGCTCGAAGCTCCTTGACTTTATTCACCGTCGCAATAACGGCTTGTTCTGGTGCGAGCGTTGCAAACTGCTTTACAAACGCACTACCCACAATAACTGCATCGGCAGCAACACCCATCGCTTTCGCAGATGCAGCATCACTGATACCGAAACCTACGCCTACAGGAACATCAGTCACAGCTTTAATCTTTTGAATGCGTGCAGCGGCTTCAGAGACATCTAAAGTTGCTGCACCGGTCACGCCCTTCAGTGACACATAGTAAATAAAGCCGCTGGCCTGTTTCGCTACGTGTTGAATACGTGCATCGGTTGAAGTTGGTGCCAGCAGGAAAATCTGATCCATATCATATTTTTCCAGTACTTCACCCAGACCTTGTGCTTCTTCTGGTGGCAAGTCCACCAGCAGTACACCATCTACTCCACATTCATAGGCATAAGCCACAAACTTTTCATAGCCAATCACTTCAACCGGATTCAGATAACCCATCAGTACCACTGGTGTTTCGCGATCTTTCAAGCGAAATTCTTTCACCATGTGCAGGGCATCCAGGGTATTGGTTCCACCTGCCAGAGCACGTTCAGCAGCTAGTGCAATCACCGGCCCATCTGCCATCGGGTCCGAGAAAGGAAGTCCCAGCTCAATCACGTCGACACCCGCTTCCACCATCTCATGCAGCAAAGGCACTGTGACTTCTGGATGCGGATCACCCGCCATGACATAAGAAACTAAAGCTTTACGCTGTTGAGATTTAAGTTGTCCAAATCGTGTGGCTAAACGTGACATAGGGTGGTATTTTCCTTAACGTGTTTCAAACTTGAGGCATTGACTATGTAGAAATACAAGACATCGCATTGTAACGCTATTTTTTGTCCAATGAACAGTCTGCGATACCGACCTCGAGTACTTCATTTCCTGTGCGAAGATTTCAAAACAATTCGGAAGGGTCTATTTACGATTATTTTGATTTTTTTCTCAATGATCAAAGATGCCTAATTTTGCTATTACCTAAAATCCTGAATATTTAGATAAACTTATTTTTATCATATAAAAATTAATAAAAATGCAGATGTTAGCGCATTCATTTAAAGTTTTCTGAAATAGCAAAACCTGCTTTATACTAGTCCTATTCTCTTACTTTTTTATCTCCTATGCAGACTGATTCTGAGGCTACAGTGCAGGCACGCGCCATTGCACTGCTGCCGCTTATTGTATTTTTAACCATATTTTTGGGTAGCGGGATCTATCATTCCCTGATCGGAACCGAGTTCGCGTTCTATCAGGTGAAAGCGCCTGTGGCTGCCCTGCCTGCGATTATCTTGGCTGCATTAGTGTATCGCGGCAAACTCAACCAGGGCATTGAGGAATTCCTCAGAGGTGCCAGTCATCCAAACTTAATTCTGATGTTTATGGTGTTTATGTTGGCCGGCGCCTTTGCCAGCGTCAGTAGCGCCATTGGCAGCGTCGACGCCACCGTGCAGATGGGCCTGTCGGTGATTCCACCCACATTTATTCTGCCGATGTTATTTGTGATCTCGGCCTTTATTGCCACGGCGATGGGTACCTCCATGGGCACCATTGCGGCTTGTGCGCCAATCGCTTTTGGTTTCACCCAGGTTACCGATATTGATGTGATTTATGCGATTGGTGCAGTGGTCGGTGGTGCCATGTTTGGTGATAACCTGTCCATGATCTCAGACACCACCATTGCGGCGACCACCAGCCAACGCGTACAACTGCGTGACAAGTTCAGGGTCAACGTCTGGATTGCGGTTCCAGCCTCAATCGTCACTATTTTGATTTACGTGTTGAGTACCAGTAGTAGCAATGCAGTGGAATACAAGGATTTTAACTGGCTTCTGGTTTTACCTTATATCGCCGTATTTATTTTAGCCTTTAGCCGTTTACACGTTCTCGCTGTGCTGACCATTGGGGTGTTACTTTCCGGCTTGTTTGGCCTGTTTGCCACAGCTGAATTTGATCTGCTCAAACTGAATACTTCAATTTATGATGGCTTTGTCGGCATGTTTGAAGTGGCGTTATTGTCGATGTTCCTGGGTGGCCTCTCGGCGATCATGCAACGAGAAGGCGGTTTACGCTGGCTGATCGAGCGCATTTATAGCTTGACCCGTCTATTTAAAGTTGGGAAGCAACGTGCCGGCGAAATCGGGATTAGTTTTCTGGTGGTGTTTTCGAATATCTTTGTGGCCAATAATACCGTGGCGATTATTCTGTCTGGTGATATGGCGCGTGAAGTCGCCAAAGAATACGGGGTGGATCCCAAGCGTTCTGCGGCACTGATGGATATTTTCTCTTGCGTGGTACAGGGTTTAATTCCTTATGGCGCACAGTTACTACTGGCCTGTTCCATTGCAAAAATCTCGCCGGTTGAACTGATTGGTGGTGTGTACTATTGCTGGATTCTGGCCATTTTTGCGATTGCTGCGATCGCGTTTAGATTCCCTCAGGTGAAAGCAAGCACTTAATCCATCATCCTGCGAAAATAAAAAAGCGACCGATACCGGTCGCTTTTTTCAGCTTCGTGCTTTGTGTAACTGCCTTTTTCGCTCTAACAAGGTCTGTCCGGTGGCTGCCTTATAGGCCCGTGCCAAAGCCGACTGATCAGAATAATCCAGCTGCTCGGCAATCTCGGTCAGACCTAATCCCTGCTGCAACAACAGCTCGCAACGTTTAATCCGCTGCTGTTCCAGCAGTTTTTTAAATGAAGTGCCCTGTGTACTGAATAAGCGCTGCAAACTACGTGTCGACATCAACAACTGCCGGGCAAGCTGTTCAACTTTAATGGCCTGATGCTGGGTCCGCAGCTGTTCGGCAATCATTTGCTGCGCCTGTTCCAAATGATTTTCAAGGGGCGGCTTGGCTGCAATCGCCTGTTCTGCCTGATGAACCAGTAGCTGCAACAGGATTGGATCAGCCTGCTCAGACCCATGTGCCAGTCCTTGCAAATCCAGCTCTATGCCATAATAGTCCTGAGAAAATCTCACCTCACTGGCAAAAAACTTTTGATAATGCATTTGCCCCCTGTCGGGCGCATGGGCAAAACGTACACAGTGCAGTAACAGTTGATGATCCTGCAAAATGACACGCCCCAACTGCACCATCGCGGCCATGGTCAGCTCATTTAACAGATTATATTTTTCATCCAGATAGGCCCAAAATAATTCAAGACTGTGTTCACGCTGCTTCAATTGCAAAGGTACAAACTCACTGCCATCAATCACCAGTCGTTGAAAGCGAATGATATGCCGGATCATTTCCGCAACGCTGCTGCTTCGCGAAGCCATATAACCGAGCACGCCAAAATGTTCTGGACGAATAACCTGCACGATCTCGAAAATTAGTTGTGGACAGTTTAAATGTTGCCGGGTTCTTAACAGAAGCTGATTTAATAATTCCAGCGGCACTTGCGTGGCAAAAGGCTGATCAATCAGGGGGACAAGCGCTTCATGTACATCTTGCAGAAAGTCAGCTTCCAAAGGCTCAATTTGCAGACTGCGCAGATAAGTCGCCCAAAGCTGAATATAACCATTGGGTATTTTAATTTCTTGCATGCGCGCTTCCCGCTGCCTGCTTTAGTCTAAGCAGTTTTATTTTCATTTGGCATAAAATGTATAAAAATTGGCAAGCACTGTCAAAACAATTACGGCATTCCCCGACATACTGTCAGCATCGTCACAAAAAAGAATTCATAAGATGAATGCAGTATTAAAATCTTCAATAAAGCCCGTGGTCCGGACCCAGCTTGATTTTAAACTGGATGAAATCCCGCGCTACTGGTTTGGCGGTGACCCCTTTCTGACCCGCATGTTCGATGCCTTGAGCCTGACCTTTCCAGATGGCGAGCGTTATTTTATTCAGAGTGTGCGCCTGTTCCGAGATCAGATCACAGACCCGGAGCTGCAAAAACGTGTGGCAGATTTTATTCGTCAGGAAGCACAGCACGGCATTGCCCATGAGAAAATGAACCAGCTGATGCGTGAACAAGGCATGCCTGTCGATGATTTTATTGAGCGTCTGAATAATATGTTCGCCTATGACCTCAAACATCGTTCAGCACAGTTCAATATTGCAACTACGGCAGCGGCAGAACACTTGACCGCGCTGATGGCTGAAACTTTTTACGGTCAGAAATCCACCTTAAAAGACGGCCATCCTTATGTACGTGCCATGTTTGCCTGGCATGCGATTGAAGAAATGGAACATCGTGATGTGGCTTTTGACGTGATGAAAGAGGTCGCAAAAACACCTGAATGGATGCGCAAAATGACCCTGCTCAGTACGACATTTTTGATGTTTAGTTATACCGCCTATCGCGCCAATGTCATGCTGAAACATGATGGCTTCAGTGTCTTAGAGCGTCTGCAAATGAACCTGAAAGGACTGCCCTGGTTGTTTGGCCGTAACGGCACCTTGACCCGCATGGGCCCACAATATCGGGACTGGTTTAAAAAAGACTTCCATCCTAGTCAACATCCGGTTATTGCGCAATATGATGTCTGGGTAAAAACCTTAGCCGAAACCAATGATCCAATTCAGGCCGGTGAAGCCTTCTGGCAGGCCGCCAAAGATTAAGCTCAAATCAAAAGAGCCTTCAAAATTGAAGGCTTTTAAATTAGGTCTTATGTCCTGCACTTTTACCATTTGGCATAATGCTGTTCAAGCAAGGCATATTCATTTAGTAAAATAATTTCCTGATCATCCTGCTGAATCGTTCCGGAAACCTTGGCTTGCCACTGACTAAACTGGCTCCCGACCAGACGCAGGTTGAGATTTTCATAACGGCGCCAGCCTGTGCTGACCATCAGATTCAATCTTTCATCCAGCGACTGAATCGTCCATTGGTTTTCCGATTCCTGCTGGAACAGCACATCGGCCAACGGATAAATCTTGCCATTGATCCACAGACAGTTTTCATTGCCAAAACTTTCATTCACACCTGAAGCCAGATTAAGTCCAATCCGATTATGGTTCACATCCCAGAAATTACAGGACAACCAGAACCAGGCCGTTTCCGGGCGCAAAAAGCCACAGGTATCATCCAGAGAAGCAAAGCTGCGTTCATTAAACTGAATGGTTTCACCCTGCTTGTTAATGAAAAAGCCTTCACAGCCCAAAGTGGTCAGTTTCTGAGTATAGGTCCAGCCATTGATGCCGGTCGGACTGCACATACTCAGTGGATCGGTTCCGGCACAGAAAATCCGGGCACTGAGTTTAATTTCGCCGTATTTGCTGACGTTGATATAACGCACGCCGTTGGCATGCTGGATATCGATCTGAAAAGGTGACTTATGGAAATAACTATGATTAAACAGTGGCTGTTCATCCAGCACAGTGTTGCGTGACAGGAAATTAATCGCATTCCATTCCAGCACTTCATTGGTCATATGGTTATAGACATAGACAAAACCATGCCCTGCCCATGCGATATCGGCAATTGCCAGTCCAATGGTATAATGCTCGTGCTGAATACTACAGAATTTGAATTTTTTATATTTTAGATGCTTACGCCAGCCTGACAGCACATGACCATAAGGATTCTTGTATTGATATGCCTGATAGTCAATACTTTTTGGAAGTTCCTTGAAACGTCCATAACGCGGTTGTCCATTTGCCTGAATTAAATCCATTTAAGACATTCCATCTCAGTCAAAACTGCTTTTCCTTGGCAGTATTATGCCGATTATTAAATTTTGATAAAGATTTTTTTAAGTCACTCGTCGAATCATTCAGCTAGCCCTAGGTTTAATTCAATCGCAAACTGCTTTAAATCGTGAGATAAGTATTTTCCCAACGATTGCCACTGAAACTACCCTCTAACAGTTGTACGTAGCGACCATAAACCTGATCAATGGCAATACAGTCATCTACATCCAGCACACGGTCAGTATGCTGTTTTTGCCAGTGCCGGGCGAAGTAGGCTTTACCGCGCTGTTTGGCCACCATGGCATTCTGTGCAACCACCAGCACATAACGATGCAGCTCGCCAAACTCACGTGGATCATAACCACCCAGATTAATCAGCCAAAGTTTTCCATCGGATTGCTGTGGCTGTGCATCAGTAAATTGCAGCGTATAGGATTTGCCCTCGAACTCCAGTCCGTTGATTTGCGCCCAAGCATCAATATGCAGACCTTTCTGTTCCGCAAACCAGGCATTTTTCAATTGCGGATAGGTATCTTCCAGACTCTCTCCTATTGCCAAAACCACATCATGAACTTCTGTATTGGCACGGGCATGACGACCACCGAGCATCACAATAAACAAGCTGGGCATTACATTTCCTTGTTAGCGTCAATCTTTAAGATCATTTCATTGATGCTTGCCAGTATAGCGCAAAGCTATTCCATGATGATGTAGCCATCTGCCAAGGACAAATTTGCATCATCAGCCTGACTGAATTTGCGCAAAACAGCATCCAGTCACTCGGTATCCATCTCCATATCGAGGATCAGTTTAAGCCTGTGTCAGGATCAAAAAACCATTTTCAGTGAATACAATTGGCTAGCGAATCATTTCCGATCATTTTCATCAGGATTTACAGCGATAGAAGATTATTTTTTTGTACAAAATACAAACACGGCTAAACCGCACAAATCTGTACAAATTTTCGCCCAAATTTCAATCTAAAGGCATATTTCGTTGACTGAAATGCGCTGAAAGACGATACTCTCAATGTTTTTATTTAAGCAAATCGGTTCAAAGAGGCTGGGCCAAAAGTTCGGTCCTCAGAAACTCAATCCAACGCAAGGGGCTATATATGGCTGGTGGAAAGTCAACTATCATTTACACACTGACCGACGAGGCGCCATTACTGGCGACTTATTCTCTGCTGCCGATCATTGAGACCTTTACTAAGCCAGCTGGCGTTGAGATCGTCAAAAGTGACATCTCTGTAGCTGTGCGCGTGCTCTCCGAATTTACAGATTACCTAAGCGAAGAGCAAAAGGTGCCTGACACTCTAGCTGAGCTAGGTCGTCTTACACAAGATCCAGACACGAACATTATCAAACTCCCAAATATCAGTGCTTCTGTTGGCCAGCTAACAGCGTGTATCAAGGAACTTCAGTCTAAAGGCTATGCAATCCCTGACTATCCTGAAAACCCGACCACTGAAGAAGAAAAAGCAATCAAGGCACGTTATAGCAAATGTCTTGGTTCAGCAGTAAACCCTGTTCTACGTGAAGGTAACTCAGACCGTCGTGCGCCTGCTGCCGTTAAAAACTACGTGAAAAAACACCCGCACTCTATGAGCGAGTGGAAACAGTGGTCTCAAACTCACGTTTCACACATGGACGAAGGTGACTTCTACCACGGCGAAAAGTCAATGACTTTAGACCGCGCACGTGATGTGAAAATGGAATTGATCACCAAGTCTGGTGAAACCATTGTTCTTAAGCCAAAAGTTGCGCTTCAAGACGGCGAAATCATCGACTCAATGTTCATGAGCAAGAAAGCACTTTGCGACTTCTACGAAAAAGAACTTGAAGACTGTCGTGAAGCAGGCATTCTGTTCTCTTTACACGTTAAAGCAACCATGATGAAGGTGTCTCACCCAATCGTCTTTGGTCACTGTGTAAGAATCTACTACAAAGAAGCATTCGAAAAACATGGCAAGCTTTTTGATGAGCTTGGCATTAATGTCAATAACGGTATGGCCGGTCTTTACGAAAAGCTTGAAACTTTACCAACCTCTGTACGTGAAGAAATCATTGCTGATTTACATGCTTGTCAAGAACACCGTCCAGCTTTAGCGATGGTTGATTCTGCAAAAGGCATCACTAACTTCCATTCACCAAACGACGTGATTGTAGATGCTTCTATGCCTGCAATGATTCGTGGTGGCGGTAAAATGTGGGGCGCTGACGGCAAGCCTTACGACTGTAAAGCAGTCATGCCTGAATCAACTTTCGCACGTATTTACCAGGAAATGATCAATTTCTGTAAATGGAATGGCAACTTCGATCCAAAAACCATGGGTACTGTACCTAACGTTGGTTTGATGGCGCAAAAAGCGGAAGAATACGGTTCACACGACAAGACTTTCGAAATTCCTGAAGCAGGTGTTGCGAACATCACTGACCTAGAAACAGGTGAAGTGTTAATGTCTCAAAATGTGGAAGAAGGCGATATCTGGCGTATGTGTCAGGTGAAAGATGCACCGATCCGCGACTGGGTGAAACTTGCTGTGACTCGTGCACGCAACTCTGGCATGCCAGCAATCTTCTGGCTTGACCCGTACCGTCCACACGAAAATGAACTGATCAAGAAAGTTGAAAAATACCTGAAAGATCATGACACCACTGGTCTTGATATCCAGATCATGTCACAAGTACGTGCAATGCGTTATACGCTTGAACGTGTTGCGCGCGGTCTAGATACTATTTCTGTAACAGGTAACATCCTGCGTGACTACCTGACTGACTTGTTCCCAATCATGGAATTGGGTACATCTGCGAAAATGTTGTCTATCGTGCCATTAATGGCGGGTGGCGGCATGTACGAAACAGGTGCAGGTGGTTCTGCTCCTAAGCACGTACAGCAGTTAGTTGAAGAAAACCACTTACGTTGGGATTCACTGGGTGAATTTATGGCGCTTGCAGTTTCTTTAGAAGAAATGGGTATTAAAGAAGGCAATGACAACATCAAGTTACTTGCCAAAACTTTAGACCGTGCAACTGGTAAATTACTGGATAACGACAAGTCACCTTCTCGTCGTACAGGTGAGCTTGATAACCGTGGCAGCCATTTCTACCTGGCGAAATTCTGGGCTGAAGAACTTGCTGCTCAAGACGAAAATGCTGAATTGAAAGCGAAGTTTGCACCTCTTGCAAAAACTTTAGCTGAAAATGAAGAGAAAATCGTTGCTGAGCTTGCAGAAGTTCAAGGAAAATCAGTAGACATCGGCGGTTACTATGCGATTGATCAAGAGAAAGTAAATGCAGTGATGCGTCCAAGTGCTACTTTGAATGCTGCTCTTGCTTCTATGTAATGAGTTAAAAAATCGATTTAACCTTAGGTTAAATTGATTAAAAAAACCGGCACTGACGTGCCGGTTTTTTTTATGTCCAATTCATGCATCGCAATCACTGAAGTAATCTATTTTTAAACGGTGCTATGCAATGTTATTTTCACGAGTTGTCTTTTAAATCAAGTAGATAATTTTGAAGAGAAGATAAAAAGAAACAGGTTATTATTTTTCAGGCAATAAAAAACCCCAAGACTGAATGCGCTTGGGGTTTTCTAGAATTTTGGTCCCGAGGGTCGGACTCGAACCGACACGTCATCTCTGACAGCGGATTTTGAGTCCGCCGCGTCTACCAATTTCACCACCTCGGGAGTGGATGAAAGGTATAATACGCGATTTCTCAGCACTGTCAACGCAGAATATTTTCATTTGTTTATTTTTAAAACAAATCGCATTTTTTCGTTTTAAAATCGAGCAATTCCCGCCATAAAAAAGAAAAAAGTTTATACTAGCCGCAGTTTTTTTAGCGTAAATCATCATGCAACTTTCTGATTTTAATTTTGATCTCCCCGATGAGCTGATTGCTCGCTACCCACTGGAAACACGCAGTGCCTCTCGCCTGTTGCACCTCGATGCCCAAGGTCAATATCATGACCATCAATTTACCGATATTCTGGATTTACTTGAAGACGGCGACTTGTTGGTATTAAACGACACCAAAGTCATGAAGGCCCGTTTAAAAGGTAAACGTGCTTCAGGCGGTGCGGTAGAAGTGCTGGTTGAGCGTATGCAAGATCGCTTTATTGCCTATTGTCATATTAAGGCCAGCAACACTCCGAAAGCCGGTGCAGAACTTTTTATTGGCCCGGATGCAGTGAAAGTGACCGTACAAGGCCGTCATGAAAATCTGTTTATTGTAGAATTTTCACAACCAATTCTCGATGTGCTGGATCAATACGGCGCCTTGCCGATTCCGCCTTATTTCAACCGTGAAGCGGAAGAGATTGATACTGAACGTTATCAAACTGTGTTTAATGACCCAACCAAACTGGCCAGCGTTGCAGCACCTACTGCCAGCCTGCATTTTGATGCCGATCTGTTGGCAAAATTGGAAGCCAAAGGGATTCAAAAAACTTTTGTGACCCTACATGTTGGTGCAGGTACTTTCCTGCCAGTGCGTACCGATGATATTCAAAATCACATCATGCACAGCGAATGGTGCGACGTCCCTGAAACTGCGGTCGAGATGATTCGTCAGACTAAAGCCCGCGGTAATAAAGTCATTTCTGTAGGCACGACTGCCACCCGTGCAGTCGAAAGTGCAGCACAAGCACATAACGGTGAACTGGCAGCCTGGACAGGTGATACCCAGATTTTCATCTATCCGGGTTATCAGTTTAAAGTGGTCGATCGTTTGATCACTAACTTCCATTTACCAGAATCGACCCTGTTAATGCTGGTGTCTGCCTTGTCCAATCGTGACAATATTCTGAATGCGTATAAACATGCAGTAGACAGCAAGTATCGCTTCTTCAGTTATGGCGATGCCATGCTGATTGATCAGGCGAAATAAGCGAGAACCATTGCCCATGCCGATCGAGTCTGTACAACAATCCATTCATATTCGTCGCAAGAAAAATGCAGTGGTATTTCAGAATATCGCTCGGCTCTGGGATCTGGGTCAACAGGCCAAAACTCATCAAGAACTGCTCGACGGGCTGCATCCCTGGAATGGCCCGATTACGCTCAAGTTTGAAAATAACCTGCCGCTTGCGCTTGCCGGAATTGGGCTTTTTCTGATTGGCAGCATTTTTATTGCGCCGGGAAATATCTGGATTCAGGGCAGTGTTTTTCTCGGCTGTCTCTGTATCTTCTGGGCCTATATTTGCTATGAACAGCAGCAGCCCTTAGAGGAAGTCATTGCTTTTCTGGAAGAACAGGCACTGGCCAAAAAATATCAGCTTGCCTTTCAAAAACAGCCACTGCATATTTCCATGCCACTCAATCCCCTGCACTTTATCCGGCATTTAAAACAATTATTTCCAGTATTCAATCAAGGTTCGTTGAGTAATGAGATTCAGCGTTATGCCAGCACGGTCTGGGAAGATGAAAATGGCCAGCAACATCAGGTGCTACTGTTCCAATACCACTATATTGATGAAGTACAGGCCCGAAATAAGGAAGGTCAGCCAGTCAAACTGATGCAGGTCCATAAAGACCTGTGGGGCGTATTTGTGTTTGATATCCAGATTCAGGGACTGGCCGTTACGACTTCCAGAAAGAAATTTTATTATCCTTATAGCCATCCCTGGCACAGCAGCGATATTCGCACCAACCAGAGATTAAGCTTTTATGGCAGTGATCCGCTGCAAACTGCCAAATTACTCAGTCCGGGTTTTGTGCTGCGACTGGCCGACTTTTTTGAACAGCGTCAGGGTGATTTACTGTTTCACCCAGAAAATAAGATGCTGTGCTATCTAGGGCCCCATGATTTATTTCAGGTATCGAGCAAGCAGCAGAATATTAGCGATATTTCCACATTGCGCGGCCACCTGAGAACGTTTAAATTAAAACAGCTCGAAAACTTACAACATGATCTGCTGCAGTTTTTAAAATAAATTTTTCGCATCATTTTTAAAATATAGATATAGCTTGGGGAGATCTCGGATGGGATTTTTGATTTTATGTTTGATCATTGTGGCGCTGATTGTCACGATTATCATGATCCGCAACAGTATTGTCCGTCATCACAACGCCACGATTCGCGCCTGGTCGGATGTAGCCAGTTATGAACGGCAAAAACTGAAAATTCTGGATGGGCTGCAACCGCTGGTCGAGCAATACTCGAGTTTTGAAAAAGGCACGCTAGAAAAAGTCACCGAACTGCGTCAGAACATCATGAACCTGAATATCAAGGATGCCGATATTGGACAATTACAACGCATTGAAAGTCTGAACAAACAGTTAATGCATAGCCTGAATGTCGTGATTGAAAATTATCCGGAACTGAAAGCCAATGACATCTATCTGAAAATGATGGCTGAAATTGAAGAACAGAATGAAAATGTCGGTGCGGCGATTACCATTTATAATCGCAATGTCGAGCTGTTTAACAACCAGATCCAGATTTTTCCGCACAACATCATTAATAATATGTTACTCAGAAAAAAAGTGGTACGTCCATTCCGTGATCAAAGCGTGACACAGAATTTTGATTACCGTCCGAACTTTCACTGAGTGAACAGCAAGATCTGATAAAATTTTGCATCCTTGGCGCATTAACTTATTATAAAAATAGCCAAGGATGCGGCTGTATCTGTCTAAAACTTATAAAATAAAGAATAAAAATTATACTGGATTATTTAGAGCACTTGCAACAGATGCTGGTCGAGGAATTTTATCGGTTATACAACCATTATCAGGATGATGAAATCTATGCCTGTAGTCTGGTCTTTGACGAATTTTTACTGCTGGATAATCTGGCGATCTCGACTGAACGTAGTATTTTTAAAGATCCAGAAGATCCTCAGCAATATCTGGCGGAACAGGATCGCTGGAATGTCCAGAAATGGCGTTATCGGGCCCACACTTCACCCGACTCAGGACTCATCCCCTTTCAAACCTTGCTGGCCGATTATTTTAAAACCTAGCACAGCTTTGGCCATCCGGTATTGACACAGCAAAAACAGCTGCACGCGACGCATCTGGATTTATTGCTGGATAGTTTTAAACAGGCCAAACATCGTCTTTCTGAGGCCTATGGTCTGGATCTGGATGGCATCCTGTTTTTCATGAGCCTGCCAACCCAAGTCGAATTTGAATGCCAATCTGCGCAGACCCTGAATCCTGAGCATATTCATTTACAGAAATTTCTGGTATCCAGACAAACTACTCATTTACCTGCCATGCAGAAACGCTTGAAACTCTCGCAAAACGACAAGGATATTCTGATTGATCTGGAGCAGATGCTGGTAATGGAACCTTATGATTATCTGCAAGTGGCACAAGATGCCTATTTACTGACCTTAGAATCCTACTTTGTCGATAGCAATATTTATATCCAGAAACTGATCCAGCATATCGCTGCAATGGCCTCTGAGCCGGATGGCAGCTGCGCCCTTAGCCGGGAAGATATCCAGCAGCGCTTGCAGCAGTTTTCTGCCCATCCGCCAATATCTCCGGATGTTCTCTAGCTTCAGCGATAAATAAAATTACAGAGCGAATGCTCTACAATGCTGGCGTTTAGTGTAAGAATCAAGGAAAATAGCGCCCTTTAGCTATAACAATCAGCGAACTGTTTTTTCGCCTTGATGTGGAACTCCTATGAAGTTTGAAAAATTAGGTCAGTCGGGCCGTGCCCGTCGTGGTCGTTTAACGCTTGAACATGGTGTGGTGGAAACCCCGATGTTCATGCCTGTGGGTACGTATGGTACGGTCAAGGGCCTGTTGCCACGCGACATTAAAGAGATCAAATCTCAAGTCATTCTGGGCAATACTTTCCATTTGTATCTACGTCCAGGACTGGATGTAATTCGTGAACATGGCGGCCTGCACGGATTTATGAAATGGAATAGTCCCATTTTGACCGATTCAGGCGGCTTCCAGGTCTTCAGTCTGGGCGCAATGCGTAAAATTAAAGAAGAAGGTGTGACCTTCCGCTCGCCGATTGATGGTTCAAAAGTATTTTTATCTCCTGAAATTTCAATGGATATTCAGCACACGCTGAACTCTGACATTGTGATGATTTTTGATGAATGTACCCCGTACCCTGCGACGCATGAAGAAGCGCAAAAATCTTTGCAACTTTCTTTACGCTGGGCCAAACGCTGTAAAACCCAGCATCATGACGTGCTGAAAAACCGTAATGCGCTGTTCGGTATTATTCAAGGCGGCATGTATGAAGATTTACGCGATGAATCTTTAAAAGGCCTGCTAGAAATCGACTTTGATGGTTATGCGATTGGTGGTCTGTCCGTGGGCGAACCAAAAGAGGAAATGATCAAGGTACTGGATTATCTTCCAGAAAAAATGCCTGCAGACAAACCGCGTTATTTGATGGGTGTCGGCAAGCCTGAAGATATTGTGGAAGCGGTGCGTCGTGGTGTCGATATGTTTGACTGCGTGATGCCAACCCGAAATGCACGTAACGGTCACTATTTTGTGACAGACGGCTTGGTGCGCATTCGTAACAGTAAATACCGTCATGACCAAAGCCCGCTCGATCCGCATTGCGACTGCTATACCTGCCAGAATTTCACCCGTGCGTATTTATTCCACCTGGAAAAATGTGGGGAAATGCTCGGCTCTATGCTCGGTACGATTCATAATCTGCGCTATTACCTGCGTTTGACTGAAGCGATGCGTGATGCATTAGACAACGGTACATTTGACGAATTTGTTCATGACTTTTATACCCGCCGTGGCCTGGAAGTTCCACCTTGTCCGCAAGATTAATCCATCAGCATTTGCGCTGAGGAAAAAGACAATGTAAATTGCAAGAATATGTCAATTTATTATCGAGTTGATCACCAGTTTTTTATTTTAGGAAAATGTAATGAGCCTTTTTATTTCGACTGCTCACGCTGCAGGTGAAGCTGCACAACAACCAAGCATGATGGCGAACCTTTTGATGATTGCTGTTTTTATTGCAATCTTCTATTTCTTGATCTGGCGTCCTCAATCTAAACGTGCCAAAGAACACCGTGCTTTGGTCGACAGCCTTGGCGTTGGCAGTGAAGTGGTATTTGCAGGCGGATTAATGGGCAAAATCACCAAGATTGAAGGTGACTTCGCAGTGGTTGAATTGAGCCGTGGTGTAGAAGTCAAAGTTCAACGTGCAAGTGTGATCTCAGTCCTCCCTGAAGGCACTTTAAATAACCTTTAATCAAAAATAGTCGTGCCCTCGCACGACTTTTTCATTTTAAGAAGAAAACGAATGCGTTACCCAGCATGGAAATATGTACTGATCCTGGTTGTCCTGGTGATCAGTACCTTATATGCCCTGCCAAGTTTGTATCCAGATGAACCTGCTGTACAGATTTCGGGTGCCAAAGCCGGTACTCAAATTGATGCAAGCATCGTACAAAAAGCAGAGCAAATTTTAAAAACTGAAAATATTGCCACCCATGACAATAGCTTTGGCAACAATGCAGCCTTATTACGTGTAGATTCAAGTGAATCGCAGCTTAAAGCCAAAGAGGCTTTACGTCGTGGTTTAGGTGATGATTACGTGGTTGCACTGAACCTTGCCCCGACCACCCCAGAATGGCTGCAAAAAATTGGTGCCAAACCAATGAAGCTCGGCCTGGATTTACGTGGTGGTGTGCACTTCTTGCTTGAAGTGGATATGGACAAGGCCATTTCCCAGCGTATGGAAACCTCTGCGACGGATCTACGTCGTCAGTTGCGTGATAACAACCTGAAATTTAATAGCCTGAATTTAAGCAACAACACCATTGTGATGCAGTTTGCCAACAATGATGACCGTTCTGCAACGATGGACTTCTTGCGCCGTAATGGCAATGAGTTTACCCAGCAGGCTGTTGCGACCGAAACCGGTTCGACTTTACGTTTGAACTATACTGATGTGCGTAAGCAAGAAATTGAATCTTATGCAGTCAACCAGAACTTGACCACTTTACGTAACCGTATTAACGAGTTAGGTGTGGCGGAAGCAATGGTTCAAACTCAGGGCAGCAACCGTATTGTGGTTGAGCTTCCGGGTGTACAGGATACCGCTGAAGCGAAACGTGTCTTGGGCCGTACCGCGAACCTCGAGTTCCGTTTAGTGTCTGACCTGAATGATCAATATATTGATCCATATACCGGTCAGGCAACGGGTGCATTGCCACCAGGCACAGAAGTATTCGCTTATGAATCACTGGACAGTGGTCGTCAGCTCCTCCTGAACCGTAACCGTATCTTAACCGGTGAACGTGTTCAGAATGCCTCAAGTGGCTTTAGCCAGGATACAGGCGGTGCAGAAGTAAATATTACCCTGGACAGCGCAGGCGGCAAACTGATGTCGGATGCCACCCGTAATGCGGTCGGCAAACGTATGGCCGTCTTGTTCATCGAGAACAAACAGCGCATTAATTATGTGGAAGATCCTGCGACCGGCACTCAAACTGAAGTTCGTACCCCGTATACTGAATCTGTGGTGATTAACGCTGCAACCATTCAGGCAGTACTGGGTTCTCAGTTCCGTATTACCGGTCTGGACTCGCCGCAAGAAGCTGCTGAACTTGCCTTGATGCTGCGTGCAGGTGCGTTGGCTGCGCCAATGTACTTTGTAGAGGAACGTGTGATTGGTCCAAGTCTGGGTCAAGAAAACATCGACAAAGGTGTACTTTCAACTCAGATCGGTTTCCTCTTAGTCGCAATCTGGATGGTGGTATTCTTCCGTGTGTTTGGTGTGATTGCTAACTTTGCGCTGGTCTTTAACCTGGCGATGATTCTGACAGTCATGTCCTGGATTGGTGCTTCCCTGACCCTTCCTGGTATTGCCGGTATCGTCATTACCATCGGTATGGCGGTCGATGCCAACGTACTGATCTGTGAACGAATACGGGAAGAAATGAAATGGGGGGCGTCGCCAAAACAGGCGATTGTGGCCGGTTATGATCGTGCCTATAACACCATTTTCGACTCGAACTTGACCACCTTCCTAGTGGCGTTCATTCTGTTCGCGATTGGTACAGGTCCGATCAAAGGCTTTGCCGTAACCCTGATGATTGGTATTGTCTGCTCGATGTTTACTGCCATTACAGTAACACGTGCCGTGGTACAGCTCATTTATGGCAAAAAACGTAACTTGAAAAAGTTGAGCATTTAAGGAGATCACTGATGACTGAAAATACTCAACTGAATCAAAAACAGTACGGTCGCCCGGAAGACGAACGCATTATTCCGTTTATGAAGATTGCGATGCCTGCGGCATTGTTTTCAATCCTCTTAACTGTTGCGAGTATCTTCTTTATTGCCACCAAAGGCCTGAACCTCGGTTTGGACTTTACCGGTGGTGTGGCAGCCGAATTAAACTATACCAATCCGGTCAAACCTGAAGATGTCTCCAAGGCATTGAATCAGGCAGGTTTTAATGATGCTGTGGTACAAACCTTAGGGTCTGAACGTGACCTGATGGTGCGTATGCCGGTTCAGGAAGATATCGAAGCTGAAGACTTGACCAAGGCTGTTACAGCAGCGGTTCAACTGCCAAATAATGCGGCAGAAGTACCCAAGGTCGATGTCGTCGGTGGACAGGTCGGTAACGAGCTCTATGTCCGTTCTGGCGGTGCTGTGGCATTAGCACTCCTGTTGATGCTGGTCTATGTCACTATCCGCTTTGAGTTCAAGCTAGCCATGGGCGCCGTGTTGTCGCTATTCCATGACATCATCGTCACCCTCGGGATTTTTGCGATGATGCAGTGGCCATTTGACCTCACTGTACTTGCGGCACTCCTTGCAATCATCGGTTTCTCACTCAACGATAATATCGTGGTTTCTGACCGTATCCGTGAGAACTTCCGTAAGATTCGTGGTGCCGAACCGGTCGAGATTATCAACATTGCCCTGACTGAAACGTTGCGTCGTACCATTCATACCTCCATGACCTTATTGCTCGTGGTGCTTGCCATGATGCTGATGGGTGGTGATGGCCTGAAATGGTTCTCGATCGCGATGTTTGTTGGTGTCTTTGTCGGAACATATTCGTCGATCTATATCGGTACAGCCTTTGCCCTATGGCGTGGTCTGAACCGTCAGGACTTTATTGTTCAGGTGAAGCCAGAATTTGAAGACGAGAACCAGATTCCATAATCTGTTCTATTTCATTTTCATCGTTCAGCCCATCTTTTGATGGGCTGAATTATTTCTGCTATTTGAATATGCTCGCAGTGGGAAGAATCGCAATGACTGGATGGATTTTCTCAATATCGTTTTTTTGGAAAACCACCTTTCTGTTTTCATCCAGACTTTGAAATTCATAATGATCCCGAGCTTCGCTCACCAACTGCAAAATGAGCTGCAGGCCATTGAGCAGATACACACAGAGTATGCCTGTAGTGGATAACTCGGCCTGTTTGTCACAAATCAACCACCAGCCCGGTTTTAAGCTGGGAAAATAATACGGCCCTGCTACCTGAATCGCATAATGCTGTGCTTGCAAATGAAAAATATCCTGATTGAATGAGAGCGCTGAATCTATAGGAATAAGTGCAAATGCCTGCTGTTGCACCACCTGCATCTGAAATAATACGCCTTGCTCTGGAATTGGAGCTAATTCAACTTTTGGTTCAGCCGACTGATCTAAAATAAGAGTATCCAGACCCAGTTGTTGTTCCAGTTCCCTTGCTGCCTTTTCCCCGATCTGGCGTTTGCTATTCAGCAATTGCGCAATATATGACGCAGACAAGCCGAAATACTCACAGATCTCTTTGCCGGTTTTAAATTGCTGCGTCTCGATCAGCAGATCAATCACCTTGGCCAGATTATTTCGTCTACGTTCAAATATTTCGGTCGCGCTCATCTTGGTTTGCTGGTCTATTTTTTATGCATGTGATTCAAATACATTACAATAAAAAAGCCCGCAATTGAATTACAGGCTTTTTAAACTTACATAAGGGGAATTAAGTGCCCTGTACCAGACGGCGCGCGCTGATAATTCCCGGCTGCTGCTCAAGACGGGCCAATAGCTTGGAAAGTTGTGCCAGACCTTTGACTTCAATCAGCAGCTTCATATTGGCAATACCGTCCGCTTCCGAAATGGTATTCACCTGACGGATATTGATCTGATCAGAGAAAATTACCTGGGTCAGATCTTTGAGCAACCCACGTCGATCGTAAGCTTCCACCACAATCTGTACGCTCTGACCACGTGTTGGCTGCATTTCCCAATCAGCTTCTACAGCACGTTCAGGCTCTTGGGTGATCATGCGAATATAATCTGGACAGGCCACCTTATGAATGCTCACCCCACGATTCAGGGTAATATAGCCAGCGATCGACTCACCATGCACCGGTTGGCAACATTGCGCGACATGCAGTTCCACGTTATCCAGACCGTCGATCAGAATCCCGTGAGCTGAAAGTGTATGACTAGCACGCGGATTCAAGGCAGGTTTTAGCACCAGTTCAGGTTCGTCCTGATCCAGATGCATATGACGATTCACCTGATTAATCAGGGCATGCAGGCTGATATCGCCATTGACCAGATTGACCAGAATGTCATCACCGGTTTTGACATTGAAGTGGTTGCAATAATCACTCAGATCAATCGATTTCGGGTGAATTGCCAGACGTGATAGTTCCTTGTTCAGTACTTCACGGCCAACTTCCAGATTCTTGCTGCGATCTTGCTGGCGGAACCAGTGGCGCAGCTTGTCCCGCGCACGGGCAGTTTTGATATAACCCAGCGAATTAACCAGCCAGTCCCGGTTCGGTTCCCGGTCTTTTTTGGTCAGAATTTCGACCTGTTCACCAGTTTTCAAAGTATAGGTCAGCGGTACATAGCGCTGATTTACCCGTGCGGCATAGCACTTGTTCCCTACTTCGGTATGCACATGATAAGCAAAGTCCAGCACCGTCGAATCACGCGGCAGCTCTTTGATATCACCATCACGGCTAAACACATAGATCTTTTCAAAACCTTCGAAATCTTGAATATGCTCAAAATTCTCTATTTCATCTTCAGATTCTTTATGTGCACTGCTTTCATTGCGCTCTTGATAATGCTCAAGTACCGCACGTAAAGAATGCAGACGATGGTTAAAGGAGCGATCTGTAGTTTTCGCGCCTTCTTTATAATTAAAGTGTGAACACACCCCAAGTTCAGCTTCGTCATGCATTGCATGGGTACGAATTTGTACTTCTAGTGACTTGTTCTCGGCAATCACTGCTGTATGTAAAGAACGATAGCCATTGGCTTTCGGGTTGGTAATATAGTCATCAAACTGATGCGGAATATGGCGCCAGATCTGATGCACAATACCTAAAGTGTGATAACACTCCGGCACACTTTTCACCAGTACCCGTAAAGCACGAATATCATAGAGCTGGTCAAAGCTCAGGTTCTTGCTTTTCATTTTTCGATAAATCGAATAAATGTGTTTCACCCGGCCATTAATTTCAGCTTCGATACCATGCTCGGCCAATTCATTGCGTAATTTATCAATCACAAACTGAATATACTGTTCACGCTCCAGACGCTTTTCATTCAGTAAGGAAGCAATTTCTTTATAACGTTCCGGCGCAAGATAACGGAAAGCCAAATCTTCCAGCTCCCACTTCAACTGGGCAATACCCAAACGGTGTGCCAGTGGTGAGTAAATGGTCAGAATTTCTCGAGCCACCCGTTCCTGACGCTCACGCGAGGAATTGGCCAGTTCACGCAAGGCATAAGTACGTTCAGCCAGTTTGACCAGAACGACACGTACATCTTCAGTGACCGAGATCAGCATTTTGTAAATGCCAGACAGATGTTCACGCTGGTTATTATTGAAATGATCTTCCAGGCGTTTATTTTTTTCGATCAGCTCAGACAGCTTACCCATGGCAAGCGTACCTTTGACCAGGCTATGCACCTGTTCGCCGAACTGTTCCAGTACTTCGCCGAGTGGCATGACGCCTTCACGAACAGCACGGTACAGCATGGCTGCGGACAAAGTATCTTCATCGACATGCAGATGCGCCAGAATATCCGCCATCTCAATACCGGTATAAAAGGTATTGGAGCGGTGCTGAACCGTACTTTGCAGCTCTCTTTCTAATGTTAAGTGGGCGACTTCTTCGAGCTGCGTTAAAGGTGCGCCATCTAATATGCCACGAACCCGATCCAACCATTCAGTCAGATCCTGGTGTGCTTGTTCGGCATGTTCTACAGTCGTCTCCTGTGACAACTCATTGAGTCGTCCAGGGAGTTGCTCACGTACTGTGACCATACCCGTCTCCTACTTTTAAAAACATCATTTCTTTAATCGTTTATTTGATTTTCTTTTTCGAACAATGCGATTGATTCAACATGTCCAGTATGTGTAAACATATCCATCACGCCCGCTTGGGTGAGACGATAGCCCTGTTGTACCAAGAGTCCTGCATCTCTGGCGAGTGTCGCAGGATTACATGACACATAAACGATTCTTTTAGCTCCAAACTGAGGGATATAATGCATTACTTCTTCTGCCCCGGCACGTGGCGGGTCGATTAATAATGCATCAAAACCTTGATTTGCCCAAGTGTGGTGCGAGAAATCTTTGGTTAAATCTTGTGAATAGAACGCTATTTGTGCAATACCATTGTTTTTGGCATTTTCCGCACCACGTCGAACCATTTCATCACTTCCCTCGACCGCAATCACCTGACCCGACGCACCAACACAGCGCGCCAGCGGCAAAGAAAAGTTTCCTAATCCACAAAACAGATCCAGAACCCGTTCACCCTGTTGTAGCTGAAGCAAATCACATGCCAATCGTACCATTTGCGGATTGATGCTTGAATTTACCTGGGTAAAGTCCAGAGGATTAAAGCCGAATTTCACATCAAAGTCATCAAGACCATAGTGTAAGCGTGCAGATGCTTCTGTATCATCTATTCGCGAAAGCGTTTCTTTGCCGGCAGGCTGCAGATACAGTTGCCAGCCTTTCTGTAACGTAAATTCGCGCAATTGGTTGACATCATCGGCAGATAATTTTGCAGTTTCACGCACCAGCAGCGCAATGTCCTGATCCCCCATGGCCAATTCTATATGACCGATGTCGGCCTTACCATTCAGACCTTGCAGCAATTGTTTAAGACGTGTAACCGAGCCAAACTCGCGATCCAAGATCATACAGCGATCAATCGGTGTCAGTTTGTTGGACTGATTCTCACGAAAACCCACCACCAGCTGATCCTTGGAAGGTAGATAACGCACCCCAATCCGGGCTTTACGGCGATAATCTTCACGTTGTGAACGTAAAGGCGGTAGCCATTGATCAGGCTGGATTCCAGCAAAATGCTGTAGATGCGATTTCAGCACATTCTGTTTCAGTTCAATCTGCGCATCCGCAGCGATATGCTGCATATTACAGCCACCACAGATCCCAAAATGCGGACACACCGGCTTCACGCGAATCTCGGAAGCGTCGCTCAACAATTCAAGACTGTCGGCTTCTTCGAGTTTTTTAACTTCACGGGTAATGCGGGCACGCACGGTTTCACCCGGCAAGGCATAACGGATAAAGACTTTCTTGCCATGTTTATGCTGCGGATGATCCGGATGTGAACCATAATGAGCGATACCACGTCCCTCATGCGATAGTGACTCAACCTGAAAAATGTACTCGGGTTGCTGGATAGGACGTGCTTGTGCTCGATGTTTCATGAAAACCTAGGGTATGGAGATGGGAAAATCAAATTGGGTAAATTCAGTTCGTTGCGAAGTCTCACGCCAAACTGATAAAAAGTCCGCATGCTGCGGTTGAGTCTGCAAATATTGAGTCGTGCTTTGCAGCAGATGCTGATAATCCGGCAGTAACAGCTGGCCTTTTAACAGCAACCAGCGGATATACACCAGCCAGGTATTCAGGACATCACCTTCACAATAAGACGTCAGTTCGGTCCATTGCTGATTGCGGACATATTCCGGAACCCGATAGGCTCCGTCACCGCGCTTGCCTGGATAGCCCAGCAAATGTGCAACATCATCCAGCTTCTGGAAATGACGGGCATGAAACATGGCCATCACATCCATCAAGTCGACATGACGATGATGGTAACGATTCTGGTAGTTATTATAACGCTTTTGCGTATCAATTTCGCCCTGATCGAACAGACTCGGTGCAGAGAGTCCATGATACATGGCGCGGTATAAAATTACTGGTAAATCAAACTGTGAGCCATTCCAACTCACTAGAGTCGGATGTCGCTTGTCAAAAATGGACAAGAATTTTTTCAAAATTTCTGCTTCAGAATGCTGTTCTCGACTAAAGGAAAACAGCTTCATACCCTGTTCATCCATCCATAAACCGGAAATACAGACAATTTCATGCAGCGGTAAACGCTGAAAATCAGAGCCTGAATCCTGACGGCGTAATTTGGTCAGGGCCTGATCCAGATCTGCTTCGGGCAGGTCCAGACCAAACAGATGCGCGCCTGATTTGAGATCGGTTTGGGTTTCAATATCGAAAGTTAAAACAGGCAGGCGCATAAAACAGTGCTCAAATAATTATTCAGGATCTTGTACAGAGAATAACCCTGTAGACAAGTAACGGTCACCACGGTCACAGATAATACACACAATCACTGCATCCGGATTTTCTTCTGCCAGTTTAATCGACGCCCACACTGCCCCACCAGAAGAGGTGCCGGCACTGATGCCTTCTTTCTGTGCCAGCTTGCGCATGGTTTTTTCAGCTTCAATTTGTGGAATATCAATAATGCGATCCACGCGACTGCGGTCGAAAATGGTTGGCAAATATTCTTCTGGCCAGCGACGAATTCCGGCAATGCTTGAACCGTCAGATGGCTGTAAACCCACGATCTGAATATCAGGATTCATTTCTTTCAGGTATTTTGACACACCCATGATGGTGCCGGTGGTGCCCATTGAGCTGACAAAATGGGTAATCTTGCCACCGGTTTGCTGCCAGATTTCTGGACCCGTAGTCAGGTAATGCGCTTCAACATTGTCCGGATTTCCGAACTGATTCAGCACCAGACCCACGCCATCATTTTGCATTTGAGCAGCAAGATCACGTGCACCTTCCATGCCCTGCTCTTTGGTTACTTCAATCAGCTCGGCACCATAAGCACGCATCGCATCCTTACGTTCCTGACTCATATTGTTCGGCATGATCAGCTTCATTTTATAGCCACGCATTGCTGCGACCATCGCCAATGCAATCCCTGTATTTCCGCTCGTTGCCTCAATCAGGGTGTCACCCGGTTTGATCTGACCGCGTTTTTCCGCTTGCATGATCATATTATAGGCCGGGCGGTCTTTCACCGAACCTGCCGGATTATTGCCTTCGAGTTTCGCGAGTACTGTAGCTTGAGTGTGACTTGCCAGACGCTGCAAACGCACCAGTGGCGTTTTGCCTACATAATGGTCTAACAAAAATTCATCTGCTTGAAAATCAGGGGTGGTATTACTCATTATTTGCACCTATATCGAGGTGCGGCTATTGTATGAAAAAATGCTTTTCCCTGCACCCATTTAGCAAGGCTTTTTCAGAAAACTCACTAAAACTCACACACTATCAAGCCATAAACTACATTTCCCGATAATTTAGCCAGGTGAAGCAGCTCGCTAATGAAGATGAAAATACTATTTCAGTCTGGCACTTTTACAGATTGAAATTTCGTGCGTCTTAGTCTTGCTGTACCTGAGCAAAATTAACTGAAATCTCTTGTATTTTTAACTGCTAATCCGAAGCTTTATAAAAATTATGCTTAAATTTTAACTGTCGATTTAAAGCATGCTAATATGCCAGGCATAAAGAAAATACTGCTTAAATCATGTCAACGATCAACAAAAAGCTGTTTAAACGCCTACACTTAAATCATGCCTATGGACAGCTGATTGCGCTGATTTTTGTGCCGATTACCATTTTGGCCTGTGTCGGTGCCATGCTGGTGTTGACTGAGACCTCGAATGCCGCACGTGCCCAGCAGAAGCAGATGGCCATTGCGATTCTCACCCGTTTTCAAGGCACCTCAGAATATGCACTGGATATCTTGAATCTGTATCCATGGCAATATGACCAGGCTCACAACGCCATGCAGAACATGCTGAATGAAAAGCATCTGGTTCGGGCAGCAGTTCTGGATGAAAATGGCAAGAACCGTTTGGGCATTGGTTTTCAGGAACAGGCGCCTTGGCCAGAATTTGAGAAAAGCGGCAATTTTGTTGGTCCGATTCTGCATCAAGATAATCATATCTATGCCATTAAAGTGAATGAAAACACTTTTTCTACCGGCTGGCTGGCGATCGAACTGGATAACCAGCCGCTAGCAATTGCCCGTTACCGGGTACTGATCGTACTGATTGCGACCGGATTACTGACCTTATTATTGTTATTACTTTGCTTGAATTTCTACTCACGGCGCTGGATCGCCCCAATGTATGAGATTCGCATGCAATTGCAACGCCTGAATGCCGATACCCTCGGCCAGCATATGGTGATTAACAGCACCGGCGAGCTGCGTTTATTGCAACGTGATATCGCCAATGTGGTGAAACGTTTGCATTTCAGCTTTCTGGAACTGCGTGAACATACCGAACAGACCGAAGACGATTTACGCCGCACCCTCGACACTTTAGAAGTCCAGAATATTACCTATCGTCAGGCACGCGACCAGGCGATCTCGGCCAACCAGGCCAAGTCGGTGTTTCTGGCCAATATTTCCCATGAATTGCGCACCCCGCTGAACAGTATTGATGGTTTTATTCATCTGTTGTTACGTCAGGGCAATCTCAGCAACGAGCAGAGCCTGTATTTGCAGACCATTCGTAAGTCTTCGGCGCATTTGCTGGCACTGATCAATGATGTTCTGGATTTTTCCAAAATTGATGCCGGCAAACTGGAACTGGAAACGGCACCTTTTGATCTGGAAGAAGCGATTTTTGATGTGATGGACATGTTGTCACCTCTGGCAGCACAAAAACATATTGATATGGCCTTCTATTATGCAGATGGTGTGCCAAAACACATTATTGGTGATGCGCTACGATTTAAACAGATTCTGACCAACCTGATTTCCAATGCGATCAAATTCACTCCGGATGGAGAAATCATTGTCCGGGCACGCATGGAACATGATGGAATGGATCAGTGTGTGCTGCATTTTAGTGTACAGGATAGCGGCATTGGCCTGAGTGGTACCGACCGTAAAAAGCTGTTTGAGTCCTTCTCGCAGGGTGATACCTCGGTGACCCGTCAGTTTGGCGGTACCGGGCTTGGTCTGGCAATTTCCAAACAGCTGGTCAGCCTGATGCATGGCCAGATTGGTTTTGAAGACAATCAGGAACGTGCTCCAACCGAAAAAGGCTCTACTTTCTGGTTTACTGCCCAGTTCCTGGTCGATGAAGATACCGTGATTGAGCATCCAGATTTTAGCGAATTGACCGTGGTGTCTTATCTTGCACATCCGGCAACTGCGAATGTGCTGCGGCATTATCTGGAAAATTATCAGGTTAAACATATTGAATGTGCATCAATTCTGGATCTGTTTAGCCGTCTGAATCATTTACAGAATAGCGAAAATACCTGGCTGATCGTCGATCATAGTGGTGACAGTGAGGTCTTGTTACGCGAAATCCGTTCACGTTATCAGGGTCATCTGGCTGTCTATGGTTATCAGATGCAGCTGGATCCAAGCATGCTCAACGACCATCGTGCCCGTGCCCTGCATCAGCCACTCAGCCGCAGCGCGCTGATTCAATTACTCGGCAATCAGCCGGTCTTCGATCAGGAGCAGCATGAAGAATTTAATGGTCAAGGCCTGCATATTCTGGCCGTGGATGATCATTTGCCGAACCTGATTGTTCTGGAAGCCTTACTGGGCGAACTCAATGTCACCACAACCAAAGCCCTCAGCGGGCAGGAAGCGATCGATATTATTCAGCGCCGTTATGAACAGGAACAGCCGGCATTTGATCTGGTCTTTATGGACATTCAGATGCCAGTCATGTCGGGGATCGATACCACCCGTGCTATTCGCTCGCTGGAATCAACTTTTGAAAATCATAGCCGTCTGCCGATTATTGCACTGACGGCACATGCGCTTTCTGATGAAAAACATAAACTGCTGCAAAACGGCATGGATGATTATGTCACCAAGCCGATTCAGATCGAGCAGATTATCCAAATTTTGACGCACTGGACCACCGAGCATTTTAAACGGATTCCGGTACTGGAACGTGCCAATGTGATTGATGCTCTGGATCCAAATATTCTGGACTGGCAGCAAAGCCTGCAACTGGCAGCCAATAAGGAGGATCTGGCGGTAGACCTGTTACGCATGCTGGTAGACAGCTTTGCAGATGAACTCGATGAAATGCAGCAACTGATTGAACTGGAAGATTTCCCACAACTGGAACATGTGCTGCATCGTTTATACGGCGCGACCCGCTATGTCGGTGCACCGACTTTACAGAAAGTCACCGGTGGCTTTGAACAGTTCGTTTCAACCCTGCGCAAAGAACGCCGTAAGGCCGATGAAAACTTTGTTCAGGACGTGCTGAAATATTTTGATGAACTCAAAGCCGTGGTTGAACAGGTTGAACAGGCTGCCCAGCAAATTTTGAAGCAACATTTGAATTAAACCTCTGAAGTGGCTCAGTCCATGACTTAAGAAGTGTGACTGAGCTGTCATGCAAGCCTAAAGGCTGCATGCTATGCTCAAGCCAGGAAAAATAAGGAAGAATGCCATGTCACTCGTGCGCTTGGAAAAAAATAACGGCATTGCCACTGTTACACTGAATCGTCCGGATAAACGCAATGCCATGAGCTTTGCCCTGCTGCGCGAACTGGTCGCGACTGCACAAAAAATCAAAAAAGATAAAAGCATCCGATGTGTGATTTTAACGGGAGAAGCCCAGGTCTTTAGTGCCGGTATTGATCTGGCAGATTTAAATAATCCTAAAAATCGTGCTTATGCCGCATGGGAACTGATCCGTCCGGGTCAAAGCTTATTTCAAAAAGCATTTCTGGTCTGGCAGGAATTGCCAGTCCCGGTGATTGCAGCGATGGAAGGCTTCTGTTTTGGTGCCGGCATGCAGCTTGCTCTGGCCGCAGATATCCGCATTGCCCATCCTGAGACCAAAATGTCAATTATGGAAACCCGTTGGGGACTGGTACCAGACATGGGACTCAGCCGCTCACTGAAAGGCCTGATTGGTATTGATCTGGCAAAAGAGCTGACTTTGACTGCCCGGATTTTTGAGGGCGAATATGCCAAAGAAATCGGTCTGATCACCCATGTCGATGAACAGCCATTGGCGAGAGCACAAGCCTTGGCTGAAGAAATGCTGCAACGTTCTCCAGATGCCCTGATGGCTTCTAAATTTGTACTGGATGCCATGCAGCATCGTCCGAATAAATCCCTGCGTATGGAAAAAATCTGGCAATTGAAATTGCTGCTGGGTAAAAACAGTCAATTGGCCCGTAAAAAAGACAAGAACCCAGAGGTTCAATTTGTGCCACGCCAATACAAATAAGTCGAGTCTGAGTCAAAGCAAGGAATAAGAGAAAGTATGCAATTGAATCTTGATACTAAAATTGCCTTCTTAGGGATGGGATTAATGGGCGCTCGCATGGCTATGCGTCTGCTTCAGGCAGGTTTTCAGGTGGCGGTCTGGAACCGTACACCTGCGGCCTGTTATCCGCTGTTAGACTTAGGTGCGACTGCGCTATCTTTAGACCAGATTGCAGATTACCCGGTGATACTCACCTGTCTGGCAGATGATCAGGCAGTGCAATCTGTTTTTGCTCAGATCGAACCGTATTTGCTTACGGAGCAAGTGATTGTGGATTTTTCCAGTCTTTCGGTACAGCAAACTCAAGCACTTGCCGCGCAAGCACAGGCCAAGAAAGTAATCTGGATTGACTCTCCAGTTTCAGGCGGTACCGCCGGAGCTGAACAAGGCAGTCTGGTGATTTTTGCCGGTGGTAATGCCGCGACTATTGAAAATCTTAATCCGATCTATGCAGTACTTTCACAGCGCGTCACCCGTATGGGCGACACAGGTACCGGTCAGGCGACCAAAATCTGTAATCAGCTGATTGTGGCTGCCAATAGCACCTTGATCGCAGAAGCGGTCGCCTTGGCTGGACTTGCTGGAGTGGATACACGTTTACTGGCGCCTGCGCTGGCAGGTGGTTTTGCCGACTCCAAGCCTTTTCAGATTCTGGCACCACGCATGGCCACGCAGACTTTTGAACCGGTGCAATGGAAAGTACAGACCTTATCCAAGGATCTGAATAATGCCGTGCAACTGGCCCAAAGCTTTGATCTGGATGTTCCGGTCGCGACTCAAGCTTTAACGCAGTTACATGCCCATCAAGCCCAAGGCTTTGCCGAAGCAGATCTGGCCACTGTGATCCAACAGCTGAAACACTCATAACGCTTGATTGATGCAACCCTGAATATTGAAGAGACCTACATGATTAAACTTGCCGTCAACCTGTCGATGATTTTTACCGAAGTGCCGCTTATAGAACGCTTCGCGCTGGCTCGTGCACAGGGCTTTAATCATGTGGAAATCCAGTTTCCTTATGAGCTCACCATTGGCCAGATTCAAAACCAGCTCAGCATGCATCGGCTGAACTTGTGCCTGATTAATGTGCCAGCGGGCGATTTAATGCAGGGCGGTCATGGCCTGGCCGGCATTCCAGGACAGGAAATCGAGTTTCGTCATGCTGTTGAGCAGACCATCCAGTATGCCACGGCGTTGAATGTACCGCGGGTGAACATTCTGGCAGGAAAACAGCCTAGGGATTGTGATCTTTTACCCTGCCTGAATACGCTGGCGAGTAACCTGAAAATGGCCTGTTCAATGCTGCTTGAGCATCAAATTGAACCGGTCTTCGAAATGATCAATGGCACCGATATGCCACGTTTTTTGATTCAAAATATTGCCCAAGCCCAGGAAATGCTGGAAGCGGTACATCATCCGGCCTTAAAAATGCAGTACGACTGTTACCACATGGCAATGATGGGCGAAGATGTCCTGGAAACTTTGCAAGAAAATATTGCCTCGATTGGTCATATCCAGTTTGCAGATTGTCCGGGACGGCATCAACCCAATACGGGTTCAATTCAATATCATGATATATTTCAGTGGTTAAAACATAGTCAATATCAAGGTTATGTCGCTGCCGAGTATAAACCTAGCGGACATTCCAACGATTCCTTTGACTGGAAAGCTGAGTTCTTTCCGGAGCATGACTGAGTGGACTGCGGCTTCATTTGAAATTCAGGACTAAAACCGCTATATTAGACCATGCATAATTGTTAGGAAATTACACTCCCCATGAATTTAGAACCATCGCCCAGCGCTTCTAATTCTCACGATCTTACTATGAATTCAAATTCTCAAGCTGTACAGGACTGCTTAAAAGTCGTACATGCTGCACTTGAAGATGTAAAAGCAAAAGAAATTGTTGAGCTTGATGTCAGCGGTATCAGTAATGTGGCTGATGCTATGGTCATTGCAAGCGGTACATCGACACGTCACATCAAATCATTGGCCAATAACGTTGCTGAAGAAGCACGTAAAGCTGGCTTCCGCCCTCTTGGTATTGAAGGCGAACGTGATGCTGAATGGATCCTCATCGACCTTGGTTATGTGGTGGTTCATTGTATGCTTCCAACAGCGCGTAAATTCTATGACCTAGAAAGCTTATGGCGCAATCCTACAGATACTGACTCTGTAGCGTAAAAACCGAATATTCAAAAAAGCGACCTGTGTAGGTCGCTTTTTTATTGCCTGTTCATCTAACTTTATAAGCATTAATACAACTCAATCTGTTCGCTATTTTTTAATTTCCATCTTGTCTTATGCACCGATTTGATTGGTATTTTAGGATCAATTCATCATCAACATAGACGTTCGATGATCACTCAATCATCCTTTTCCCAAGATATAAAATAAAAAATCCCCCTTTATTAAAAGGGGGACTTAGGAGGATTCTAATGATTTAGATGATTAGTGACCCGTACCATTAATGGCTTTAGTCATATCTTCCACCACTTTCTTGGCATCACCAAAGATCATCATGGTCTTGTCATTATAGAACAAGTCATTGTCGAGACCCGCATAACCGGTTGCCATAGAACGCTTGATCACCATAATCGTACGTGCCTTATGGGCTTCCAGAATTGGCATACCATAAATTGGCGATGTTGGATCATCTTTCGCCGCAGGGTTCACAACGTCGTTCGCACCAATCACTAGCACTACATCTGTTGCCGGGAAGTCCGAGTTGATCTCATCCATTTCCAGGATGTCTTCATACGGTACGTCCGCTTCAGCAAGTAGTACGTTCATATGACCTGGCATACGACCTGCTACAGGATGAATCGCAAAACGAACCGTTACGCCCTGCTCTTTTAGCAAGTTAGCCAATTCTTTTACCGCATTTTGTGCACGGCCTTGCGCCATACCATAACCCGGTACAATCACCACGCTGTCTGCATTTGACATCAGGAAGCCTGCATCATCTGCCGAGCCAGAACGGTGATTACGTTGGACCTGTTCACCTGCTCCTGCTGTCGGCGCAGCTGCACCGCCCATCGCACCGCCAAACAAAACGTTGATGATTGAGCGGTTCATCGCTTTACACATGATGTAAGACAGAATAGCACCTGAAGAACCCACCAGTGAGCCTGCAACGATCAACATGTTGTTTTCTAAGGTAAAACCAATACCAGCTGCTGCCCAACCCGAGAATGAGTTGAGTAGCGATACCACCACTGGCATATCACCACCACCGACTGGTGCAATCCATACCCAGCCGAATGCCAGCGCAAGACCTGTCATCGCCCAGAACGAGGTCATATTGCCAGTCAGGAAGAAGTGAACACCAAAACCTAACATTGCAATAAAGATAATTGCCTGAACCGGTTTCACCCATGCACCTGAAATGGTTTTCGCCCATTTCTTTGCAGCCAGTTTGCCGTAAGCAAAGACTGATGCTGTAAAAGTAATCGCACCTACGAAACAGCCCACAAATAGTTCAAATAAATGAACACGACTCATTTCATGAAAATTGATACCATTGGCAGCCAACAGGTCTGGACCTAGTTCAATCAATTTGTTGTTGTGAATAATGGCAGCGACAGCAATCAAGACCGCAGCCAGACCCACCAATGAGTGCATCAACGCTACAGTCTCAGGCATCTGGGTCATTGGAACTGTGCGTGCACGGGCAATACCCACGATTGCACCCAGTACCATTGCACCAATAATCATCCAGACCACTGGATTCTCAGCCACAAAGAAGGTAGTCACGACCGCAATGGCCATCGCGATCATCCCGTAACGGTTACCGGCAATCGCAGTTTTAGGACCTGATAAACCACGTAGCGTCAGGATAAAAAGAACGGCACCAATCAGGTAGAACCAATCCGCATATTCTCGAATCATTTCCATGGATTAACCCTCTTTTTTCTTTTGCTTAGGTTTAAACATTTCCAGCATACGAGCAGTCACGGCAAAGCCACCGAAAATATTAATGCTCGCCAGGAATACTGCAATCGCGCCAAGTACGCTCACCACGTTAATGGTCTGGAAATCCACGCTACCTTCAACGCCAATCACCGGCAGGCCAACAGTCTGAATCATTGCACCGACAATAATGATCGATGACAAGGCATTGGTGACCGCCATCAACGGCGTATGCAATGCTGGTGTTACACCCCACACCACGTAGTAACCTACGAAAATGGCAAGGACAAAAATCGTAATTGTTTCAACCATGAGTCTTCTCCTTAACCACGTTTCAGCAGCACTTGGCCGCCATGAGTGACGAGTAGGGCTTTTTGAATTTCTTCTTCTTGATTCAGGACAAAATTCTTATCTGCATCAAATAGTGTTTCAACGAAGTTAAATACGTTACGAGCGTATAAAGCAGAGGCTTCAGTTGATACAGTCGACGGAATATTTGGAATGCCGAGAATTTTGACGCCATTGTCGGTATGGACTGTTTCGCCACATTTCGAACCTTCGACGTTGCCGCCAGACTCTACTGCCATGTCCAAAATTACTGAACCTGGTTTCATTTTCGCAACTGTTTCAGCACGGATTAAACGCGGTGCATCACGGCCCGGTAAAAGCGCTGTGGTAATCACGATGTCAGCATTTGATACCGCTTTATCAACAATTGCAGCCTGATCGCGGATGTATTCTTCACCCGGCATCCAGCCATAACCATTTTTGGCAGCATCAGCCGCTTTTTGCTGCTCTTCAGCAGACATCGGCACGTCTAGCCATTTACCGCCCAGAGATTCAACCTGATCTTTGGCAGTTGGACGCAAGTCCGTGGCTTCAACGATGGCACCTAAACGTTTTGCAGTGGCAATCGCTTGCAGACCCGCTACGCCGACACCCATAATCACCACACGAGCCGGTTTAACCGTACCCGCAGCAGTCATCAGCATCGGGAACATGCGCTGGTATTCAGCCGCAGCCAAAAGCACCGACTTGTAACCTGCAAGGTTGGCTTGAGAAGACAAGACATCCATGTTCTGCGCACGAGATAAGGTTCGTGGCAAAAGTTCCAATGCAAATGCAGACACGTTTTGTGCCGCGAATTGGTCAAGCTCAGTATTACGGTAAGGATCAAACATTGCCACGATAGTGGTATTCGGGTTGAGTTTTTGAATTTCCTCACCTTTCGGTGCACGAACTTTTAAAATCAACTGACTGCCGGTGTAGGCATCATCCGTAATTTTGGCACCAACTTGTTCATAGGCACTATCGATATAGGCAGCTTTAACCCCTGCACCACGTTCGATAATCACGCTATGTCCTGCGCTGATCAATTTCTTTACTGTCTCTGGCGTCGCAGCGACGCGATTTTCACCGACAACAGTTTCGGCTGGAATTCCGATCTGCATGAGCGTTCCTCAAGCTAATTTTTCTTAAGTAAACATCGTGTAAAACGATGCTTCCCCTCAGGATGTGTTCTTGTTGAATTTTTGGATTCTAATCAAACTGTTTGAAATTACCACCTACTATTTATTTAATAAATACCTATATTTTGAACTGATGATTCATAAAAATGATGCTGCAATAGCACATTTATTTAATTCAACGGCTATTCATATTCGATGCTTTTATAAACGATATTCATTCCGCTGAATGAAATATCCAGATTTTACTGGTGTAAATAAGCGCAGATTTCTGATTTATTTTGTTACATTGATGATTCTGACAATGATTGCTGTATTTCCTGATTTAGAAGCAGACTTTCAATTTCTCTAGTCCCTATAGATAGCGGCACTTTAGCTGCGCCGTTTTTTTAGTTTTGACTTTTTTGACAGATTTAGCACTCAAGCAAGAGCACTGTTTTTAGATGTTAAAATCGTATTTTATGAAATGATAGAATTTGATTTGAGCAGATCTTCATCAGACACAATTAATAGATCTGACAAAAAGTAATCGCTAAAATTTTATAAGACTCAGGTCTCAAACAGTCAGATAAAGGGTAGAAAAAAAGCTGGATGACTATTTATTATATTAATGTACTGAACTTGATTCAAAATGGAAAATCTCATTTTCGCACCAAATTTGCGCAATAAAATAGAGTAAATATTCCACTTTTTTGACCTCAGTGCTCTTTTTTATTGTTTTTACTTTAAGCTGCGCTTTAATGAAGCAACCCCATCATTAAAAGATAAAAAATTCTGTAAATATTCACTCATACTTTCTATTTGAAATTGCACTTCTTTCATTAAGCTGCCTGAGTTCTAACAATTTTCAATGCTGGCAATATTTCTCTACTTTTAAAGCAAGAACTTCTGGCCTATAGTGCCCTCAATTTGAACATTATTCTCATTCCTCATTTAAGTTCTTCCGGTCTGAATACAAGGTTAGCCCTATGCACACGCCCCTCGATATTAGTCAAAATAAGCCCTTATTATGGCTGATGGCGATTGCATGCGGCTTATGTGCCGGCGCTAACTATTATTGCCAGCCGCTGATTTCATCGATTCAGCAGTATTATCAGGTGCCTGAATCACAAGTAGCGCTCACCGTCACCTTTGCTCAAATCTCTTATGCCTTGGGCCTGCTGTTTATTGTGCCTTTAGGGGACATGCTAAATAAAACCAAACTGATCCCCTTTCTCATGCTGGGTGCGGCAGCAGGTTTATTTATTTGTGCCAGTGCAGTGAATCTGCCGATGCTCTGGGTCGGCACTATCATTGCCGGACTGTTTTCCGTGGCTGCACAGATTCTGATTCCCTTGGCCACCATGGCGGTCAAACCGGAAAAAACCGGAGAAGTGGTGGGCTTCCTGATGAGCGGATTACTGGTGGGCATTCTGCTCTCGACCAGTATTGCCGGATTACTTTCCGACCTGTTTCACTGGAAAATGATTTATATCGTCAGTGGCATAAGTATGCTGGCTTTAAGTTTTTATTTGAAAGGAAAACTACCGAGCCTGCCACGTCTGAGAATCAGCTATACAGCGATTTTTAAATCTATGGGGATATTACTCAAGCAGGAACCACGTCTGGTATTGCGTTCACTGACAGGTGCGTGTGCTTTTGCTGCCATGAGTATGTTGTTCTCCACCATCGCTCTACTGCTAACGCAGGAACCTTTTCAGCTTTCTGATGTCATGGTCGGACTGGTCACGCTGGTCGGTGTATTTGGCGCACTTTCCACGCAGTTCATTGGCAAATGGGCCGATCGTGGCCATATCAAAACACTGAGCTGGATCGGCTGTTCTATCCTGGTGGGGAGCTGGCTGTTTTTATATTTTGGTGCAGTGTCTTTGCTGAGTTATATTTTGGGTTATGGGCTGATAAATCTTGGACTCGCGATTACGCACAGCTGTAACCAGAACGTAATTTTCCGCCTGCGCCCGGATGCCAAATCACGGGTCAATTCACTCTATATGACCTTGTATTTTATTGGTGGTGCATGTGGTTCAGCCTTAGGGGTTTATGCCTGGCATCACGGTGGCTGGAGCATGACCTGTCTGGCAGGACTTGGGCTAGCTTTGTGCGCTACCTTATTCGCCCTGCTGGATCAATGGTATCAGGCCAGAACAACTGCATAAGTATTTTGACTATATTTAGCTGACTTGCGCCGCCGGATAATAAGGCTTATTCAGATCAAGAGTTTGTGAATTTTCCAATAAAATACAGATAAAAACCGGCAATAAGGCTGCCAGAATCCGGCAGCTTTCCTCTAATGATTTATAATTCAGCGAGCTGTGATACGTGGCGCCACCCTGCATTATCTGATGGTGCAAGGTAGATAAACGCTGAAATATTCCAGCTAAAATTTCAACAGAATTTCGTTCTTTTAAAGCATGCTGTATATTTTTTTTCTGTGTTTCCAGATCAGCTTGACAGCTTTCCAGACTAATTTTCTGATGGCGATAATCCCAAAAGCTTTGTTCCACATAGGGATTGGCCAAGAGTGAGCGAATCGGCTGGTGGTATTTGTCCCAGAGAATATGATTAATTTTCTGATCCAGATCCTTTTGGCAGAGCATTTCCAGAAACTGCTGTAGCTTGCTTTGATCTTGAACTAGATCACTCTCATCTGCATAAATCGCCTGAAAGCTGATCCACAGGCTGATAAACTTAAAATCCAGATCCTGATCCAGGTCTAGCGATTTTTTAAACCAGCCTAAGCCCCGATGAATTCTTAAATTAAAATGTGCCGAATTTTGTGCTTTATGGCTTTTATAAATTTCCTCCAATAACAACATGATTATTCTCCTTATTTCTAGCGTTTTTATCTTCATCTTTCTCCTATCAAAATATACCATTCCAACCTGACTGGGAATTCCAATTTTATTTCTTGTTTCATTCCCTGGATTTATTGGCTTGGTTTAAGTTCGCCGAGTGGTTTTTCTGATTTTATGCTAGTATTACGCCCTCTTTTTGCGACGTCAGCCGATCCGGTTTTAGCCAAGAACCAATAGCTGAGTGATCGCATGGATTGCTTCTTCTTTCTTCCATTTCGTTAAGGCGTGATTTTGAATGACTGATCTGACCACCATTGAAAATAAACTTCAACCACGAATCAGTGTTGCGCCGATGATGGATTGGACCACCAAAGATTATCGTTTCTTTGCACGTATGTTTAACCCGAATGTGATTATGTACACTGAAATGGTCACCACAGGTGCGATCATTTATGGTGATGCCAAACGTCATTTGGACTTTAATGCGGAAGAGCAGCCAATCGTTTTGCAACTCGGCGGCTCGAATCCAAAAGATCTGGCAATCTGTACCAAGATGGCGCAGGACTGGGGCTATAACGAAGTCAATTTAAATGTAGGTTGCCCAAGTGACCGGGTACAAAATAATAAAATTGGTGCCTGTCTGATGGCGGAGCCTGATCTAGTCGCAGAATGTATTGCTGAAATGCGTCATGCGGTGGATATTCCAGTGACCGTAAAACACCGGATCGGAATTGATGATATGCAATCTTATGAAGAGATGCTGCATTTTGTCGATACCGTGGCCAAAACCGGCTGCAATAATTTTATCGTGCATGCGCGGATTGCCTTATTAAAAGGTCTATCACCTAAAGAAAACCGCGACGTGCCACCCCTACGTTATGAAGATGTCTACCGTTTAAAACAGGATCGTCCTGATCTGCTCATCGAGATCAACGGCGGAATTAAAACCTATGCCGAAACGCTGGAACATCTCAAACATGTGGATGGGGTGATGATTGGCCGCGAAGCCTATCATAATCCTTACTTACTGGCTGAACTGGGCCAGTTATGGAATCTGGATGCACCAGACCGTTTTGACATTATGCAACAGATGCTGCCTTATATTGCCCAGCGCATGGCCGAAGGTGCACCTTTATCCATTATTACCCGTCATATTTTAGGACTGTTCCAGAATTTGCCGGGTGCACGTAAATGGCGTCAGGCTTTAAGCGGTGGTAATGCCAAAACCTTGAAAGATGTAGAGACTGCACTTTTTAATATTCAGGAAGCGATGCAGCGTACCGAAGATTATGTACGTGAACATCAACAAGTTGAGTCCTAAACACAAAAAGCACCAATGATCGGTGCTTTTTTATAGCGATTGCGCATGAGTTATTGCGTATACGCCGTGATATTGCCGACCGGAATCGGCTCTTCCTGATAAGAAACATCTTGTAATGCAGGTTCAGCCACTGGTGTGATTAGAGAGCCGGAGACATTCTGGTTCGGTTCATCTACAGGTTCCAGATCATCCAAGGCTGAGGCCAGTTGCTGTAATTCTCGATCCAGTTGCTGACGATATTTTTCAATTTCAATTTCATCAATAAAAGCAAAGGCATCATCTTCAATCGACCAACTATACCCGCCATCTACCTTAAAGACTTTTACATGAATGGGATATTCCTCACCCTGATAATTCAGATGAGAAATGGCCTGAAACTCATTCCCCTGACGCTGGACAATTTTGACCTTTTTCACGGTAAAACGATAGTGTTGATAATCTCGATTGGAATTAAATTCACGTTGCATCTGCGTTTGAATATTTCTGGCCAGTTCATCCATCGAGACAAAATAACTGCATCCAGCCAGACAGGCGACCATCCATAACATCATGATTTTTTTCATAGCGCCCCCTCTTTTTTCTTTCCACTTCCTGCTTATAGCCGATATATACAGTATTTTTATCTTTGCTTATTCTGTGACCCATTTTATGCTTTTTTGCAAAAACAATAAACAAACAGCGCTTCGATTAAGACTAAATATTTATGGTTTCTATAGTTTTTTTGAATTAATGATAAAAAATCAGCTATAAAAAAACCCTGATGGATTCAGGGTTTTTTCGATACAGATCATTTTAAAAATCATCATCACTGGATGGATCACGATACAGGGCATCATGAATAGCTTCGATCAACTGCTGGGCAATCTCCTGCTTGGAGGCTTTTTCCAGATCACGTTTGTCTAGCTGATAATGCTCGGCAAAGAATACTGTCATGGCATTTTCATCCGAAGCAAAACCAATATCTGCACGTGAAACATCATTGCAGGCAATCATATCCAGCTTTTTCGCGACCAGCTTTCCGGCAGCATATTCTTCAATATTGCGGGTTTCTGCAGCAAATCCGACCATAAATGGACGTTTTTCCTGCTGGGCAATGGTGGCGACAATATCCGGATTTTTCACCAAGGCTACATTCAGTTCATCACCAGCTTTCTTGATTTTATGCTCGGCTACTTCTGCCACACGGTAATCGGCTACTGCAGCTGTCGCAATAAAGATATCGCAACCATTTTCCAGCATCTGCATGCTTTCATTCAGCATTTGTACGGCAGAAGAAACATTCTTACGTTTTACGCCATTTGGGGTATCCAGACTGACCGGCCCTGCAATCAAGGTGACATTTGCCCCTGCTGCATAACAGGCGGCAGCCAATGCAAAGCCCATTTTTCCGGTACTGTGATTGGAAATATAACGCACTGGATCAATCGCTTCGCGGGTCGGGCCTGCGGTAATCGTGACTTGTTTACCAGCAAGCAGGCCAAATTTTTCCGCAATCGCACGTTGGGCTTTATGGAAATATTCGGTTACCTGATGCGCTAAATCTTCCGGCTCAGGCATCCGGCCCAAACCTACATCACCACAAGCCTGTGATCCTGCGTCCGGCATGATCACATGCACACCATCTTCGATCAGTGTCGCAAGATTACGCTGCGTTGCTTTCGCCGCCCACATTTGCTGGTTCATGGCGGGTGCCACCCAGACGGGTGCTTTTGTTGCCAGATATAAAGTACTTAAGAGATCATCAGCCAGACCTGCGGCAAACTTTGCCAAGGTGTCACAGCTGGCCGGTGCTACCAGCAACAGATCTGCCCAACGTGCCAGCTCGATGTGGCCCATGCCGGCTTCTGCTTCAGTATCCAGCAATTCGGTATGTACAGGATTGCCCGATAAGGCTTGAAAGGTTAAAGGTGTAATAAAAGCCTGTGCACCGTGAGTCATGACGACCCGCACATCAAATCCGGCATCTTTCAGACGACGAACCAGAATTGCACTTTTATAGGCAGCAATACCGCCAGTAACGGCCAAAATGATATTTTTATGAGGAATTACACTTAGATCAAAGCTCACGAACAGATTACCTTGCTGTTGCAGTGGGGCTCACAATAGCATTAAATAATCGCATCCCCAAGAGATCAGCTTGCGGGAAAACTGATAATTCATAATAAATAAGTCTAATAACTATGCAATTTTCTATTAAAAACTGGCCGGAACAAGAACGGCCGCGAGAACGCTTAATTCAATATGGCGCAGAAAGTCTGTCCGATGCCGAGCTACTGGCCATTTTTCTACGTTCCGGTTCTCAGCAACATTCGGCAGTTGATCTGGCGCGTTTGCTGATTCAGCATTTTGGTCATTTGACTGCGCTACTGGATGCACCTTTACAGGAAGTCAGCCAGTTTCATGGCATGGGCATCAGTAAATATACCCAACTGATGGCCGTCAAGGAACTGGGACGGCGTTACATAGCCGAGCACCTGAAACAGGATGCACTAGAACTCACCAATTCCAAACGGCTGAGAGATTACTTACGTTTTGAACTGCTCGGTGAAACTCAGGAGGTATTTGCCGTGCTGTGTCTGGATGCCAGTTTAAGAAAAATTGCCTTTAAAAAACTGTTTTATGGCTCAGTGAATGCATGTGATATCTCTATTAATCAATTACTACGTTATGCCATTAGCCAACAGGCGACCTCGATTGTCATTGCGCATAATCATCCGCTGGGTCGGCCCTCTCCATCCAAGGCCGACCTGTTGTTAACCCGCCAGATTCAGCAGGCCTGCCAGCTGGTAGATATTCATCTGATTGACCATTGCATTATCGCTTTGGAGGGCAGTTTTTCCTTTGCTGAGCAGCAACTCATCAAACCGGAAATGCAGTATTGAATAGCACTTGACAAAGCAGGCACAACTCAACAAGATCATGAAAAAATTGTGATGATTCCAATAAATGATCGTACGTGACCAGCCGACTGTTTTTAAACTGCTGTTTTCCTGGCGGGGGACGATTTTACCTAAAGTTTTGCCACCTTTAGGCGTAGTGATGCTGATGTCAGCCATCATCGGTGGCTTGTCACATATTGGTTATTTTCATTTTCCAGAATTACCCCTGGTCGGCTTTACCCTGATTGGAGTGGTACTGTCGATCTTTCTCGGATTTAAGAACTCGGCCTGTTATGACCGCTGGTGGGAAGCGCGCAAACTTTGGGGCATTTTGATTGCCAATTCTCGTCATTTTGACCGTGATTGCCGGATGCTGTCCCAAGGTCGCCGTGAACGTGTAATTCAGCATGTGATTGTCTTTGCCAATGTCCTCCGTGACCGGCTACGCCATCAGACAGCCAATCCGACGGAACTGGTGGAAACCAGCGGCATGAGCCAGCAGGCTGTGACCCAACTCTATCAGCAGGCCAATGCGCCGCAATATACCTTAAGCCTGATTCAATGGGAGTTAATGCAGGCGCTCAAAGAAGGTGAAATCTCCGACATCATCTATATGCAGATGAATAATCATGTAGCAGAACTAAGTATTGTCCAGACCGGTTGTGACCGGATTGCAACAACGCCTTTGCCTTTTGCCTATTCGGTCTTGCTCAACCGCACCGTCTATTTTTTCTGTTTTATTTTGCCTTTTAGTCTGGGTTCAACGCTTGGTCTGTTTACGCCTTTGCTGGTCGGAATTTTGGCCTATACCTTTTTGGGACTGGATGCTTTAAGTTCGGAAATTGAAGAGCCTTTTGGTACTCAAAGCAACGACTTGCCTCTGGACTCGATGGTGCGTACCATTGAAATTGAACTATTAGGAACGTTGGGTAAACCAACGCCACCACCGATTCAGGCCAAAGATCATAATTTGCTATAATTTATAATTCTTTCCTCGCCCTTTGCTATTAGTAGCGAAGGGAAAATCTTCTCTCAAATGAAAAAGATCGAGGTAAAGGAATGACTAAACAAAACTCTCCCAAATTCCGACCTGCCCCGGTTTAAGACTCGGGACATTACCGAGTTTAATCCAGGGCATATGATCGCCATGAAAATCACTGCCAATCGAAACTTTAAGATCATGTTCAGCAATCATTCGATCCACCATCTGCCGGGTGGAACTTGGCTCAATTGCCGGGGGTAGTTCCACCGCATCTCCACCGAACTTGGCAAAGATTTCAATCAGGTAGCGGATATTGGTCGCAGATAAATCATATTTGGTCGGATGTGCCAGCACGGCGAAGCCGCCACTTTCATGAATCACATGAATCGTGTCTTCAAGACTCAAGCCATCAAATTTGACATAGGCTTTCTTGCCTTCCTTAATATATTTATCAAAAGCCTGTTGTGCACGGTTCACAATCCCCTTTTCTACCAGCGTTTTGGCAATATGCGTCCGTGTCACCCGATCAGAGATATTGTCTACTTTGGCGAGCACATCAATATAAATATCCTCCCCAATTAAAGGAACCAGCAGATCACAAATCTGTTTAGAGCGTTCAGCCCGGATTTTCTTTTGCTGATTGAGGGCTTTTTGTAAAGGCTCAGGATTTTGCATATTTAGCGCGACGATATGCACGCCATAGTTTTTTTTGGTGGCAGGGCGTGACCATTGGCTGGATATTTCCACCCCAGAAATGATCTTAATCTCATGATTTTTAGCGGCTTCCTCAGCCAATGCCAAACCGTCCATGGTGTCATGGTCCGTCAGGGCCAAAGTATGGACGAGTTTTTCCACAGCCGCTTCGACCAATTGCTGAGGACTGAAAGTTCCATCAGAAATATTACTATGTGTATGTAAATCTACGCCGTGCATCTCTATACTATGACATTTATTTGATCAGATTTAGATACTCTAACATGAAAGCACTTTTAGACTTTGTGCCACTCATTATTTTCTTTTATTTATATAAAACTGTAGATCCAAAAGACACTGACCATCAATTGCTGCAATTGATCGGTTCTGCGGGGGGTGTCGACAATAATAATATTCTTGTTGCAACCACAGGTCTGATTATTTCCATGCTGGTCGTCTATGGTGCGTTATTTGTCATGCAAAAATTCCGTCTGGACAAGCAGCAATGGATTGTCTTGTTTATGACGGTGATTTTTGGTGGCATCACCCTGATCCTCAGCGATGATTTTTATATCCGTCTAAAAGCCGTGTTACTGAATCTGGTCTTTGCCGGGGTCTTTTTATTATCCCCTTGGTTTAGCAAGGATAAAAAGCCTCTGATCCAGCGGTTATTTGGTCCAGTATTCAATCTAAGCGAAAAAGGCTGGTTCAAGCTGAACTATGCTTGGGTTGCCATGTTCGTACTGATGTCATTTCTGCATACCTTTTTCGCCTATTTGTGGATGGATGGAAAATATTGGGGTGAATTTACCGCATTCGGTGACATGATCGTGATGTTTTCCTTTATCATTATTCAGTTTATTGTATTGCGCAAATACTTTAAGACCGCTGAATAAGTCCAACTACAAACGATTGAGAGTCATCATGCCATTATTCGTCGTTAGCTGTACCGATCGGGAAGGTACAGTTGAAAAACGCCTCGCGATTCGTCCACAACATCTTGCACGTCTGGAACAGTTAAATGCTGAAGGCCGCCTGATTGTTGCAGGTGCCATGCCTAAGGATCCAGCCAATCCACAGGCCGGTTTTTATGGCAGTACCATTATTGTCGACTTTGACAGTCGTGAAGCGCTGGATACATGGCTACAGGATGAACCTTTCTTAAAAGAAGGTGTGTACGAACACATCGATGTTAAACCATTCAATAAAGCATTCCCTCAAGGATAAGGTTCATGCGTGTTGTTACTGCCAGTATCATTGGCCTATGTTTTATGATTTCTCCAGTATGGGCAGTCGAAGTTGCGCCTGCTCCTGTGACTCAGGAAAATCAGACAGCACAACCTCAAGGGACAGCGGTGACTTCCCAAACCCAGTCTACGCCGAAACCTGCCATTATTCCTGCCGTAGCATCTTCTGCCCAGCCGGTGCCACCTGCCGAGAATAAGCCATTAACTGCAGAAGAAATCGCCAAGCTCAAAGCCCAGCAAGATGCCAAGGTGAAAGCTTTGGTCAAAGATCAGGCCACCCGTTTGCAGCAACTGGAAAAAGCCAATCTGGAAGCACTATCGCAAAATCAAGAATTACAGCTCAAGAATGATAATCTTGGGGTGCAGGTACAGGTGCTGCAAAGTGAACGCAGTGCGCAGATGTTCCTCTACGGCGCTGCAACACTGGCTGTCGGTGTATTGCTCGGCTTCCTGATCGCGAGCTATGTTTATACCAAACGTCGTCGTCAATGGTAAGCTATAGCCCTTCCCGATATCTTTAAGGTTGTACCCGTTTTGTCGCATGCAATTCAAACTGCCGATCTGGATTGGCAATTGGTGGATGGCATTGATGTGCCTGTGTCCAAGCAATTTGGTGATGTGTATTTTTCCAAAGACAATGGCTTGCTGGAAACCCGGCATGTCTTTTTAAATGGCAATGATCTCAGTACGCGTTTGGCAGATTTAAAACCTTTTGAATATTTCTGTGTCGGTGAAACGGGCTTTGGTACTGGTTTAAATATTCTGGCCCTGTGGCAGCTCTGGCAACAGGTGCGTCCGGACAATCACAGTCATCTGCATGCGATTTCAGTTGAAAAATTTCCTCTTTCCAAAGCTGATCTGATTCGAGCCTTAAATGCCTGGCCAGAACTCAAGTCTTTAGCTGATCACCTCATCTCTCAATATCCGATGCCAATTGCCGGCTGTCATCGTCTCAGTTTTCCTGAAGAACGATTCAGTCTGGATCTATGGCTGGGTGATGCACATGATGTTTTCCCGGTGATAGAAAAAACTGCGCCGGTGAACGCCTGGTTTCTGGATGGTTTTGCACCTTCCTGCAATCCGGACATGTGGGAAGAAAATGTTTTAAATAATATTGTACGTTTATCCGAGATTGGGACAACTTTCGCCTCTTTCAGTGTTGCTGGCGTTTTAAAACGTGGCTTAAAAAATCATGGGATTTCAATTTCCCGTCCACGTGGTTTTAAGCATAAGCGTGAAATGCTGAAAGCGATCTGGAATCCGGCTGAAGAGACTGAAAGTTCATTAATACAAGAAATCACTCAAAAAAAAACTGAGCGAGATACAGAGACCAATATCAGACCTAGCCAAATCGCTGTGATTGGCGCTGGAATCGCCGGTTTAAGTACAGCCTGGGCATTCGCTCAACGTGGTCATCAAGTCACGATTTACGACCAGTCAGCGCCACTCTCAGGAGGTTCTGGCAATCCACTGGCTTTGCTCAATCCCAAACTCTGTCCGGTTGAGCAAAGTGCTGAACATCTGATGACATTGGCCTGGCAACATGCCTTAAATCATTACCAAAAATTTAAAGCTTTCCGCCCGATTCAGGTGAATCAACTGGCCTTAAAAAATCCTGAACAGCTTTTAGGATTAGCAGATGAATATCCTGAAGAAATTCTTGCTGTACAAGATACAGAAGATCAAGAGGTTCAAACCGAATTTCCAAGTTTAAAACTATTAGAAGCTGGTGCAGTTTCACCTCATCAACTGCGTGAGGAGATTTTGCTGCATCCTCATATTCAATATCAACAGACCAAAATTAGCCATATTGAAGCTGCTACAAAACCTCAGCTATTTTCAGATGAACAGGATCTAGGCGAATTCGATCATGTCATTGTCTGTACTGCACGAGAAACAACACAATTTTTTGCAGATTATCCAGCTCTGAAACCGATTCGTGGACAGGTCAGTTGGGTTAATAATCAAAATCAGCCCTTAAGTCAGAATACGGCTTATAGCTATGGCGGTTATTGTATGCAACTGGACGCTGAGCATCTGATTCTGGGTGCTTCTTTCTATCCAGGCCGGGATGATACCGAGGTGTTAGCAAAAGACCATGTGCATAACTACGAACTGATCCATAGTGTCTTCCCAGAATATGCACAATCATTAGCTTCTACCGATACCTGGCAAGGTCGTGCATCGGTACGGGCGCAAAGTCAGGATTATTTCCCCCTGCTCGGCAAGATGAAAGCAGATGAGGAAATTTACAGCTTTGCCGGTCTAGGCTCCAAAGGTTTTCTGTTTGCGCCACTCTGCAGTGAAATTCTGGCAGCCCAGATTCTCGGCGAAGCCTGTCCGGTGCCATCCAGTTTAGTAAAAAAACTCAGTGTGACCCGTTTTCAAAAGAAAGTGAAAGTCAAGAAGCCTTATTTTAGACCACAAATTTAATGACCATTTTGAATGAATCCCCCTTGCGAAGCAATGCTTCTCACCCTTTAGAAAAGGGAGATTGGGAGGCATTAAATCTCACCCATTAAAAAAGCGCCTTGCGGCGCTTTTTTTTTATTAACAGAAGGCTTTATGCATTCTGTTCAAGCGGTAAGCCTGCATCACGGGCAGCACGAGTACCACCCATCAGAATGACATATTCACGTGAGCTGTCAAAACCCTCTAGCTTTTCAGCAGCACGTGGAGCTTTACTGCCCCCACCACACAAGATGTAAATGGGTTGATCCGCTGACACCTGAGTTAGGCTCTCTGCTGAAAGATCGTTAATAGGCTGATTCACCGCCCCTTTCACGTGTGCTTCAGCAAAAGCACTTGAATCGCGTACATCCCAGATAATTGCATTTTCTGGGAACTCAAATGTTGTAATTTCTTGTTTACGGATCATTGCGCACTCCTTTGATGTAAACAACACTTGGCAAATGAAGAAAACATCCCTAGCATCTCAGATATTCTTTCCCTTTGTAAAGGTCTAAACTATGCCTTCTTTCGATATTGTTTCTGAATTAGAAATTTTTGAAGTAAATCATGCAGTTCAAAACACCCAAAAAGAAATCGCGACCCGCTTTGATTTCCGTGGTCAGGACGTTTCTATTGAACTGAATGAAAAAAACAAGGAAATCAAAATCTCGACTGAAAGCGATTTCCAGTGTGAACAAGTCTATAGCATGCTGGAAAGTCATTTCTTTAAACGCAAAGTCGATATTCAAGCGCTTGATCCACAAAAAATGACGGCTTCTGGCAAAAATGTGATTCAAGTGATCAAGCTTAAAGATGGACTTGACTCAGATACCGCAAAAAAAATTAATAAAGCCATTAAAGAAAGTGGGATTAAGGCGCAATCTTCTATTCAGGGTGACAAGATTCGTGTAACCGACAAGAAGCGCGATACCTTGCAGCAAGTAATGGCATTCTTGAAAGAACAGCAATTTGGTTTGCCTTTACAGTTCAATAACTTTAAAGATTAAGACAGCAACGTCTGTAGAAGGAATTATGGCAAAGAACAACCGATTAGCCAGATTAGTCAAAGCCACTGCACGATTACCGCAAGGCATTCGTACTGCTTTGTTAAGTAAAACTTTTGGCCGGGTGGTCCCGATGGTCGGCTCTGCCAAGATTCGTTATGAGGAAATGAGTGCGTCCAAAGTGGTAGTAAGTATGGCCAATCATAAAGCCATGCAGAACCATATCGGACAAATCCATGCATGTGCAATGGCCCTGCTGGCAGAAACAGCGACCGGCTTTGTGACGGCAATGAATGTTCCGGATACAGCAATTGTACTGATCAAAAGCTTAAAGGTTGATTTTAAGCGCCCGACACGCGGTGCCATGACTGCTGTTGCTACGCTCACGTCGGAGCAGCAAGCCCTGATGCAAAACTCGGATAAAGGTGAAACCCTGGTTCAGGTCACCGTCACGGATGAATCAGGTGAAGCTCCGATTCAATGTGAAATGCTCTGGGCCTGGATTGCCAAGAGCCAACTCAAGAAATCATAATTTCTTCTTTAGACAAAAAAATCCCAGAGATCAAATCTGGGATTTTTTATTTCAAGTCATCATTGTGCTGATTGCGATTCTAAAAGCTTCTGTTTCGCTTCTTCTGGAATCAGACGTTTGTTGCCTTTGACATCCACTGCAACAAAGGTAAATACACCTTCAGTCACTCGAATTGGTGGACGTGAATCATCATGACTATCCCAAACCTCGATTTCCATCTGGATAGAGGTCTTGCCCACTTTTAAAATTTTGGTATAACAACTAATCACGTCCCCGACTTTCACCGGCACCAGAAAAGTCATCTGGTTAATCGAAATCGTGGCACAGCGTCCCTTTGAAAATCGTTCTGCGTGAATCGCGCCTGCCAAGTCCATTTGTGAAACGATCCAGCCACCAAAGACATCACCACTCCAGTTGGTATCTGCAGGCATTGCGATCGTCTGTAGGGAAAGGATCCCCTCTGGTCTTACTTGAGAATCTGACACATTCACTCCGGGCATTTGAAGAATTAGGGTTGGGTATTTAACTGCTGATCAAGCCATTTTTGCAGCTCGCTTGACCGTAATGCACCGCTCATTCTAGCAATTTCGTTACTTTTATTCATTAACACCAGCGTCGGAATACTGCGAACATGAAATGCCGAACTTAAACGCGGATTGGCTTCGGTATCAATTTTGGCAAAAACTACATTTGGATATTGCTTCGCAACAGTCGCAAAATGCGGTGCCATCATTTTACAAGGCCCACACCAGTCTGCCCACAGATCAATCAGAATCGGTAAATCACTATGCGTGACAAATTGACTGAAATTCTGTTCATTCAGCTCAATTGGTACCAGTGGAATCAGGGCTTGATGACATTGACCACAAGCAGGGTTGGCAGTGAGTTTATCTTCAGGGACACGGTTTTTGGCCAGACATTCCGGACATACAATAATCATCTAGCGCACTCCAATATGTTGATGTAAGAATTCTAATTGGGTCGAAACTGCTTTTTCAAACCATTCCCCATGATAAATATCAAAATGCCGGATATTCCACTCATGATATTGCACAAATGGTGCAATATTGGTCGCAGCTTCACGACTGGATTCAATGGGAATCAGACTATCCAGTTTTGCCGCAATAAACAGGACTGGAATGTTAATCTTTCTGACTTCCTGAATCGGTCGATAGCGCATCAGTTTAAAGAATGCCCGTGCAGGAATATGACCACTCCAGTAATAATCCGGATTGACAATCGACAGATAACCTTCATAACTGTCCTGTGTCGGCATAAAACATAGCTCATGCGGATCAACTACAGGTAAGGTTTTTGGTGCCATACCAACCTTGGCCCCCATATAATCCTGACTGGAAACTTTAAGCGCCTTGGGGAGTTGCTGTAAAGGATATAGTTGGGCACTTTCAGCCCCATCGACAAAAGGCACCTGTACCATCGCCGCCTGAATATTTTTCAGCTCTGCTGCAAGTGTCAATACATGCCCACCACTTAAGGCCGTACCCCAGAGCACGATCCGTTTACTGTCAATCGATTTGCGTTCCTGAATATGTCTGATCATGGTTCGCCAGTCATCGAGCTGGGCATTGATCGACACCAGTTCACGTGGACGCCCAGTGCTGCCGCCCCAATAGCGATAGTCAAATAAAACCACCGCATAGCCGGCACTGGCAAAACGCTGGGCATATTGCACCAGTTTAAATTGACGTAAGGCAGCCAGACCATGAGCCATCAGGATTACGGCCGGTTTTTCTATATTTTTAGGCCGATAAAAATCTGCAGCAATCACTTCCTGACCGCTTTTGACATACAGTGGTTCAACTGTATAAGCCTGCATACGCGCTCCATTGCGTTATCTTATGGTTATCATCATTTATAAAAATTTCAGAACAGGTTCAGCATGTTTTCAGCTTAATGCTATCATAAAGCATATCGATATAAATGAAATGATGGAGTGGCGTCATGAGCGAAAATGTAGGTTTTGCTGGTCAAATTGGTCCTGAACACGTAACTCAAGTGGTTGAGAAAGGTTTTAAATCGATTATCAACAACCGTCCGGACATGGAAGGTGGTTCCGAGCAGCCAACCAGTGCACAAATCGAGGAAGCTGCACGTAATGCCGGTCTGGATTATGTATTCCAGCCAGTAGTAGCCGGTCAGATTACTGAGCTTGATGTACGCACTTTTGCCAATCATTATAATGAGTTGCCAAAACCGATCTTGATGTTCTGTCGTACTGGAAACCGCTCGAATAACTTATATCAACTGGCAAAACAGATGGACCTGCTGGATGATTAAGTCGTTTTGGAAAGGTGTGGTACTGGCAACCTATTTTAGCTGTATTACACCTGTTTTTGCTGCAAATGATCTTAGCCGTGCGCTGACCTCTACGGTGAGTGTTACGGGGCAAATGACACCAAGCAAGTTTCAGCAATTGATTCAGCAAGGTTTCAAATCTGTGATTGTAAATCGTCCTGATCAGGAAACTGGTAATAGTGTCACGGTGAGTCAATTACGCTCCATTGCAGAGAAATCTCAAGTGAGTGTGATTTATCAGCCTGTAATGAGTGGCCAACTTTCTCAGGCGAATATTGAAGAATTTGCTCGATATTATAATGAGCTGCCTAAACCGATTTTGATGGTTTGCCGAAGCGGCACACGTTCAGCGGCCTTGTTTAATCAGGCTAAATCTCAAGGATTGATTCATGAGTAAGTTATTGATTATTTTATGTTGTAGTTTGGCTTTTACAGGCTGTAGCTCGATGAATCTAAAGCCGACTGTGGGTGTGAGTGTGGGAACATCAATTTAGTTTTTTTAAATTTTAGTTCCCATAAAAAAACAGCGCCGAAGCGCTGTTTTTTCGTCAGATTAGATTATTAGTTGACACATGTTGTATATGGACTTACGCGGTTAGGTGCATAACTTCCATCAGCAGCATAATCACTACTTAAACTTGGCAATGTTAATGTTGTATAGCCTCTAGTTGGTGTTTGTGCAAGTGTAGTTTTCGCTCCTACTTCTACTGCGATCCAATGAGCATTTGCTTTTGGATATTCAATGATGAAGTCAAACCTACCAGTACTATCTGTACGATAGGTCGCGGTATATGGGTGAGTCGTACTATTATTTGCTGTACCACCTAAGAAACGAACCACACGTAATGCTTGACCATTAGCTGTCCAAGTTGATGTTGTTGGATCCACCGTACATGTCGTTGCTGAGTTTTTATCTTGAACTTGTGCAGGTATTGTACCTACTAATGGATAATAATAATCACCTGGTTTAATCCAACCTTTTAGATTCGTAAATGGATAAACCGCATCTAGTTCTTTAACTTTTAAGGTAATAGGATTGCCATCCACATCGACACCAGGTTGCTCAACTATTTTCCATGCATCTTTCTGAATTTCATATTTCCATTCACCTAAAACATAAGAAGTTGGACGAATATCTAAAACCACATCCTGATTTGCCACTGGCTTCCCATCAACATCAACCAGCTGAACAGAGCCTTCTTTTTGATAATAAATACCGTTACCTGTTGATGTAAGCTCTGTTGGATTAAAATTAACCGCAATAGAACCAATCGTTACTGGCACTTCGGAATTTACCACATCAATCACATGCGGTACACGTCGCTCTGTATTCTGCGTATCTTTAACTACAGCTTCTACACGTAAATCAGCAGCAACGAAGTCATAGGTTGGATTACGTAAACTTTCATCAATTACAATTGAAAATTTTGCCCAACCATTCTCATCACTTTCAATAGTAGATGCGCCATGAATATATGCACCATTTTGATTATATTGAGGAATTGTTAATGTAACTGCTTTACCAGCTTGACTTGAACCATCTAAGTCTACTACCAATACTGATACTTCGAAAGAATCACCACGGACATTTAACTTATCTTTAGATACTTTAATTTTTAAGTCCAATTCTGGCGCTAAAACTGTTGGTGAGTGCACTTGAATACTGCCAGGTAGACTTACTGAAGCACCTGTTGCGGTGGTATGGGTTGCCGTTAATTCGATTGGTAGAACTGGTAATACTAATGTACCTTGTAGTGATTTCATCGATACTTCAAATACAGCTTCACCAAATTGATTAGTAATGAGCTGTGAAGCCCCTTTAATACTAGTCGCATTTCGCGGATCAGCAATAGCTAAGCTAACTTTTTCATTCGCAACACCGCCTTGATTCTTATCAAGAAGTTTAACCGTCACAAATGCACTATCACCTGCTGAACTTAATGACACACGACTACTATCAATAGTTAAGTGATAAGGATTACTAATATCTTGAACAGCAAAATTTAGCTTCGTCTGAATTTCATTACTGCGTGGATCACGGATAGTTCCTGTTACTACAATAGATTCTAAAGCAGCAGATGTAATACCTTGTGGAATAATTAAGTCAATTGGCACTGAACCATTTCCTTGTATTACCACTCCGTCAGCACTCAGTTTAACACCTGCAGCAATAGCTTTTGGATTCAGAGTCAATCGCATTGGTGTACCAGCTGCAGTATTAATCCCCATTTCATCTTTAACAGCTGCATACACTTTAACTGTTTGCCCAGCTGTCACTGTTTTTACATCTGATGTTAAACGCGGATTTAAAGCATTTGCTGGAGCGGTGATACTAATTACACTTGTTTGCTGTAAACGATCGCCATTATTTAAGTTCGTACCAACTACGGCAAAGACAATACCATTTTTGATCAAACTAGCATCATAAACGCCCTCAGATACCGTTACCGTAAACTCGGCTTCCCCCTGACTATTCGTTTGCGTAGGCAAGTTACTTAGCGAAACACGGCTAGAGGTAAGGCTAGATAAAGCAATTGCAATTGGTGTATTAGGAATTGGTTTTCCATTTTCATCGACTGCTTTAACTTTAACTCGTGTTTCACCACCAAGTACAGAAATTGTATCTAATGGTTTATCATCTATTGTAGTAAACAGAAGATTAGCTAAGTCTGGTAATACTTCAACCGGTTTCGAAAGTTCAACTTTTTGAACTGCTGAATATGATGAACCATCAGGGCGCTTACCGAGAATTGCAATTGTTAAATCATTTGCATCTAAATTTGCAATTTGTTCAGCTGTTTTTGGATCAATACTTATTTGGAATACAGCTTTACCTGCATTATCAGTAATAAGTGAGCTTGGAGTTAATAACTTTATACCATTTGGTAATGCAGCATCATTTAAACCAATTGAAACCTGCTGTCCAGCTAAAATATCCCCATTAATATCTTTAGCATCTACTGTGATACTAATTACTTTTTCCCCACCCTCAAGAGCCAGGGCATATTGAGATAAACTTACATTAAAATAATCCAACACTTTTGGTAAGGTAGCAAATTTAATAGCAATATTATCTACCTTATTAGTAATAGCAGAACGAATAGTAAATTCTACGCCTGCTTTCGCTAAATTAGCTTGTGTAGATGTTCCATCATATTTATAACTATATATAAATGTCGCATAGCCTTCTGCATCTGTAACTTGTTCAGCCTGACTCACAAGGCTTAATTGCAAAGCTTTCATATCTGTACTAGATAAGGATGATTCAATATTTACACGTGCATTAACGAGTGGGTTTCCTTTATCATCTAATGCTTTTGCTCTTATAACAATATTTTGATTTTGAACGTAACTAAATGCATTAGTAATAGGATCAATCATTAATTGAGCGACTTTACTGTTCGCTTCAGGATCAGTTGGGCTTTGTTGCACAAACCTATCTGTAAAGGCTTTTTCAGCGATATAATTTTCAAATGAAGAAGCCTACACACAAAATCTACCGCACAACCAATTGGCCCGCATATAACCGAGCACTCATGAGTCGCGGAAATATTGCCATTTGGTTTGATCCTGCTACGCAATGGTATGCTCCATCAAAAGGCAAACAAGGGCGAAATCAAACCTACTCCGACGCAGCTATCCAATGCTGCTTAATGATTAAATCCTTATTCCGTCTATCTTTACGTATGGTCACTGGCTTTGTGCAAAGTCTGATTAAACTTTGCGGATTAAATTGGACCGCACCAGATTACAGTACGCTTTGTAGAAGACAAAAGCATATTGATATTGCAATCAGCTACCAAAAAAGTAGCGATGGGCTGCATCTACTCGTAGACTCTACAGGCATGAAGTTTCTAGGTGAGGGCGAATGGAAACGCAAGAAACATGGAGCTGAATATCGTCGCCAATGGCGTAAACTACATATTGGTATAGATGCCAAAACCCTACAAATACGCGCTATTCAGCTCACAACCAATAATGTCAGTGATTCACAGGTGCTTGGTGATTTACTTAATCAGATTCCACAAGATGAGCAGATTGACTCTGTTTATACCGATGGAGCTTATGACACCAAGCAATGCCGTCAGGTCATTGCAGATCGGCAAGCACATGCGGTGATTCCACCTAGAAAAAATGCGAAACCATGGAAAGATACAAAGAGTAGCTCGCTAGAGCGAAATGAATTACTTCGAACAGTTAAACGTTTAGGCAGGACATTATGGAAAAAATGGTCAGGCTATCATCGGCGCAGTTTGGTGGAAACCAAGATGCATTGCATCAAATTATTAGGCGATAAATTAATGGCAAGAAGCTTTCCTAGTCAGGTGAATGAAATTCATGCACGTGTAGCAGTCCTCAACAGATTTACGGAATTAGGTCGACCACTTACCCAAGTTACGCCTTAAATTTGGCTCAATTAGGGGCGCTTTGCATTTCAAATCTTTGTGCAACAAAGCCCTTCAATATCAAAACCATTCATTAAGGCATCATAATCACTTTGGTTTTGTGCTTTAACTTTTAAGCTAAATACAGCCAAGCCATTACTATCTGTTGTCACCTCGGTTGGTGAGGCATAAGAAACACCTTTAGTTAGTGAAATATTGTCTTTCACATTTAAGTTTACTAATTGATTTGCTAAGGCATCTCCATTTTTATCAACTGCAGCCACTCGTACTGTTACTATTTTTTCTACACCCAAGATAATAGATTTTATCCCGTCAGTATCAACAGTTAAATAGTCCAGTTCTGGCTTAGCTTGTGTAGCAAAGTTAAGTTTAATAGATTGAGTTTTTTTACTGTCTCTAACTGCAGAGAAAACTATATTTACACCTTGTTCAGCAGCAATTCTTTGAGGCTCAGACCCATTATACTTATAATCTAGTTCAAATATTGCATAGCCATCATCACGTGTTGCTGCTTCTGCATTACCATTTAAGCTTAAACCCAAGCTTTGAAATTGTGTATTCTTATTTAATTGTAATTTTTCACCGATTAAAGGACTACCTTTTTCATCAAGAGCTTTAACTTTTACTGTAATAGTTTGATCTTTTTTATAGTCAAAGGTATTTAATATTGGATCGATCTGTAAATAATCAATTGTTTTTTCAGAGACAATTTCATTATCTACAATAATATTAATCTTATTGCTTGCACCATTATCTGCAGTAAAAGTTGCTTCAATACCAGCATCAATTAAAGCATCAATTGCCTTTTGTGTAGGTGTTGGTGTCAGAGAAATTGTCTTAAGCTTAAAAGTTACAAAGCCATTTGGATCTACATCACGAGTTGCAGCACCATCAAAAGTAACACCATTAGATGTTGCCCCTGCATTCAAGCTGAGAGTGATATTACCCTTAGAAGCCCCTAATCCTTTATAATTTATTGCTTTAACTTTAATTTCGACACTATCATTAACTGCATTCACTTTATATGCAGATGCGATTTCTAAACGCTGAATTGCCTCTTGATTATTTACACTACTATCAGCAGTTACGACCTGTACCGTTGCTTTACCATTAATATCCGGATTATTTTCGTATGTGGCAGTAAGCTCAATTCCTCTTTGTGAAAGAGCAATTGGATAATTCGAGTTACTCTTTAAAGTGAACTCAGCATAACCTTCTGAATTTGTTGTAGCCTCATTTTTATCAAGTTGGACCCCATAATATTTCGCGATTGCATCTACAGCTAACTTGACTTGGGTATTTTTTAAAACATTTCCTGCACTATTTTTTGCAAATACGAGAATTTTTGCTGTGCCATCTTTGGCTGCAATAGAATCTTCTGGTGTAATAATTTCGAGTTTATTTACTACACTTGAAATATCTTTAAATGTAAGAGACGTTACTGCATTTTTTTCAGCACGATACTCATCAATTAACTTAAAACTTAGTTTTTGTGAACTTTCAACAAAATTTGCAATATCATCTGATGTCAGATTCGGATTTGCACTAATTTTAAAAGTCGCTTTACCTTGAGTATCTGTTGTTACTGATGAACCTGTTTCAACTATAAATTTACCATTCATTTCAGGAGGTAAAGTTAATTCAACAGTCTGACCAACTTTTGCACCACTTTTGGCATCCGTTACTTGTACTACAACGTCAGTAGAGCCTTTTGGCAAATTTAACACTAAACCTTGTGGTACATTAAGATTATAATCACTGATAATTGTACTTGTTTTTTTGATATTCAATGTATAAGGAATTGAGACTGTAGTTCCTTCAACCTTTGCTGTTAGTTGAACCTTTCCAGTATCAGTTTGTAATGCAGGAATATTTAATGTAAATAATGCAACCCCATTTTCATCTGAAGAAACTTTAGAGTTAGTACTTTCTACCCCCAAATCTTCTCCGCCAATACTTAAACGTACATCTTTACCTGCGATTCCACCTTTATCTATATTTAATACTTTAACTGCTATTTTGACTTGACTATTATCTTGAGCAATCTGTAAAGGTTTGCCTTCAATATCTTGTAATGAAATACTAAGACTATTTGCTACCTTTGAAGTATCTGTTTCTGATTGATTGTTATCACTTGTATTCCCTTCCCCAGTATTGCCACTTGGAGAACCATTATTGTAGTAACCATCACTTCCCCCACCGCCACAAGCGACCAATGAAATTGATGTCGCTAAAACTGTTGTGTTTACCCCTAATTTTTTTAAATTTATAAACAAACTCATGATTTTTCCCACTAGATATAATATTTAAGCTGCCATAAAGTTAGTCTTCTGGCTTTTATACAAAATTTACTCAAATTAGCAAAAATAAGCAATGTAGTTACATAATTTACATCGAAAACATTGTAAATATTAAGGTAAATAGTTAGTTGTTGAGAACTGAGTAAACATTTTATGCATGACCTCATCATCATCGGCGCAGGCACTGCAGGGATCAGTGCTTATAACGAAGCTATCAAATACACCCAAAATATTTTAATTATCAATGATGGATCGTGGGATACGACCTGTGCCCGTGTAGGTTGTATGCCAAGTAAATTGCTAATCTCTTCCGCAAATCGCATGCATGATATTCAAACTGCTGAAGAACTTGCTTTAAAACATAATTCTGTCATTGATCCTTCAGAGGTTATGCAACGCGTGCATGTCCTTAGAGAACGTTTTATTCGTGCAACCTTGAAAGGTGTCGATCAATGGGACAGCTCACATAAAATTTCCGGAAAAGCCAAATTTGTTGATCTCCAAACGATCGAAGTCAATGGACAATCCTATCGGGCCAAAAGTTTTATTGTCGCTGTAGGTTCACGCCCCAATATTGATGAAAATCTAAAGCAAAAATTAAAAGACAAATACATCACTTCAAATGAAATATTTGAGTTTTCCCAATTACCTAAGTCTTTAGCAGTGATCGGCAGTGGCATTATTGCAATTGAATTAGCTCAAGCTATGCAACGACTGGGTGTACAAACTACAATGTTTGCGCGTAGTCAAAAAGTAGGTGCCTTAACCAGTCCAGTCTTACAGAAACTGGCACAGGAGCAACTCAGTAAAGAACTCAATATCAAGTTTAAGAACTTGCCAGATGAAGTTGGAATACAAGCTGATAAAATAAAGATTAATTTTACAGAAAATGATCAGACTGAAAGTATTGAAGTTGACTATATCTTAGGCGCCACAGGTCGGCAAAGCAATATAGATCGTTTAGGTCTAGATCAACTCAATTCAACATTCAAGGACATCAAAAACCTTCCTATCGATAAAGAAACCAAACAACTTGCAAACCTACCTATATTTATAGTCGGTGATGCCGCACCTGATGCGCCGATTCAACATGAAGCCGCGCATGCGGGTAAACAGGCAGTTTATAACTGTTTAAATTATCCGGATGTAAAGCCTATTCCTGCCTTAATCCCATTGGCGATTGTATTTTGTCATCCTGAAATGGCGATTGTCGGAAAAAGTTTTAAACAGCTGGAAGATCAACACATCGAATTTATTCGGGGATTCGTCTCTTATGAAAATCAAGGACGTGCACTGGTTTTGGCAGAAAACTCAGGTGGAATAGAAGTTTATATTGCTAAAAAATCAGGTAAATTACTTGGTGCAGAACTCTTTTGCTCCCAAGCAGAACATCTGGCCCATTTACTGGCCTGGATGATTGATGCCGACCAGGATATTCACCAGATCCTAAAGAAACCTTTTTATCATCCTACGCTGGAAGAAGGCCTTAGAACTGCCTTTAAACATGCTCGACGTCAGTTTGATGCATTGCAAGAACAAAGTTGAGCAATCCGCCCCTTACTCGATAAGGTTAATTATCGCTCTAGCTTCATATTGAACACTGTATAAAGTTAACGTTATATGAATGCTAAATAGTCAAGACAATTATCTCGCCCATAAAAAAACACCCCCTGCGTTAGCAGAGGGTGTTTCGAATAATGAGCTGGCGATGACTTACTCTCACATGGGTAATCCCACACTACCATCAGCGCTAAGAGGTTTCACTTCTGAGTTCGGGAAGGGATCAGGTGGTTCACTCTTGCTATGGTCGCCAGCACAACTGGTATGATTACTTACTGAGGTCTTATGGTTGCCTTAGCTTTCTTCAAATCTTGCACTCTGTTCAAAGCAGTGCTTTGAACATCGTTCATTAACAGATATATCTGAGTTGTGTATTTTGTTCGTTTAGCGTAACTAAATCAAGCTGTTTTGTTTAATATCGAATCAATTGATCCTCACTTCTTTCGAAGTTCGTACAACAACTGTTTGGGTGTTGTATAGTCAAGCCTCACGAGCAATTAGTATTGGTCAGCTTCACATATCACTATGCTTCCACATCCAACCTATCAACGTCGTAGTCTTCAACGGCTCTTTAGGAGACATAAAGTCTCGGGGAAATCTTATCTTGAGGTAGGCTTCCCGCTTAGATGCTTTCAGCGGTTATCCCTTCCGAACATAGCTACCCGGCGATGCCACTGGCGTGACAACCGGTACACCAGAGGTTCGTCCACTCTGGTCCTCTCGTACTAGGAGCAGATCCTCTCAAATTTCCAACGCCCACGGTAGATAGGGACCGAACTGTCTCACGACGTTCTAAACCCAGCTCGCGTACCTCTTTAAATGGCGAACAGCCATACCCTTGGGACCTGCTTCAGCCCCAGGATGAGATGAGCCGACATCGAGGTGCCAAACACCGCCGTCGATATGAACTCTTGGGCGGTATCAGCCTGTTATCCCCAGAGTACCTTTTATCCGTTGAGCGATGGCCCTTCCATACAGAACCACCGGATCACTAAGACCTACTTTCGTACCTGCTCGACTTGTGGGTCTCGCAGTTAAGCGCGCTTTTGCCTTTATACTCTACGCGTGATTTCCGACCACGCTGAGCGCACCTTCGTACTCCTCCGTTACTCTTTAGGAGGAGACCGCCCCAGTCAAACTACCCACCAGACATGGTCCTCGTCCCGGATAACGGGACAGAGTTAGAACCTCAATATTACCAGGGTGGTATTTCAAGGACGGCTCCATCGCAACTAGCGTCGCGACTTCAAAGCCTCCCACCTATCCTACACAAGTAAGATCAAAGTTCAATGTCAAGCTGCAGTAAAGGTTCACGGGGTCTTTCCGTCTAGCCGCGGGTACACCGCATCTTCACGGCGAATTCGATTTCACTGAGTCTCTGCTGGAGACAGCGCCCCCATCATTATGCCATTCGTGCAGGTCGGAACTTACCCGACAAGGAATTTCGCTACCTTAGGACCGTTATAGTTACGGCCGCCGTTTACTGGGGCTTCGATCAAGAGCTTCGCTTACGCTAACCCCATCAATTAACCTTCCAGCACCGGGCAGGCATCACACCCTATACGTCCACTTTCGTGTTTGCAGAGTGCTATGTTTTTAATAAACAGTTGCAGGGGCCTGGTTTCTGAGGCTGTCGGCCGCTCAAGGAGCAAGTCCTATCACAGACAACAGCGTACCTTCTCCCGAAGTTACGGTACCATTTTGCCTAGTTCCTTCAGCAGAGTTCTCTCAAGCGCTTTGGTCTACTCGACCTGACCACCTGTGTCGGTTTCGGGTACGATTCCTGTGTAACTGAAGCTTAGAGACTTTTCCTGGAAGCATGGTATCAGCCACTTCACTGTACAAGTACAGCTTGCTATCAGTTCTCAGCATAGAGTACCCCGGATTTGCCTAAGATACATGCCTACAACCTTCCACCTGGACAACCAACGCCAGGCTGACTTAACCTTCTCCGTCCTCTCATCGCATTACACAGAAGTATTGGAATATTAACCAATTTCCCATCGACTACGCCTCTCGGCCTCGCCTTAGGGGTCGACTCACCCAGCCCCGATTAACGTTGGACTGGAACCCTTGGTCTTTCAGCGTGCGAGTTTTTCACTCGCATTGTCGTTACTCACGTCAGCATTCGCACTTCTGATACCTCCAGCAGACTTCTCAATCCACCTTCATCGGCTTACAGAACGCTCCCCTACCACGCATAATAAATTATGCATCCGCAGCTTCGGCATATAGTTTTAGCCCCGTTACATCTTCCGCGCAGGCCGACTCGACTAGTGAGCTATTACGCTTTCTTTAAAGGGTGGCTGCTTCTAAGCCAACCTCCTAGCTGTCTATGCCTTCCCACATCGTTTCCCACTTAACTATAATTTTGGGGCCTTAGCTGGCGGTCTGGATTGTTTTCCTCTTGACTACGGACGTTAGCACCCGCAGTCTGTCTCCCGGATAGTACTCATTGGTATTCGGAGTTTGCATCGGTTTGGTAAGTCGGGATGACCCCCTAGCCGAAACAGTGCTCTACCCCCAATGGTATTCGTCCGAGGCGCTACCTAAATAGCTTTCGGGGAGAACCAGCTATCACCAAGTTTGATTAGCCTTTCACCCCTATCCACAAGTCATCCCCTGGCTTTTCAACGACAGTGGGTTCGGTCCTCCAGTTAGTGTTACCCAACCTTCAACCTGCTCATGGATAGATCACCTGGTTTCGGGTCTATACCCAGCAACTAAACGCCCTATTAAGACTCGGTTTCCCTACGGCTCCCCTATTCGGTTAACCTTGCTACTGAATATAAGTCGCTGACCCATTATACAAAAGGTACGCAGTCACCGGACACAATGCCGGCTCCCACTGCTTGTATGCATGCGGTTTCAGGATCTATTTCACTCCCCTCACAGGGGTTCTTTTCGCCTTTCCCTCACGGTACTGGTTCACTATCGGTCAGTCAGGAGTATTTAGCCTTGGAGGATGGTCCCCCCATATTCAGACAAGGTTTCACGTGCCTCGCCCTACTCGACATCATCATATAAGCCCTTTCGTGTACAGGACTATCACCGTCTACGGTCGCACTTCCCAGAGCGTTCCACTAGAACTTATATGACTTAATGGGCTCTTCCCCTTTCGCTCGCCGCTACTGAGGGAATCTCAATTGATTTCTTTTCCTAAGGGTACTGAGATGTTTCACTTCCCCTCGTTCGCCTTGCAACACTATGTATTCATGTTGCAATACCTACCTTATGGTAAGTGGGTTTCCCCATTCAGACATCTCCGGATCACAGGATATTTGCCGCCTCCCCGGAGCTTTTCGCAGGCTATCACGTCTTTCTTCGCCTCTGACTGCCAAGGCATCCACCACATGCACTTAATTACTTGACTATACAACCCCAAACAGTCGTTCATCCTTACAAGCAGGATGAGCAACAGATTAACCAATCACTCAGTCAATCATACAGTTGGCGTCTTGTGCATTTAAGCACTGTACAGCTTCAATTAGATTCATATACCAAAACGCTTGATTCAGTTAATTTCGCTAGTAACTCATTTCCTCAACCTTCATCAACAAGTAATAAATCACTGTTAATGTCGATCTTAAAAACGAGTATGAACAAATTATTTCAACTCAAATATATTCTGTTAATGATTTTTCCAGCCTTCGTCAGGTCAGGAAACTGTGATAAATCACAGAGGTTATCAAGTGCGCGTATCATAACGCTTGTACTTGTTAATCTCTAGGATCTCATCACTTGATCGCTTAAGGACTAAACTAACAATCAACTGATTGTCTATTTATTAGCTTTTGTCTTTATACATTCCGAAGGAATGTATGGTGGAGACTAGGAGAGTCGAACTCCTGACCTCCTGCGTGCAAAGCAGGCGCTCTACCAACTAAGCTAAGTCCCCAGCTTATCAATAAGTCAATGTATCGTTCTGTTCTGTTTGCTTCAGCACTTTCATGCTTCGTTAGTCAGATTTGGTGGGTCTGACAAGACTTGAACTTGTGACCCCACGCTTATCAAGCGTGTGCTCTAACCAACTGAGCTACAGACCCTCAGATACATCGTATGAAGAACAACTTGTTGTGGATTCTTACCAATCGTCAATCTTTCGTTAAGGAGGTGATCCAGCCGCAGGTTCCCCTACGGCTACCTTGTTACGACTTCACCCCAGTCATCTGCCACACCGTGGTAAGCGTCCCCCCTAAGGTTAGACTACCTACTTCTGGTGCAACAAACTCCCATGGTGTGACGGGCGGTGTGTACAAGGCCCGGGAACGTATTCACCGCGGCATTCTGATCCGCGATTACTAGCGATTCCGACTTCATGGAGTCGAGTTGCAGACTCCAATCCGGACTACGATCGGCTTTTTGAGATTAGCATCCTCTCGCGAGGTAGCAACCCTTTGTACCGACCATTGTAGCACGTGTGTAGCCCTGGTCGTAAGGGCCATGATGACTTGACGTCGTCCCCGCCTTCCTCCAGTTTGTCACTGGCAGTATCCTTAAAGTTCCCGGCTTAACCCGCTGGCAAATAAGGAAAAGGGTTGCGCTCGTTGCGGGACTTAACCCAACATCTCACGACACGAGCTGACGACAGCCATGCAGCACCTGTATGTAAGTTCCCGAAGGCACCAATCCATCTCTGGAAAGTTCTTACTATGTCAAGACCAGGTAAGGTTCTTCGCGTTGCATCGAATTAAACCACATGCTCCACCGCTTGTGCGGGCCCCCGTCAATTCATTTGAGTTTTAGTCTTGCGACCGTACTCCCCAGGCGGTCTACTTATCGCGTTAGCTGCGCCACTAAAGCCTCAAAGGCCCCAACGGCTAGTAGACATCGTTTACGGCATGGACTACCAGGGTATCTAATCCTGTTTGCTCCCCATGCTTTCGCACCTCAGTGTCAGTATTAGGCCAGATGGCTGCCTTCGCCATCGGTATTCCTCCAGATCTCTACGCATTTCACCGCTACACCTGGAATTCTACCATCCTCTCCCATACTCTAGCCAACCAGTATCGAATGCAATTCCCAAGTTAAGCTCGGGGATTTCACATTTGACTTAATTGGCCACCTACGCGCGCTTTACGCCCAGTAAATCCGATTAACGCTTGCACCCTCTGTATTACCGCGGCTGCTGGCACAGAGTTAGCCGGTGCTTATTCTGCGAGTAACGTCCACTATCCAAGAGTATTAATCTCGGTAGCCTCCTCCTCGCTTAAAGTGCTTTACAACCAAAAGGCCTTCTTCACACACGCGGCATGGCTGGATCAGGGTTCCCCCCATTGTCCAATATTCCCCACTGCTGCCTCCCGTAGGAGTCTGGGCCGTGTCTCAGTCCCAGTGTGGCGGATCATCCTCTCAGACCCGCTACAGATCGTCGCCTTGGTAGGCCTTTACCCCACCAACTAGCTAATCCGACTTAGGCTCATCTATTAGCGCAAGGCCCGAAGGTCCCCTGCTTTCTCCCGTAGGACGTATGCGGTATTAGCATCCCTTTCGAGATGTTGTCCCCCACTAATAGGCAGATTCCTAAGCATTACTCACCCGTCCGCCGCTAGGTAATGTAGCAAGCTACATTTCCCCGCTCGACTTGCATGTGTTAAGCCTGCCGCCAGCGTTCAATCTGAGCCATGATCAAACTCTTCAGTTTAATACTATGTAGTGCCTTAAAGGGCACCAATCTTGGCTCATCAATTTTCTGACAAATATTTCTCAAATAAACTTCGAGTAATTTCTACCATCAATCAATGAAAATAATTTCGATCGATCAACCAGTAAAAATCCACACAAGTTGTTCTTCATAATCTCTTAATGATCTTCTTGCTAATTCGTCACCAGCAAGCTAGGTCGGCTATATTACTCTCTATCTCTAGAAAGTCAACCAGTAATGAAAATTATTTTTAAACTTATCAAATAAAACCCAACTCAATCAAACTCAACTAAGTCACTGTTTTATCAGAAGTTTTAATCTTCATCACCGCCGATGGATGTGCATTCTACAGCATTTCACACCCCTTGCAACCCCCCTTTTTTAAATAATTCAATAAAAAACTAACGACTGTTTATTTATTCTACAAAAATCGCACTTTTCTTCATTTCTTGAGCATTAAAGGGACTGAATTAGATAAATGACTTAATCTTTTTTCTGTTTTATTCTCTTCCTGAAAGCGTAAAGGCCGGCAATCTATGTATTCACAATAGCCTCCTTCCCCATTTTCGGTTTCTTCATTTATTTTTACTTGATAACTAAAACTTCCTACATAGCCCGCTGCCAGACCAAATTTAAAATCTCCACGACTTTGACCTTGTACCCAGATACAAGTACCGTCTGCGTTTTTATAACACCATTCAAATTCGCGCGGCAAATACATACTTTGCCGATTGGGTGTCGTGACACGCGGATAAACACGATGAACTTTAAAATAAACTTTGCGATCGAACATTTGGGTCCGCATGTTTTTTAAATCACGCAGATAGATCCGCGACTGAACAATACGATTAAAACCATCCCGAATTTGCGCCAACAACAGTTGCCGATTTTCACTGAGATTAATAATTTGATAAGTCAGGAAAGCCAAAGGCAGATAGGGAAAGTTAAAACTCCGCGCGTATTCAAAGCTTCCCAGACCATCGATCGTATATTGCTGCGCTTTATAGCTCACTGTTCCCTGACAATGACACAGCAAAGACCAGTGATCTGCCAAGGAAAAACGCATTTGGGTAAAATGAGAAATTAGCTGAGTGGTCTGAATATTTAAATCAAAACTGAGTTCCGAGTCAGAACGTTGCAAACGAAAATTTGGAAAACTTCCGCTCAATTGCTCACGATCCAGAAACTGAAATAGACTAGATTTAAAATGACAGTCCTGCTTGACAGAATAGTGATGCAATTGCCCCACCATATGTGGACTCGAACTGCAAATCACGGTGGCGGTATCTAAGGCTGTGGTTTCGATTGCACTGGGGTTTGCCAGCATGGGCGCATTGGGTTGCCCAATAATACTCAGAAAGTTTAAATAATAGAGCGGTGCCGGAAGTCCGGGGATCATTAATCCTTGATGAATAATTTTATATTTTGAGGTAAGGCCATGATAGGCGGGATAGCGCGAAACAGTAGGAGTCTGATTCAGCTGTTTCGAACGATCTAAAAAATCTTGAAGAAACCGCATCTCAGACTCCTTTTATATTTTTATAATGTACTCGATCTTTTTGCCATAAAGGTGGTCACGAAACCAGACAAGGCATAGAGAATAGAAATTACCAGAATGCCGACAGGAATATTATAAGTCATCGCTGCAAAGACGAATACGGCGATTGGTAGGACAAAAAATGGAACCCGTTTACGCTCTACTGTTTTGAATGAGTAATACTTGATATTGGAAATCATTAACAAGCCCACCGCAATAATGACTACTGCATTAATGACCTGAAGAGAAGGTTCACGAATATCAAAGATTTCTGGAAAATCCAGACCGACCCAGACCAATGACACAATCATGATGGCAGCCAGAGGACTTGCCACACCGATAAAATAACGTTTATCGACCACACCAATCTGTACATTAAAACGCGCCAGACGGAACGCAGCACACGCGGTATAAACAAAGCAGGCTGCCAGACCAATACGACCCAAATCACTTAAGCCCCAGCTATACATCAAAATAGCGGGAGCTACACCAAAAGCCAGCATGTCAGAAAGGGAATCGAACTGTTCACCGAACGGACTTTGTGCGCCAATCGCACGAGCTACACGGCCATCTAGTCCATCCAGTAATGCCGCAATAAAAATCGCATAAATAGCTTGCTGAAAATTACCATTCATACTGGCAATAATCGAGTAGAAACCTGATAACAACGCTGCTGTTGTAATCAGGTTCGGCCATAGATAGATGCCTCGACGCTTAACTTTTTGCCCTTCCTGGGTATGCTCCTCTTCTTCTACCTCAAAGGTGATGCCATCAAAAGGCACTTCAGTTGAAGAGTCGCGTTCCGGTTTGCTTATATTTGTCATTCTTGTCGATCCTAGCTATGACCTGATCTTTAAAAAAATTACTCGCCCACTAACCAGCGAACTGCAGCGTGACCACCATTTTCACTCATGCGAAGATGCGGGAATAACCACTGTAGCGCTTCATCTGCATCTTCAGAGAATTTCCAAGGCGGGTTAATCACCAGCAAACCACAACCGTTCAAGCCTACTGGGGTATCATCCGGCCATACACAGACTTCACAAACCAGTTGACGGCGGATACCAGTCTTGAACATTTTCTTCTCGAAGCGTTCGATCATGGCACGGTCTTTAATTGGATACCAAACCGCGAATACACCTGTCGGCCATTTCTTATACGCGGTAACCAGCAGTTCGACCAACTGCGGGAAATCTTTACGCTCCAGTTCATATGGCGGATCGATCATCACCAGACCACGTTTTTCTTTCGGTGGAATGACAGCCAACAGACCTTCGTATGCATCACGCTCATGCAAACCGGCACGCTTGTCAAAAATATTATGACGAAGTTGCTGGAATACATCACGCTGCATTTCAAAAATGGTCGCTTTATCAATCTCGCGCATGCCTTCTAGGGCAAACCACGGTGAACCCGGATAAGCACCCTTACCAAAGTTTTCACGCATATTTTCAACAATTTTCAAATATTGTTGTACGCCTTCAGGTGCATTACGCTTGATCGAATCATCCAGCTTAACAAGACGATGAATACCGTTTAAAAACTCACCTGATTTTTGCGCTTCGGCAGTCGACAAATCATATTTACCTGCACCACCATGTGTATCTACATAGCGATAAGGTTTGTTTTTTGCATTCAGTCGAGTCAACAACTGAAGCAATAAAACGTGCTTCATCACATCGGCAAAGTTGCCTGCGTGGTAAGAGTGACGGTAATTCATGTTTCAATTATTCCTAAGATCAATTGCTATTTTAACATGAAAAACTATTTCGTTCAGAAACGATTATTGCACTAAAATAGCGGACCTTTTTTTACCACACTATCGAGAATTGAAAAAATGGAAGCAGTTATCATCCCAGGGGATTGGAATGTTGATCAAATCTTAGATGATTTAGATCAACATGGCTTTAGTATTGTTGACGATGCTTACTCTAGCGAATATCAACATGCAGTGAGTCAAGAATGCTTAAGCCACTTAAACGAATTTCGTAATGCAGCCATTCAAAATGGTGTCGTTAACAACATCCGTAGTGATCATATTCTTTGGTTACAACCTGAATTTCAAATTTCCCACCGACACATTCAAACCCTTCAACAATTTTCTCAAATTTTAAACCGCGCGTTTTATTTAGGCATCAAAGATGTCGAAGCGCATTTCGCTTGCTATCACGCGGGTGAGTTCTATGCCCTGCACCGTGACAACCCCCAAAGTAAAAATGGCCGGATGATTTCCAGTGTGTATTATTTACATGGACAATGGCAGACGGACTGGGGCGGTGAACTACGCCTGCAGGACAAACATGGCCAGTGGCATATTATCCAGCCAAAACCGAACCGAATGGCGCTGTTCCAGAGCGATTTATTACATGAAGTTTTAATCTCTAAACAGCAACGCCTATCCATTACCGCCTGGCTAAGAAGTGATACCTCACTACTCTAAGACACGCTGCCGCTTTAAATTTTAATTTTTAACCTCATATAGCCATTATTGAGAAATGAGGATTGCGTTGATGCGATTAACGACCAAACAGATTATTCAACGTCTGGGTGAAACTGACCAATTGTATTTAAAAGGCAATACGCCGGAATTAACGCTTGAACGTGCTGATCTTCGTTTACAGCTGGTGACTTTAAGTGAACTGCGTCAGGAACAGCGACATTTCCTGCAAGAAGCCGTAGTGTTGCTGGAACAAGGCCGGGTAGAATTTGAAGAAATGCCGCTGCGCATGTATATCAACCTATCTTTGCATCTGGCCAAGGCTTATATGATGTTTTTTGAATTGACCAAAGAGCACCATTTCGCCCTGATTACTCAGCAAATTTTAAAGCCAATGGCCAGTTATGAACATGGGGACATTTATTTCTTTCTGGCCTATGCCAGTGCCAGTAAAAATGAGCCGGCCCTGACCCGCCACTGGTTAGGTAAGTACACCACCACTGCCGAATTTGAGCTGGAATTATTACAGCAGCATCATGCATTTAATGATTATCGTCAGCACGAATGGTTTAACAAAATATTAAAAAGCAAAATGCATTAAGCCAAAGAACAAAAACGCCTCAAATGAGGCGTTTTTTAATACAAGCTATATCATCTTATTTTAAATATCAGAAAAATATAGGAAAAATGATCAAGCAGGTTGACGTCTATAAGCGTCCATGTGCAGTTGCTGATTCAGTTCATCGACCCAAATTGCCCAATCATCATCTTGTACCAAATGGCTGATTAATAAAGAACGCTGGGCTTTATTCCAGAATGGCGCATCATGCAAGGACAGCCCTGCTGGCAGTTGATGGGTGCGTACATACAATTCAATAGCCGCAGGACTATTGGCGAGACCGAGCTGAGAAAACAAGAGCTCTAAGGATGGTTGGTTCTTTGCGAGCATCGCGCCCTCCTTATATCAGATAAATTGTAATTATTTATAGATCTAACTTATAAGATAAGACAAAAAAAACCTAGTCCTTTGACTAGGTTTGTTGTTTCTTTTTGTATGAATGCATTTAAACGCTTTGTTTGTCGCTTTCCACATGTAAAAGCTGATTTAACTTGTCAATAATGACAATCCATTCATCATCTTGGTGCCAATGTTCACGCAGGAAGGCACTTTGTCCCTCACTCCAGAATTCGGCATCTGGCAATGCGACTTCAGATGGCAATTGATGGGTATGGGTAAATTGATTAATTGAGGCTTCATCAGAAGGCAAACCCAATTGTTCAAATAATAATTCTAAAGTTAACTGTTGTTCCGTAAGCATAAATAGACTCCATCGTAGCGTTAAATTATGAGCGTGTTGAGATTCGAATTCTTAGGTTGATTTATGGCTGGGTATGTCACAGGAACCTGAACCCTCTGCCTCAATATGTAATTGTTCATTTAACACATCGACAAAAATGGCCCAGTCATCATCTTTCTTCCAGTGACTGATCAGAAAGTCATGCTGTGATTTACTCCAAAAGGGAGCTTTATGCAGCGGTACATCCATACCAATTTGATGCGTACTAATAAACTCATCAATGGCTTCCGGACTCGAATCCAGACCCAATTGTTCAAAGAAAAGTTCGAAGGTAGCGCGTTGCTCTAACATCTGAACCTCCATCTTTTTATCTATAATCTTGTTTCTACCTTAGATGGCTCATAGCGAAAACTCAGTTGTCTCTCCTTCACAGCTTGTTATTTTTTGTTGATTAAAGTGAGTGATATAAAAAAAGCACCCCAAATGGAGTGCTTTTTCAACTTAATCTGAAAAGATCAAATTATTTAAGCATGTCAGCAATTGCTGCGCGCTCTTCTTCAAGTTCATTCAACGTGAAGTTGATACGCTCTTGACTGAATTCGTCGATTTCTAGACCTTGAACGATTTTGTATTCACCGTTTTCAGTCGTTACAGGGAAACCGAACATTACGCCTTCAGGAATACCGTAAGAACCGTCAGAAGGAATACCCATAGTTACCCATTCGCCGTTTGTACCAAGAGCCCAATCGCGCATATGGTCGATTGCAGCGTTAGCAGCAGAAGCAGCAGAAGACAAACCACGTGCTTCGATAATCGCAGCACCACGTTTACCAACAGTCGGAAGGAATGTATTTGCATTCCATTCTTGGTCGTTGATCATGTCTTTAACGCTTTCGCCGTTAATTGTTGCAAAACGGTAGTCGGCATACATGGTTGGAGAGTGGTTACCCCAAACTGTAAGATTTTTGATGTCTTTAACCGCTTTACCAGTTTTAGCAGCAATTTGAGATGCAGCACGGTTGTGGTCAAGACGTAACATTGCAGTGAAGTTTTTCGCTGGAAGATCTGGAGCAGATTTCATTGCGATGTAAGCATTCGTGTTTGCAGGGTTACCAACAACTAGAACTTTAACGTCACGGCTTGCAACTTCGTTCAATGCTTGACCTTGACCGATGAAGATTTCACCGTTCACTTTAAGCAGGTCAGCACGTTCCATACCTGGACCACGTGGACGTGAACCAACTAATAACGCATAGTCAGCATCTTTAAATGCAACTTTAGGATCATCAGTACCGATCATGTCTTCTAGTAATGGGAATGCACAATCTTGAAGCTCCATCATTACGCCTTTAAGCGCTTGTTGAGCTTTCTCAAAAGGAACTTCGAGCAATTGCAAAATCACTGGTTGATCTTTACCTAGCATTTCGCCGCTTGCGATACGGAATAATAGGCTGTAACCAATTTGACCTGCAGCGCCAGTAACGGCAACACGAACTGCTTGCTTCATCTAATTATCTCCAATTGAGGATATTCAATGCGATTAAATAGTTAGTATTTAATCTAATAATCGTAAACGCGAAAGATTGTACTCCAATCCTTTGCCAGATGCATATAAAAGAGGACGGATTTCACCTAAAGTCTGATAGGAAATATAAATTAAATCGGCAAAAAAGCTCAGTATGTTCCTTTTATTGTGACAGTTTTTGGGCATGTATTAATAATGTTGGCAGGACAGGATTTGTAATTGCCATTGGGGCGATAACAGACCTTGATCGAGGTAAGCACGCTAGCTGACTGAGTCTGCTGGCAGTTGAATCGCAAGGCATTGCTCGGTAATTTCGGATTAATTTTCACAAATTTCGCCCGTAGTACCTCGACAGAAATCGTAATATTTTCCTGTTCCGTCAGTTCCGTCGGTACTTTCAGACGGTCAGCATAATTGATAATCGTGCGGAAATACTGGCTGGCATTCATCGGCACACAGCCGCCGATATTGCGCCATAACAAGGTTCGGGTATTCTCATCCGGCATGATTCTGGCCACTACCTTGGATTGCAGTGGTGACAGCTTTGCAGAACTGGTGGTCGTACAGTTTTGTGATGTGGTTTGAGGGTATAAGCCAGAGATATTCAGCGAATAGCCTTCCAGACATTTTCGTTTCTTGGCATATTCCGGGTACAGGCTACATAAAGCCGGCACCAGTTGTACATCCATGACATAGTCTGTCGGCGTGGCGAACGCTGCCGGACTGCTGGTAAAAACCACCAGTGCCACCAATCCGGCCCAGACTCGACGATCCTTCATTAGTTTCATGAATAAACCACCATCCCCCCAATAATTTTAATTTTATTGTGTATTACGTAATGGTATCAGTTGCATGCGTTTACCTACCGACTGTGCCCCCTGTCCTAACAAGATGCCATAATGCGTGGCATTGGTCATGACATGTTTCACATAATCTCGGGTTTCGAGTAAAGGAATACTTTCAGTATATTGATCTGCGGCAATCCCCTGAAATTCTGGCTGCCAGCGGCGGGCACGGTTTGGACCGGCATTATAGCCTGCCGTTGCCAAAACCGGACTATCACTGAGCTGACGCTGAATCGTAGATAAATAGAATGTTCCGTAGCGAATATTGGTGTTCATATCAGTCAGTGCTGCCGGATTATAAGCTTCACCCATCTGACGCGCCACCAGCTTGGCCGTATCCGGCATGATCTGCATCAGACCACCCGCGCCCACATGTGAACGTGCCACCGTATTGAAACGGCTTTCCTGACGCATCAAACCATACGCCCAGGCCGGATCAATACCTGCATTTCGGCTATGACTGACCACATAGTTCTGATGCGGCATCGGATAGCGGTAGTGATAGTTATGTTTGCTTGCAGTACGATCAGCAGCATAAATGGCCCGATCATGCCAGCCCATGTCCATGGCCCGTTTTGCTGCTGCCAGTAACAGGTCATCGTCATGTTTAAGATAAGCCTGACGCACCGCCCAGTTCCATTCCCGGTTAATGTAGTTATCCGGGGCACTGATATTACGTAAAGTGAAAGCACGGCGGAAATGAATATCCTGATTCAAACGCTGCATGGCCTGACTGGATGGCTGCGCTGGATTGGGGGTACTTGCAGTCACCTGTCCCAACTTGTCACGTGCCAAAAGATTGTGATAGTCATCCCCGGTTGCCAGTTTGCGATAAATACTTTGAGCGGTCTGTTTAGAACTACGGTCTGAACGCTGTTCGCTGGCACGTGCCAGCCAGTATTGCCAACGATCTTCCTGTTTCTGGTTGACGCTCATGCTGTCAATAGCACGGATCAGACTTTCCCAGGCACTAAAACGAATCGCCTGACGCGCATAAATCTCGGCTTCTTCCGGGCTAAATGGCAGACCATAGCTGGCATCTAGCGCATTTAACACTTCACGGTTGAAGTTGTTTTTCATCACTGTGGTACCACCGATATAACCGACAGCACGATATAAGGCGCGTTGTACCTGTACTGGTGTACCTTCCGCGGTCCGCTTGACGATAGACAAAGCTGAGTCCAAATCGCTATCGGCCAGACGTCCCAGCGCATAAATCAGATAGGCATGCTCTGCCGCAGTACTTTTAGGCGCAGACCACAAATAATTAGTGGGATTGGCCTGAATCGAATTCAGTTGTGCCAGAGACAGATTTAGACCAATGCCTTGCGCTGTCGCAATGGCCTGACCTGACTGTCCGGCACGAAGTTGTCCCCAGAGTCGCTGCTGACGGTCTTCTGAGGTCATGAGTGGACTGGATAGCATCATCCGGCCTAAACCAGTACAAGAATCAGGCTGGCTATTGGTAGTTAACCAGACTTCTTTAAACTCGGCATAGACCAGTTCATCGCCAGCTTTGGCGCGCACTTGTGCCACTGCACAGGCTTCGGCAGGATCAGCATTGGTTACATAAGGCAATACCGGTTGAGCAGTACTAAAGTCTGCCATTTTTACCTTTTCTTCGACATAGTCTGCTGCCAGCTTTTCAGCCATGGCGGATTGAGGGTAACGCTGGGCAAAGCTGATAATCTGACTAACAGGCTGCATGGCAAGATTCTGGTTTAAAATCCAGTATTCCGGATAATAGCCCAAGGCATCATTCTGCATAGACAGACGATATTGCTGTAACAGTTCAGTATTACCTGCATTGGCTGCACGCAAGGCATCATTAAATTGTTCTTCTGCTGCCTGTGTACTCGCTGAACAGATACATGCCACACTTAAAGTAATTAATTTATAGTATTTATACATAGTTTTAGTGTGTTTCAACATCCCTTTGCCTTCTATCATCGATTTTATGCTTTGCCCATGTTGCATATCATAAGAGCTAGTTTGAAGATTATAACCAACTCTATTGTTCAGTTATGTAACCTTATGATTAAGCAATATTAATCTACAGACAATTTTTGCCCATAAATCAATATTTTTCCACAGTTAATTTGGGCTATAAGTTTAAGCGACTTTCCTGCTAAAATATGCGCCTTTCCAAGATTTCAGTCTGTGAATTGAATTTTTATTCACCTGTTTGATGCATCAATCAGGCTGTTCGTTCACTCTTTCAACGTATTACCTTGTAGGAGCCTACATGACGGTTCAAACCTTCATTCCGAATGGTGCCCCAGCTGCCTCAGAAAACACTGTTACCCAGCCAGCGCACACCCCTGTTAGCGATGCTTCAGTGAAAAAGCTGTACATCGAAACGCAAGGGTGTCAGATGAATGAGTACGACAGTCACCGTATGGCAGACCTGTTAGGCGATTCCCATGGCTATGTGCTGACCACTGATCCGAAAGAGGCCGATATTCTGTTGATGAATACCTGCTCGATCCGTGAAAAGGCACAGGAAAAAGTATTCTCCGAGCTGGGCCGCTGGCGCAAGCTCAAAGACAAAAATCCGGACCTGATTATTGGTGTCGGTGGTTGTGTGGCATCTCAGGAAGGTGACAACATCCAGAAACGTGCCAATTATGTCGATATGATTTTTGGCCCGCAAACCCTGCACCGTTTGCCACAAATGCTGGATCAGCATTTTGAGCAGATCGAAAAGCCGAAAAAAGAAAAAATCAAACTGGTGGATATTTCCTTCCCGGACATCGAGAAATTCGACTTTCTGCCAGAGCCGCGTGTAGAAGGTTATAAAGCTTTTGTATCCATCATGGAAGGCTGTTCTAAATACTGTTCTTTCTGTGTTGTACCTTATACCCGTGGTGAAGAAGTTTCTCGCCCACTCGATGACGTACTGGCGGAAATTGCCGGTCTGGCTGAAAAAGGCGTGCGTGAAATTTCGCTTTTGGGTCAGAACGTGAATGGTTATCGTGGTGAAACCTTTGAAGGCAACATCTGTACCTTCGCAGATTTATTACGTCTGGTCGCTGACATTCCGGGAATTGGCAGGATTCGTTATACCACCTCGCATCCGCTCGAATTTAATGATGACCTGATCCAGTGTTACCGCGACCTTCCACAAATGGTATCGCACCTGCACTTGCCAGTACAAAGTGGCTCAAATGATGTGTTACAAGCGATGAAACGTAACCACACTATTGATGTCTACATCGAGAAAATTGCCAAGTTACGTAAAGTACGTCCAGACATGCATTTATCGTCGGACTTTATTATTGGCTTCCCGGGCGAGACCGATGAGAACTTTGAAGAAACGTATCAGTTCATCAAAGATCTGGATTTTGACCATTCCTATAGTTTCATCTATTCAAAGCGTCCGGGTACGCCTGCGGCAGAACTGGAAGATACAACTCCGGAAGATGTGAAAAAAGAACGTCTGGCCAAAGTTCAGCAATGGATCAAGCGTTCCAGTATTGACAAGACCGATGCCATGCTGGGTACGCTGCAACGTGTGCTGATCGAGAAAGTTTCTGATAAAGATCCGAATATTCTGGTGGGTACTGCGGACAACACCCGTTATGTCAACTTTATTGGTGATCCTGCCTGGGTCGGCCGCTTTGCCGAGATCGAAATTACCGAAATTAAAACTTTAAATTTAGTTTACGGTGAGCTCTTGAATCTTGAGCCTGACGTGGCGTAATGTAGAGCACATAACGTACACTTCTATAAGGAACACTCTTGACTGCAGCGATTCGACGTACAGTAGCTTTTCCTGGAATTTCGATGGACCGTATACAGGCCATGTTAGGTGCTTACAACGGTCATTTGAAACAAATTGAACAACGATTAGATGTCAAAATCTCCCATCGGGGAGAAAGTTTCATTATTGATGGTGAAATCGATGCTGTTGAGAGAGCTGAGCTGCTCTTGCAACGTCTGCATGAAGAATCTGAACAGAGTACACAGATCAGTGCAGACACCTTGCATCTGATGATTCAAGGCAGCCAGACTGACCGCGAACTTCAGCAGGATCTGGAAGATCAGGAGCATACCGGTCTGGATGCGGTCTGGTTACAGACCCGTAAAGGCCGGATCAATCCGCGCGGTGCAAACCAGAAGCGTTATGTGCAACGTATTCTGCAAAGTGATATTTCCTTTGGTATTGGCCCGGCAGGGACAGGTAAAACTTACCTTGCCGTTGCTGCCGCCGTCGATATGCTGGAACGTAACGAAATCCAGCGGATTTTATTGGTACGTCCTGCCGTCGAAGCCGGTGAAAAACTCGGTTTCCTGCCGGGTGATCTCACCCAGAAAATCGATCCATATTTGCGTCCGCTATATGATGCCCTGTATGAAATGCTCGGCTTTGAAAAAGTAGCCAAGCTGATCGAACGTCAGATTATTGAAGTGGCACCACTGGCCTATATGCGTGGTCGTACCCTGAACCATTCTTTCGTAATTCTGGATGAAGCGCAAAATACCACCCCTGAACAGATGAAGATGTTCTTGACCCGTTTAGGTTTTGGATCACGTGCGGTGATTACCGGTGACGTGACGCAGGTGGATTTACCACGTGGCCAGCAATCTGGTCTGTCACATGCTTTACGTGTGATTGACAAGATTCCTGAAATTCACATTACCCGTTTCCATTCCCGTGATGTGGTACGTCATCAACTGGTACAGAAAATTGTTGAAGCCTATGAAGGCTGGGACAGTGAGCAGCAGCGTTTAAGTGCCGAAGCACGTGCCGAGCGTAAAGCCCGTCAGGAAGCCTTGATCGCTGAAAATGATGCTGCGGCAGATGCACAGCATTAAGTTTATTTAAGGATTTGTTTTGAAACTGAGTCTTTCCCTACAACAGGACTTTCAGTCACCTGAACTGGTACTGAAACGTGCATATATCAAAAAAGTTGTAGAAACCAGCTTACGTCATATCGGCACACAAAGTGATTGCGAAATTGGTATTGCCTGTGTCGATCATGACGAAAGCCATAAACTGAATCTGGAATATCGTGGCAAGGATAAACCGACCAATGTGTTGTCTTTTCCAAGCGAACTGCCAGATGAAATGGCGCAATTTCTGGATGCATTTCCGATTGGTGATCTGGTGATTTGTATTCCGGTGGTGCTTGCTGAAGCAACTGAGCAGCAAAAACTTCCCCTCACCCATTTCACCCACATGCTGGTTCATGGCACCTTACACTTAATGGGTTATGACCATGAAACCTCTGATGAAGATGCTGACGAGATGGAAAGCATTGAAATTGAGATTCTGGCCAAACTGGGTTTTGAAAATCCTTATCTGGAACGAAATTAAGATTAAAAAGAAAATGAAGGAAGCGGGCTCAGGCTCGCTTTTTTATTGTTTCCCCTCACCCCAACCTTCTCGCATCAGGAGAGGGAGTTTGAATACCTATCGCAATGGTAGTTCTCCCTCCCTTTGGGAGGGAGTTAGAGGGAGGGTCAGTGATATAAACTGAAAGAATTAACGCACCTCAAACTCAGCTTCGGCCGGATCAAAACGCCAGGTACGAATAACTCGTAGTTCGGAAATTTCCTTCATTTTGCTATCGAAAGCACCAAATGGCGCCGCCTTACGCACGGAAGATTTCGCGGCCTCATCCAGCATGGCATGTCCTGAACTGTCAATTAATCGAATCGCTCGAATTCCGCCATTCTGGTTCAGGATCACCATCAGACGCACTTCCCCTGCCAGATTCTGCTGTTTGGCGGCTTCCGGATAATAGCGGTTACCATAAAATTCCACTTTCTGACGGAACTTTTCCAAATAGGCAGCCGAGACATCCTGCTTGGCCTGGATGCCATCGACTGTTTTAATTTTTTGCTGACGACTGAAGTTTTGCTGGCGCTGTAAATATTGTGCTTCCAGACTCGCCACCATCGCAGCTTTGGCCTGAAACTGGCTTTGCAGCTGTTCCTGCATTTTTTTACGCTGATTTTCTTCTGCCTGCTTTTGCCAGCTCAAGGTAGTCATCAGCACTTTTTCTTCGAAACTCAGCTCCCGTTGCTGTTGCAGCATATCCGGGCTTTCTTTTTGCTCTTCCCCCGCCTGCTGCTCCATTAACGGCGATGGCATATCACTGGACATGCGATGCGCTTCTCGAAACTGACCGGAACCCTGCTGGTTGGTTTGAGCCAGAAAATCAGCATGTTCAATATCTTCATCCGTCTGTCGCAAACTGACGGCGATTTCTTTGGTGCTGGTATCCCGATCTTGCGGCATACCAAATTCCAGGGTCAGCACGATCAAATGCAGAATGCCTGCGGCAAGCATCGCACTGCTAAACACTGGATCTTTCCACCAAGTTCTGACCAGAGGCATGAGTATCATTGTTTTTTCACATTCGCCCAAACTCAGTACTGAGTTCAGTTCCCCAAAAAAAAGTATTTGAAAGCTTAAAAATAAACGGATTCGTCATTTATCTTTTTAAAATGCCAAATCCATCAAATCTTCAACGTTACATAACTAAAACTATAAAAATGGTGCTATTTATTTTGCTAAACTTCAAGCATGAACGCTTGTATTTTTCATACAATTCGACAAGATACATCCCGAGTCAAAAATAAAGTTGCCAGGACGCTTCAGTATGCAAACGCTAATTTCCAATATTTCCAACCGAATCCGCCAAGTGTATCAGAGGGCGGAAGGATTTATTGAAGATGAGCGTGAATTTCCCCTATCGCAAGTCTTCCTGAATGCAACCTTTCAGCGCTTTGTCACAGACAATGTCGATGCATTGAAAGACTTACACGCAGATTTACATGAAGACTGGCTGCGTCTCTACGCAACACTAGATTATAAAGGCTTGATTGTCACTTTATCGGTTGATTTGAAACTGGTACAGATGGAACTGAATAAAACTACCCAGTTGATCGTGTTCGAGCAAATTAGTGATACTCAGCTGATTGAAGCCAAATACCCGAATATGCTGTATAAACTTGGCGTGCGTTTTGGCCTGTTCTTCTATCAACGTGTTTTGAATAAAGATCCTTTGGGAATGATTCTGGAAAAACTGGGCGTAATTAAAGTCATCGATGACTTGCTCTATCTCGATTTAAATCGCTGGTTAGGTAAAAGCCGATCTGTCATTGATACCTTAAGCAAAGTTCATGTGAATCACGCAGTACTTCGTGAAGCCGAACTGGTGGTGATTGGCAACGTCAATCTGGCCGCCCTGTTTAGAAAACTCTCCCAAGATCAGGAAGAGAACTGGGATGAAGACGAGATGGATGATAACCGGGTCACTCCCATCAAACAGAAAGATCCTTCTTAAATCATGCCGAACGTAGTTTTTGAACAAAAGCTCCATAAAACTACATGAAATATACATTTTTGGCAGAAATATCCCTTCAATTTCCATATTTTGCCCAAATAATAAAGGGTGCAATAAGTGATATGTTTTGCCCGTTGAATCAATATAGGAAAATAACTGATGGCGAAGACTGTATTCAAAACTTTAGTGATGACCACGGGTCTGAGCAGCGCGATACTGTTCACTGGTATTTCTAGCCAAGCTTTTGCCATGACTCCTTTCCAGGCCAGTTATCAATTTAGCTATAATGGCAAGAATATGGGTTCTGCAACGCGGACTTTAAGCAAATCTGGCAATAACTGGACTTATGTCTTTGCTGCAAAAGCCGGGGGTATTGCCTCTGCAACCGAAACCAGCCGCTTTACTTTTAATAATGGCAAGATCGGATCAAGCAGTTTCAGTCGCAGCAGTAAAGTACTGGTGCATAACAACACCATGAGTATTAATTTTAATCCTTCCAGCAAAACTATCAGTACCAAGAAAGACGATGAAAAACGTTCTTTTGCCTGGAGAGCAGATGTTCTGGATGAGTTGAATGCAGAATTGCAAATTCGTGAAGACTTAAAAAATTCAGGCCTGAAAACAAATTACTATATCGCTGATGCCAAAGAAATTGAAGGCCGTAAGTTTGTCAAACAGGGTTCAGAGACTATAAGTACCAAATACGGATCTTTTAATACCATTAAAGTGGTGATGAAACATAGCAAACCAGGTCGTGAAACCATTTTCTGGCTGGCACCAAAACTTGATTATCTTCCAGTCAAAGTTTCGCATGTTGACAAGAAAACCTCCTATGGTTTGCTGTTAACTGACTATAAAGGTGCAAGCAACTAAGTTTTTGGCGAATTTCACTTGATTTTTTCCGGGTGCTTTTTACAATACGCTTTTGCTTGAAAAAGCACCTGCTCTTGAGGATTCTCCCGTGCATGCACTAGAACAGAAAATCTTGGCTGAAGGCATCGTTCTCTCTGAAGAAGTTTTGAAAGTAGATTCTTTCTTAAACCATCAGATTGATCCAGTCATGATGCAACTGATTGGTCAAGAATTTGCGCGTCTGTTTAAAGATGCTGGTATTACCAAAATTATTACGATTGAAGCATCAGGTATCGCACCTGCAGTAATGGCCGGCCTAGAGCTTGGCGTACCGGTGATCTTTGCACGTAAATACCAGTCTTTGACCCTGAAAGATGATTTATATCGCTCTAAAGTCTTTTCATTTACCAAACAGACTGAAAGCACGATCGCGATTTCAAATAAACACATCAGCTCAACCGATAAAGTTTTAGTGATCGATGACTTCCTGGCCAATGGTCAAGCCGCTTTAGGTCTTGCAGACCTGATTCACCAGGCAAATGCAGAAGTAGTCGGTATTGGCATTGTGATTGAAAAATCATTCCAGCCAGGCCGTGAGCTGCTGCTTGAAAAAGGCTACCGTGTGGAATCACTGGCACGCGTAAAGTCTTTGACAAATGGCACAGTTGAATTTGTTCGCGACTAAGCTCGCCAATGAATTTTAAAAGAGCGCTGATGCGCTCTTTTTTTATTGTGTTTTTCTGATGATATAAATTTAAAATATCCAGAGCTCGGCTATAGCTCAGCCTAAGTTCTTATTTATTCTTCCAGATTTGCTCCTAGATAAATGGCTTAATCTTAAGCTCCAGGCTATTCAATTTCTGAAATAGAGAGTGTCAAACAAATAAGTACTTTTTTATCCGATGAATAAACAACAATTTATGTGGATGTTATTATAAAATAAAGAGGCCTAACTATCTGCCAATAGTTAGACCTGTGTTCACCTCGAAAAAAGAGTTTATTTAACAGTCACAGTGATACTACCGCTATTCACAGCACCGATAGCGGTAGTTGTGATGCTGTTGTTAATAGCAGTTTGAGTTCCTTCTGTAATAGCACTGACAGATGCATCAATAGCACCCGCATTATAGGCAATATTCGCTACACTATAATTGCTTAAAGTTTCATTGATTTCCTCACTATAGTCAGTACTTAGTGTCGAACTCACAACTTCCGAGATATCTGAACTATCCGCAACCTCTGATAGCTCCTCTAGAGTTTCAGAATTATTAGTTGCACTCGTTACTTCACTGTAGTCGTAGTTATCCGTTGCATCTGATATGTCTGATACCACCTTATTGTAGCTACCCTGCTCAATACTGATACTACCTGTATTCGCGGCACCAATCGCAGTAGTTTCAATTGTACCTTCAATTGAACTAATGGCGTCTGGTGCTTCTCTTGTAGCTTCTGCAATTGCTTCTAAATCGACACTTGCATCAACATCACCTGTATTCACTGCAAGATTCAAAGCAGAACCATTTTCAACCTGCTGAGAAATAGAATCCAGGGTAGCTTGTAAGCCTGTATCTACGGTGACATCAGTAGGTGTTTCACCATCTTGGGCGTATGCCATACCTGCGCTAGACAGAAAGGCGACGGATAAAGCGATTGTTTTGATCGTATTTTTCATCGTTGTTCTTCCTACTTTTGTTTTGAAGTACCTCTCGCTAAGTACTCCTTCTTATAATGGGAGCGAGCCCATTTTTAAATATTCTTAATCACGTTGGGTGCTAGACCAGTAATTTTCGACCACATCAGGATTAACCTCCCATAGCGTTGTGGTTTTTTCATCTTCTTGTTCTTTAGCAGCTTCTTCTTGAGTATCTTTTTCTTCATTCTTTTCATTTGAAGAAGGTTGACGCTGCTTCTTGCTGATATATTTAATCAAGTCCTGTTTACTCATTTCAGGCTCTGCTTCAGGGTTTTGAATCACCTCGGACTCTTTCTGTTTAGGTGGTTTCGTATCTTTGCTTGGGGAGTTGGTTGACTTATTTTTTTCATTAGATGAGTCTGCCTGGCTTGAGACTGACTCCTGAACAGCACTGCTTGAAGCTGTACTATTTTGTTGCTGGTTTTTCTTGTATTTATGCAGTGCAACAGAACTTCGGGTTAAGTTCAATTGACCAAACTCTGGCGGTATCTGCGCACGGCAACTTTCAAATACGGCGGGTGGGACAACCTGACTCAGCAATTCAAAAGTGGCCAGATTCAACATTTGCCGCAAGGCAAAGTTAGTTGCCTCTCGTTCTCCTTTTCCAATCTGAATATTTAAGAGTGTACGACCAGCGAATCTGCCTGCACTTAAGCCATAATCCTGTGCAGCAATTTGCTTCTGCAATGAAACATTGCCCACGACTTTACTGCTGCGGGTATCAGTCAAAGATAAATCCAGACCGACCATAATCCGGGTTTGACTATAATTCGGACCGACACCAGCGATCTGCATGTCAAAACCACCACCCGGAATAAAATCCAGACTGTTAATACTGCCTGTCACATAATAATCAGAAGCTTGGATTTGTCTTGGATCACGAATGCCCCACTTGGCTTCGCTTTCGATAATCCGGGGATCACGCCGGTTCATTAAGCTTACCCCCGCCTGAAACAAGGCAGATTGCACCATATCTCCCGCACCTTGGGTCACCATTTTTCCGCTACCACCATTGGTAACTACATCCTTACCGGTTTGATCCAGAATTGCCCCCACGGAGAAACTCACATCACTACGTAATTGTCCTTTTAGGCAGGATAAAGCCATATCAAAAGGGGTAAAAATATCGGTAATTGGGGGGCCTTGTACCAGGCTAACTGGCTTCTTGTTTGAGGGCGCTAAACCCGTGCAGCCTGTTAAAAAAGAGCTGAAAAGGACAGTGGCACTCACGAAAGATATATGTCTTCTGGTCGAGGAGAAATTCAACATTGTGATTCTCCTGGTCTGTTACTTAAATTAAAACAGCGCTGAGGATTTTGGTTGGTATTTGAATTGACTGGTGCTTCATTCAGCAACTCACTCGTAATATCGATACTGTTGTCTGTACCCTCTACATTGATATTGTTGGTCGGGGTATTTACCGTCCCGATGGAAGTAGTTGAGGTGCTATGAACGGTGGTTTTACCTAATCCGGAATAATAGTCTGACTCCTTAAGTTCGATCAGATTGGCTTGAACTAGATTCTCATTGGAACGGGCACTGGATGATTTCCAACGCTGAGTCCACTCATCAGAGGTGGCATAAGCGTTACTCAGAAAACATAAACCTAATAAACCCAGATTGATAACTAATATTCTCATAATCTTAATATCCTCTGACTTAAGATATTTATTTAATTTTTCATTTAAGTAAGATTAAATTTATCTGAAAAATATTAAATCACATAAAATTATAAAATGTAAAACTTATCCCTATTCACTTATTTTTTTTGTTTTATTTAAAAATATAAATTATTGTTTTTATTAAATTAATATATATTTGTTTATTATTTTTGATTTGTAAGAAATCATTATATAAATTTTTTTTGAATATAAAATTCATCCAAAAAACTTGATTAAGATAATATATTTTTTATATTATCAATAATCAAAAATTTATCTAATAAAGATTAGAATTATTATACTTTTTATATTTTAAAAGTCGTAAATTTTTATTTTATTAGAACTTCTATTTAATAAGGATAAATGTCACGATTTATTTAAAATATAATTAATCAATTACAATGAAGGTGACTTATAAAGAAACGCCAATATTCAGGTGTATTTTGGCTGAAAACTTGAATAGACCTGATAAGAACTCGTTTACATATTTTTCGACTTCCCTTCCTTTTTCATTTCGAATCCAGAAATGGCCTACCTAAGATCGCAATATTTAGACTGATGAGAGAAGAACATTTCTGATGATCTTGAGATTTGCCATTTCCTCAATGACAGGTTAAGAATTGCGTTAATCAACCAAGAAGGCATATATTTACAGCTGAAATACAATGTTTTAGCGTGAACTCAACTAGAATCAAGTGAGTATGCAATGTTTCTGATTTGCGAATTCAAAACTTATCTAGTGTGTTGTTGTATGTTATGAATAAGTGCTGATCAGGGCACACATCCTATTCCCGACAAACCTAAAACAAGCACATCTCAATCCTTGATGGAACAATCTATGCAATGTCCTAAATGTGGCTCAGCTGATATCGAACAGCGCGATCATGAACAGAATTTAAAGAAAATTGGCGGCATTCTCATGAGTTCAGCGGGTGCAACTGCAGGGACTGTGGGTGGCGCTGCTTCAGGTGCATCGATTGGCGCTGCAATTGGTACAGTAGCCGGACCTTTAGGTGTGATTGTCGGCGGAACCGTAGGCACTTTTGTCGGTGCAATCAGTGTCGGGATTACCGGCGGTGTGGTCGGTAATTTTCTGGGGAAAAAAGCCGGGGTTTCTGTCGACCGTAATCTGTTTCAGGATTATCAATGTCTGAAATGCAAATACAGATTTAGTCAAAAAGATCAAAAAGATCAAAAAGATCAAAAAGATCAAAAAGATCAAAAAGATCAAAAAGATCAAAAAGATCAAAAAGAAGCCTAATAAAATTCAGGAAATGAAGTTCATTCTTCATTTCCTGTAAGTGCTTGTCAGACTCGATTGAGTTTCAGTACCACTTCACCTAAACGCTTGCCTTGTACTTCACACAGAATTTTTTCATCCTGACTCAGGCCCTGATCATGCCGTGGGCCGCTGACATGACTAGCGCCATAAGGCGTACCACCAGTTTTGGTATTCGAGAGTGCCGGTGTTGAGTTACTAAGCCCCATGATCATCATGCCATGATGAAATAACGGCGGCAGCATGGTGAGTAAAGTACTTTCCTGTCCGCCATGCATGGAACCTGATGCCGTAAACACGCAAGCCGGTTTACCGTGTAGCGCTCCATTCAGCCACAGACTCGTGGTCTGATCCCAAAAATATTTCATTTCAGAGGACATATTGCCAAAACGGGTCGGTGAACCGAGCGCCAGGCCGGCACACTGCGCCAGATCATCCAGAGTACAGTAAATATCCCCTTCTGCCGGAATACTCGGTTCAGCAACTTTTACCATACTGGAAATATTTGGAACTGTCCTGATTTTTACTGCCACGCCTGCCGCTTCAATTCCATTGGCAATCAGATGCGCCATTTCTTTGGTTGAGCCATATTTGCTGTAATATAAAACAAGGACATAAGGTTGCATCATGGTTCTTATTCATTACTTAAAAAAATAAAACTATACGATACTTTGCAAGTTTTTTGGTTAAGCTGATGATGAAAATTCATGATGATTAAAAAAATTGAGATTGGATGCAGATGATTGTTAAGTATTTAAAGAAATTACCTTTCTATGAAAAACACTGGTTTCAATTTGTTTTATTTGTACTTCGACGCTTTGAAGCAGACCGCTGTCGCGAACAGGCAGGTTCCCTAACCTACACTACCTTGTTTGCGGTGGTGCCGATGCTGACGGTTTTTCTGGTAATTATCTCTTCCATTAAAGCGCTGGAACCTGCGCGGCAGCAATTACAGCAACTCATCTATAGTAATTTTTTGCCCAAAACCACCATTGCCTTTGATAAAGCCTTGAATGCCTTTACCGATAAATCAAGCAATCTCACCATCATTGGTATTCTGTTCTTGTTTGTGACGACAGTATTGATGCTCAGCAGTATCGAAACGGTGTTTAACCGCATTTGGCGTGTGACTGAAACGCGAGGCGGGATTATGGGCTTTATGCGTTACTGGACCATCATTTCGCTAGGGCCGATTTTACTCGGCAGTGCGTTTGTGATTTCCTCGACCGTGGCATCCATGAGCATTCTCAGCAATAACTTTGCCGGTTATGAGCTGGATGGTGCCTTTGTTCTCTGGGCAATTTCCTTTTCTTTGACTGTACTCGGATTTTTCATTTTGAACTGGACTATCCCGAATCGCAGTGTACCGCTTAAATCTGCCTTTATTGCCGGTCTGTTTAGTGCCGTGGTGTTTGAGCTACTGAAAAACCTGTTCGGCTATATCATGTCGAACTTCACCAGTTATGAAATTGTCTATGGTGCCTTCGCCGCCGTGCCGATTTTCCTGCTCTGGATTTATCTGTCGTGGATTATTGTGTTATTGGGGGTTGAAATCAGTTATGCCCTGACAGCGTTTGAATCTGGTCAGGACAATAAACGCCATCCCATCGTCATGCTGCTAGATCTGTTAGAACTCTTTTATAAAAAACAGAAAACCGGTGAAAGCATCAGTGAAGCACAAGCGCTTGAAGTGCTGGGCCGAGATGAAATTGGCCGCTGGCCGAGCTATGTCGCCATGTTTGAAAAGCAGAATCTAATCAAACGCACCGATGAGAATGAATATGTGCTGGTTCGCGATCTGGATCAGGTCAGCTTCTGGAATTTTTATCTGCAATTGCCTTATCCACTGCCACGCAAAAACCATCTCACCAATGCCCAAACTGATGATATCTGGATGCAAAATTTCTCACCTAGATTACAGGAAACCGATCAATATCTGGAAGAAAAACTCAATTTTCCATTATCCGAACTGTTCCGACATAAATAAAAAAATCCTCTCGCTTGAGAGGATTTTTTTTAACTGATAGCGGTAGATTTCCAGCAAACAATCGCACCTACGCTTACCAAGGCTGTCCCGATCCAGAAACTGAGTTCGGGCCTGACATCCAGAATCAGCATCGACATGACTGAAGAAAAAATCGGCATAAAATAGGTGGCTAAAATCAGCACCTTGATATTGCCGAATTGCATGCTCTGATTCCAGTTACTATAGGCGATACCAATCAGACTGCCTACCACCGTAATTCCCAGCCATAGCTTGAATGTGGGCATGATAAAAGGTTCATTTAATCCTAAATGTAAGAGCCATAAGCTGATTACAGCGACCAAAAAGAAAATCGGTACACCATTTTGTCCGCGGCCGTAGGTTCTGGTCAGAACGCAATAGCAAGGCCATAACAAAGCGCCGAGAAAGGCAAAGCCATAAGCCCAAGGATTTTCAGCTAAAACCTGCATAAACTTCGGCAGATTAGTGATTTCTGGATTGACCACCAGCATCAGTCCCATCACAGCGAGCAGAAAGCCTGGAATCACCCAGAGGCGGGCCTGCAACTGTCGGGCAAAAATCGAAAAAACAATCATCAAGGGTGGCCACAGATAATTGATCATGGCAATCAGCATCACCTGTTCACGATTATCCGACCATGCCACAGCAACCAGAAATAGAATCTCATAAGCCACAAATAAAGCGCCACAACCGAGCAGATAACGCTTGGACATTTGCGTGATTTTTGGAAAGCCGGTGAACGCAAAAATCGCCAGACTGCTAAAACTATAAATTAAAGCAATCCCCTGCACTGCACTTGTAAATTCAGTAATCAGTTTCACTACGGCGACCAGACTGGCCCAGATCAGAATAGAAGACAGACCAATCCAGGTCGCTAAATTTACAGACCAGATTTTCATGCTTGCTCTTGAATGCTTTTATTGATATTCGGTTTTTTCAGCCATCCCTGCAAACTCACTAGAATCACACCCAGCATGACCATACAGGTGCCGATAATAAAATTGATTTCGATATGTTCATCCAGAATCAGTACGCCGAACAGCATGCCGAATACAGGGGTCAAAAAGGAAAATACCCCTAGACGCGATGCCAGATAATGCTTCAGCATCCAGAACCAGATCAGATAACTGGCAAAGGAAATCAGCACGGTATGAAAAACCAGACTGGAAATAGACAACACCGTCCATTGAATGGCTGCTTGTCCAGTCAGAACAGCCAGAGGCAATAACAGCATTCCACCTATCAATAATTGATAGAACAAAGTCTGGGTTGCAGGTGCTTCAGCCAGTCGGCTCAGACGTACACTGACTGTAGTGGCTGCCCAGAATACGCCGCCAAGCAAAGCCAGAAAATCTCCCCACAAGGCATCAGTTTGTAAAGTTGATTCTGTCTGTGGACGTAACAGAAAGCTGACTACAATTCCGCTAAAGGCAAAAAATATTCCGCCCCATTGCACAGAAGACAAACGCTCTGCCGGCAATTTCCAGTGTAAACCCAAAGCCACAAAAATCGGCGCGGTATAAAGTAAAACAATCGTATGCGAGGCTGAGGTATAACGCAGTGCCTCACCAATCAGATAGAATTCGGTTGCAAACAACACACCGACTAGTAATCCTGCAGGTAAATAGCGTGCATTCCAGAGTTGACGGCGCACGCTCTGCTGAATCAGGGGATAAACCATCAGCGCAGATAAGGCTGAACGCAAGGCAATTTGCATCAGGGCTGAAATATCACTGGCGGCCCATTTCAATACCACCTGTTGTAAACCCCACAACATACACAATACAAACATGATGGCAGATGCTTTGGCATCTAATGCCTGACGCTGGCTCACATACGGTCCTGTTGCTCATTTGGAAGGTACACTATAAAAGTGTCAGAAATAAAAGATATACTTCAAAGTAGACAAATGATGGTGTTATTCAGGCAATTTCGGTGATGCATAAAAAAATCCAAGCAGATTCAGCTTCGCTCAAGCAACTTCCGACCCATGATCTGATTCAAGCACCGCTCTGGCTCAGTTTCAGGGAGGATCCCGCGCAATCTGTTTATCCGCTGCATGGCCATGCCTGGGGAGAATTTGTCTATGCTTTTCATGGCGTGATGGAAGTGAATATTAATCATATAAATTATGTGACACCTTCACCTCACGGCATCTGGCTCCCGCCAAATTTAGAACATCGTGGTCTGAACCGTACCGCAGTTTCTCATGGCACCCTGTATGTGCATGAATCACTATGCAGCCAACTGCCCACCCAACCCGGCATCCTGCTCAGTGCACCTCTGGTCACCGCTTTATTCACCCACCTGAAACAACTGCATCAGCAAGACCATCCAGCACTCGAGAATTCAGTTGAATATCAGCGTCTGCTACAGGTGCTGCTCGATCAGCTGCAGCAAGCCCAACTGGTCAGCAGTTATTTACCACATTCAGAACATGCATTGCTGAAACAGATTTTAGATTATTTACATCAGCATCCGGCAGATCAGAGCTCGCTGCAGCAACTGGCAGAACGCGTCAATTTAACCGAGCGGACGCTAGCGCGATATAGCCAGAAAGAACTGGGAATGTCACTACATGAATGGCGGCAACGCCTGAAAGTGATGCAGGCCATGTCTTTATTAAATTCAGGTCATAGCGTTGAAAGCATTGCCTTTGATCTGGGCTATGCCAATGCCTCGGCATTTATCAACATGTTTAAACGCTGGATGGGAAGCACCCCTGATCAGTTTCGCAAGCGTTATACTGTTAATGATTAAAATTATGCATATGAAAAAGGAGCCAATAGGCTCCTTTGATTCAAAGTTTTGGTTATTTCACAAAAGTCGTCCAGACATAATCCTGAGACTGACCCTTCAGCGTCATTTTCAGTTGATCACCGGAATGTAATGCTGCAACACCTGCCGGTGTACCAGTCATCACCACATCCCCTTCTTCCAGAGTAAAGACCTGACTGATGTCAGCCAGCAAGGTCGCAATATCAAAAATCAATAAAGCGGTATCGCCTTTTTGACGTAGCTCATCATTGACTTCGAGTGTGTAATGCACATCTTTCCAGTCAGTGACTACATCGGCGACAGGCACCCAGTCCGACAACAAACAAGAACCATCAAAGGCTTTGGCACGTTCCCAAGACTGGCCTTTTTTCTTGAGATCATCCTGTAAATCACGCAAAGTTAAGTCCAGACCTAAAGTCACCGCACCCACAGCTTCAAGTGATTTCACAGGATCGCTTTCTTTGCTTAAAGTCCGGTCAATGCGCAAGCTGAGTTCACATTCATAATGACAATTGCCCCATTCCGGATTCCATTCAATGCCTGCTTCGAGCGAACTTAAGGCACTCGGTGGCTTGATAAACAATACCGGACGATCAGGGATCGCATTGCCGAGTTCTTTGGCATGATCGGCATAACTGCGACCCACGCAAACGATTTTGGATGGACGTGTGCTCATGATCAAAACTTCCCTTTTCCTTTTATAGATATCTGAATTATTTTTTAAATGTATGCTCGAACATACTCTGTTCAGTGCCGTCCTTAAATGCACGCTTCGGCACAATAACCACGGTACGGTTTTTTAATTCCAGCATATAAGTGAGTTTACCGACAGCAAAATTCTGCACTTCGCTATATGGCACCAACTTACTACGATCATTATTAAAAATTTCCGCATAGTCCTGATACAAATCAATACCCTGTTCGCTTTTACCAAACTGATATTTAACAAACTGACGTTTAAACATCATCGGCAGGAACCAGTAACGCATAATACCTTGCAGGAGCAGAAAGAATGCGCCCAAAGCCACGTAATAACGTCCGACGCCATCAAAACCCATCGAGAAACCCCAGATGATGATCCCGATACTGACCAGAGGCGTCAGAAAACGTGAAATCTGCTTTTTACCAAACGTCGCCAGGGCAAAACCATCCTGAGATTCTTCTAAAGTCAGAAAATAACGGGTCGATAAAGTCGGTGCTGACTCAGTCATAGCATCACATCAAAAATAAAATCTTGCCCAATACTATACCAAAATATCCATAGCGCTTATGGCCTGTCGCATCAATTACATAACTTTGCTTTGGAAATACGTGCATTTGGTTTTAAATAAACAGCAATTAAAACAAAAAATACGCAACAGGATGTTGAATGAAAGGATTAAAGCAATGCATGCTCATCGGTGTTTGTTTGGCAGTTTCTGTCCCAGCACTGGCCAAGATTATTCCTTGGAATGCCGAATTGCCGAGCAGTCTGAGTGCTTATCAGGGCAATGCCCAGCAACTGGCAGAATTAACCGGCGAGCGGATTCTGATTTATGCGCATCCAACCAGTAAAACCCAGCTCCCCACCTTAAACAATAATGCAGCCAGCAAGACACAGTTTTATAGTGCAGCTGTGGTATTGCCTGTGGCTGAAGCTCAAGTTGAAAAATTGCTGCGCCATTATCCAAATTATGTGGGTCTGTTTCCAACTTTAAAGTCAGCCAAAGTGCTAGAGCAGCAGGGTTCGATTCAGCAGATTAAATATCAGGTTCATATCCCGACCCCGATTCCGGTGTTAAACTTTAAAGAAACTGTAGTGATGCAGCATCATCTGGGCGAAAATAGCATCAGCACCTTAATTATTGATGCGCCGATTCCCTATGGTGCGGGAAAACTGGAATGGTTTGCACTGGGTCCGCATAGAACGCTGGTGACTGTCACCCAATGGGGCGACCTGAACCAGCCCAAAGGCTTTTTATTCAGTAAAATCCTGAATGCGCTGCCTGAAGCCAAACTCGGCATTCCGCCGAGCACCAATGCATTTCTGCTGGAAGCACTACAACAACGCTTTAAAACCGAGCATACAGCAGCACTAGCAACTCCGATTCCGCAACTGAGATTCAACCCTCAACAGCTACAAAAAATTGCCCAGATCAGCCAGAAGTCTGGTCAACCGGTCAGTTTCATTTTGCCGAGCTATCAGGTCAAAGAAGGAAAAGTCTCAGAAAATTTAAGATTTAGTAGCACCTATCAATATTTTGCGCATCCGGTCGAAAAATTGCGGCCGTGGTTAGCAGCTGAAGCAACCCAGCAGCTTTTCCCCCGGCAGATCAAGAAGGTCGAACTTAATCCGGTCAATACCCAGAATATAGATGCCAACTATAAGGTGTCGGTCGGTTTAGGGGTGATTCAGATCCTGTTTAATTTCAAGATGCGTTTTTACCAGCCTGATGCCCTGCAAAACCAGTTTAATGCCAATGGTGGCGACTTGAAGTTTGTGAAAGGTGGCATGCGCTTATTACCGCAGTCACAAGGTACCTTATTTCAAATTACCAGCAGCATGAAGATTCACGATCAGGCGCCATTCTTATTAAGAGCCATGCGCAGCATGCCCTATCACGATGTTTTACCTGCGGTAGGTGGCAATACCGTTTATGCACTGAAAGTGCAGCAGAAATTAAGATGAGCAGGAAGCAGAGAGTTATTGGTTTTTTATATGAAAAATAGTTAAAAATCACAGACGTAAAAAAACCGCATCAACGTGCGGTTTTTTCAGAATTCTTATCAAGATTGGTGCGCTCAGAGAGATTCGAACTCCCGACCCCTTAGTTCGTAGCCAAGTGCTCTATCCAGCTGAGCTATGAGCGCGACGTCTTGATGGGGTGCATTATACGAGCTTTTTCAGTCTTGTTAAGTGTTTTTTAATAAAATCACAACTGAATGTACAGTAATTAAACGATGCATCAAAATTTATAGTTTTCTGCTGAAAACTTCTACGGATTTAGAGCTAAAAGCACTTAATTAATTCAACCAAGAAGCCGGATTTTCCAAAAAATTCCAGCACTACGCAATGGGTCAACCTTAAGTATTCTCAACCAGGTATCCAGCCAGAATAGAATTCGAATATAAAACAATCGTCACCCTTGTACGCTTTATCACTCGCCTATTGTTCCAGTCTTTACTGCTCCTGCTCTTTGATAATGCGTAAACACAATACCATTTGAGCTGGCCAAGTGATCTATCAATTGAAAAGCGGCGGGTATTGATTCATGGCTAAACAGGCGTTTGCCAACACCCAGAATGATTGGAAAAGTCAGCAGACGAAGTTCATCCACAAGCTCATATTTAAAAAGCGCCTGTACCACTGCAGCACTGCCATAAACTCGAATATCCCCCTCTCCTGATGCTTTAAGCTTGATTACCTCATCAATGCTTTTCAGAAAAAGGGTATTTTGCCAGTCGGAATCCTCCAGACTGGTAGAAAGGACATATTTATTGACGTCATTAATTCCCAGCCAGTCTTCAGTATGTGTGGGCCAGTAAGATTCAAAAATCTGAAAAGTATGTTTCCCTAAAAGAATATCGGAGGGCTGCATCCATTTTTGCATAATGAAATCAAATGCCGGATCAGGTTCCCCGTTAAAATACGGTGCCACCCAGCCACCATATTGAAAACCACCAGATAGATCTTCTTCCGGGCCGCCGGGCCCCTGCATCACGCCATCGAGGGTCAAAAATTCCTGGACAATGATTTTTCTCATCACGATTGCCTTTATTTTTATTCACTCGCCTGAGACTTATTTTTAGCACGTGCTGTCTGGTGTTTCTGTAAATTTTAGGCACAAAAAAACCGCAACATGTGCGGTTAATTGTTCAAGTTGGTGCGCTCAGAGAGATTCGAACTCCCGACCCCTTAGTTCGTAGCCAAGTGCTCTATCCAGCTGAGCTATGAGCGCGTAACTTGTGTGCCTAGGTTGGCAATACGTTTTTTCTGCTTAACTTACTTGGTGCGCTCAGAGAGATTCGAACTCCCGACCCCTTAGTTCGTAGCCAAGTGCTCTATCCAGCTGAGCTATGAGCGCGCGACGTAAGTAAGCGTGGCGGTGAGAGAGGGATTCGAACCCTCGATACAGTTACCCGTATGCGTCCTTAGCAGGGACGTGGTTTCAGCCACTCACCCATCTCACCGTAACGTGCGGCCATAATACAAATTTCGGCATGGCACTGCAAGCGCAGCATCAAAAAAAAGTGCATATTTTTGCTCGTTTAAATACTTTTTAAGCAATTCCTCGATTTTTCGTGCATTTTGATAGTAAAAAAACTGCATAAATTTCCAGTTATCGAAAATTAACAGAAAATTGAAAACTTAAATGGATTATTGCAATCATTTACGTGCAGTCTGCGCACACATGTTTTATGCTAAACCTATCTCCTAAGATAAATTTAAAGACATGATGAAAAACTGGGTCGATCCTGAAGCAAAAGCTGAAGCCGAACGTTATGACAACCCTATCCCTAGCCGCACGCTCATTTTAGAAACCATCGAAAAGAACAATGCCCAGTCCCATGCAGACCTGGTCGAACATTTTGAAATTGCAGATCAAAAAAGTATTGATGCCCTGAGCCATCGTTTAATTGCGATGGTGCGTGACGGGCAACTGATGAAAGACGGCTACAAGTTTCAGATTGCCGTCGAGCAACCTGAATCCGAAGCGACGGTTTATATCAATTCCCGGGGGATGGGAACTGCCAACATTTCCGGCCAGGACGACCTATTACTGGCTGAGCGTGAACTGCGCCTGGTCTTTAATGGTGACCGCGTTAAAGTGCGTCAGACTTCGGTAGACCGTAAAGGTAAGGCCTGGGGCTATATTACTGAAGTTGTGCAGCATCGTGTCAAACAGATCATTGGTAAAGTGTCAGAGTATGATGGTGAATACTTTATCCAGCCAGCCAACCCGAATGCACATCAGCCAATTACCCTTGAAAAAGAACTGATTGAACATGCCCAAGTCAATCTGGGTGACTCGATTCGTGTGGCGATTGATACCTATCCGACCCGTGAAGAATTCGCGACTGGGCATATTGTGCAGTCCATGGCAGACAAGGCCGATACTGAAATCATCATTCCACAAACCATTTTAGAATATGGTTTGCCTTATGAATTCCCGGAAGAAGTTGTTAAAGAAGCCGAGAGCTTTAAAGAACCAACGGCCAAAGACCATGAGGGTCGTGTGGATCTGCGTGATTTAGCCTTAGTTACTATTGACGGTGAAGATGCACGTGACTTTGATGATGCCGTTTATGCCGAAAAACGTCCCGGCGGTGGTTATCGTGTAGTCGTAGCCATTGCCGATGTCAGCCATTATGTGCGTCCAGGCAAACCGCTGGATGATGAAGCGCAGGAACGCGGGACGTCAGTCTACTTCCCGCACTTTGTTTTACCGATGCTGCCTGAAGCATTGTCGAATGGCCTGTGTTCGTTAAATCCGAGGTGGTGTTTCAAAAAGTATGCTGAAAAAAAGCAGGTTGGATTTTGATAAAATAGAGAAATGCGAATAACTCTAGAAATCAAGTGTCCAGCCTGCCTAAGTGACAGTATAAAGAAAAATGGCACAAAAGTAGATGGTAAGCAAAATTACCAATGTAAAATATGCAGACGTCAATTTATTGGTGATCATGCTCTCAGTTATCAAGGCTGTCACTCAGGTATCAAAACCAAAATATTACACCTCATGGTGCGAGGCAGTGGTGTCAGGGATATAGCAGAAATTGAAAGAGTAAGTATCGGTAAAGTTCTACGGACACTTAGCCAATCAAAATATCAACTTCGAGCACAGCAAAGTCATTATGAAACCCTTGAAGTAGATGAGTTTTGGACTTTTGTTGGTCATAAGCAAAATAAACAATGGCTAATTTATGCCTATCATCGAGAAACAGGTGAAATTGTTGCTTATGTATGGGGTAACCGAGATTTAGCCACTGCAAAACGACTTAAATTAAAATTGAAGCAGTTAGGTGTAAGCTATACATGTATATCAAGTGACCATTGGGATAGCTTTGTTACGACCTTTAAAGAATGCAAACAGTTGATTGGTAAATTTTTCACTGTGGGTATAGAAGGCAATAATTGTCGATTACGGCATCGAATCAGGCGAGGCTTTAGGAGAAGCTGCAACTTCTCCAAAAAGCTTGAAAATCATTTCAAAGCCTTTGATTTAGTGTTCTTTTATATCAATAATGGATTCGTTTAATGCCAGCATACTTTTTGAAACACCACCAAATCCGAATGTTGACCGCCTATGTATGGTCTGTGATTTAAAACTGTCACGTGCTGGCCGTGTTACCGGTTTTGAGTTCTATCCATCTGTTATGCATTCCAAGGCACGTTTGACCTATGATCAGGTCGCACAGTATCTGGAAGGTGACAGTCAAGCCATTACCGAAGACCGTGAAGTTCGCAAGTCGATCAACACCCTGTTCCAGCTTTATCAAGTTCTTAAAAGTTTACGTGCTGAACGCCATGCCATGGAATTTGAAACCGTCGAAACTTACATGACCTTCGACGAACTGGGCGGAATTAAAGAAATTTTGCCGCGTAGCCGTAATGATGCGCATAAGCTGATTGAAGAATGTATGTTGCTGGCCAACGTGGCAGCCGCAGAATATGCATTGAAAAATGAAATGCCAATGTTGTACCGTGTGCATGAGCCACCAGAGTTCTCACGTATCCAGAAAGTCCGTGACTTCGTCAAGCTGCTGGGTTTGAATTTCCCGGAACAGCCGACTCAGAAAGATTATCAGGCGGTGATTGAAGCGACCAAAGAACGGATTGATGCACCAAGTATTCATGCCGTGTTATTACGCTCCATGATGCAGGCTTACTATGGTGCGAGTAATGCAGGCCATTATGGTCTGGCTTATGAAGCCTATACACATTTCACTTCACCAATTCGCCGTTATCCGGATTTGTTATTGCATCGTGCAATCAAAGCACATTTAAATAACAAGCCATCTCCGCTTTCAGGCGGTGCTTTAGATGAAGCTGGTGACCATTTCTCTGCCACAGAACGTCGTGCAGATGAAGCGTCGCGCTCGGTGACGACCTGGTTGAAATGTCATTATATGCAGCAGCATCTGGGCGAAGAATTTGTCGGCATTATTAGTGCAACGGCAGAATTTGGCCTGTTTGTCACGTTAAAAGATCTGTATGTCGATGGTATGGTGCATGTCAGCCAGCTAGGTGATGACTTCTTTGTCTTTGATCAAAGCAGCCAGAATCTGATCGGCCAGAACCGTGGTCAGGTCTTTGGTCTGGGTGATGAAGTCAAAATCAAGGTTGCCGGTGTCAATCTGGAAGAACGTAAGATCGATTTTGAACTGGTGCAACAACTCAGTCATGCCGGCCGTGCAGTTCGTGCCCGTGCACCGCGCGTGAGTGAGAAAAAACCAGTATCACGTCCAGCAGCGACAGAAGAAGTGTTTGGCAATAATGAACGTGAATCTAAATCCAACTTGAGCGCCGATGGAGAACAACCCATACGACGCAAAAAAGGAAAAGGAAAACCCAGCTCTTACAGTAAAAAGTCTGCTAAACCATCTGCAGGAAAGTCTGAAGCAAAGGTTAAAGATAAAGTAAAGAAAAAGGCCAAGGTCAAAAAGAAAAAGTCGAATGCAAAAGCCAAGACTGAATAATTTTTGATGGTTTAAAAAGAGCGCTATGGCGCTCTTTTTTATTCATAATCAAAATACTAACTAGAAATAAAAAGGAATTATAAATTGGAAGTTATTAATATTCTAACATTAATCATTTCTCTTATGGCTCTGCTCGTAACCTACGCAGTATTTAAATCCGATCAGCAACCACAAATTATTATTTTTGCTACGCCTCATTATGGGAAAGAATCCGTAATCCAACTTCATGTTAAAAATATTGGAAAATCCATCGCTCATAATGTAAAAATATCTAGTGATCGACCGATCCCTCGCGCGGCATTTGGAATTGAAAAATTAAATTCTGAAAAACAAGATTTTGAAACTGGTATTTTTAAAAATGGAGTCAAAGTATTCCCACCCAATCAGAGCTATATATACGATTGGGGGCAATATGGGGGCTTAAAAGATTCATTAGATAATTCCCCTATAACATTCACTATTACATATTTGTATAAACACCCTTTGAATCTTTGGAAAACAAAAATCACTGACATCTCTACAATTGATATAAATGAATTAGAATCACTTCCAGCATCCAATGGAGGATTATTAGAACAATTAAAAAATATCAATAAATCATTAACAACCTTAAATCAAAAGATCGAGAAAAAACTGTAGATAGCTTGATTTCCTAGCTCATAACCCCTACATCTAGATTTAACATAGGAAATAAATCGGCAGACCGACATGACTTTAGAAAAGGCAACTTTGCCTGTTCCACAATTTGATCAGATTACGCTGGCTGAGCTAAAACAAAAAATTGAAAGCTGTATCTCTGAAGGGCAAAAGTTCCTGAATGACCTCACCGAAACGCCTACTACAGTACAGGAGCAGCTGACTACTCTGGAACATGTCGACACGCTTGAAAACAATATGAGTGAGTCTTGGGGCATCTTGTCACATTTAAATGCCGTGATGAACAATGCCGAAACCCGTGATGTCTACCAAGCACTTTTACCGGGTCTTAGCGAATATTATACGCAACTGGGTCAACATACGGCGCTGTATCAGACCTATCAGCATATTTATGATGCGTCGATTTATAGTGAACTGCCGGCAGCGCAGCAAAGCGCTATTAAACTGGCCTTACGTGACTTTAAATTATCTGGGGTGGCGTTAGAGGGTGAAGCGAAAAAACGTTATGCGGAAATTTCGGCACGTCTGTCCCAATTATCTTCCGACTTCTCCAACCATGTGCTAGATGCGACTCAGGCCTATTTCAGACCGCTGAATGAAGATGAGTTAGCGGGTCTATCTTCAAATAATATTGAGCTGTTAAAACAATATGGTCAGCAACGTGAGCTGGATCAACCGGTGGCTACGCTGGATTTCCCGTCTTATCTGGCGATCATGACCCATTCAGAAAATCGCCCTCTGCGTGAAGAACTCTATAAAGCTTATACCACGCGTGCGTCAGATCAGGCTGAACAGAGCGAGTTTGACAATACTGCACTGATCGAAGAAATTCTCAGTTTGCGTCTGGAAATGGCAAAACTGCTTGGCTTTAATAATTATGCGGAATTGTCCTTAGCCAGCAAAATGGCACCAAGTGTAGAGGCCGTAGACGAATTCTTGCGTGATCTGGCAGAGCATGCCCGCGCGCCAGCAGAGAAAGAAATTGCAGAACTGAAAGCGATTGCTGCTGAAGATGGCATCCGTGACCTGCAACCGTGGGACAGTGGCTATTATTCTGAAAAGCTGAAAATGCAGCAATTTAACCTGTCACAGGAAGCGCTTAAACCTTACTTCCCTGCACCGAAAATCCTGCAAGGCCTGTTCAGTATTGTTAATCGTCTGTATGGCATTCAGGTGATTGAACGTGAAGCGCCTGTATGGCATCCGGATGCACGTTATTTTGAATTAGAAGATCAGGGTCAGGTGATTGGCGGTTTCTATTTTGATCTATATGCACGTCAGGGCAAACGTGGCGGTGCATGGATGAGCGGTTTCCGTTCCCGTATGCAGACCAGTGATGGCTTGCAAAAACCGATTTGTTATATGGTCGGTAACTTTACTCCACCCGTCGGCAATCGCCCTGCACTCTTGACCCATGATGAAGTCATCACCTTGTTCCATGAATTTGGTCATGGCCTGCATCATATGCTGACAGAAGTGGACAATATTGCGGTAGCAGGTACCCATGGCGTGGCTTGGGATGCGGTCGAACTGCCAAGCCAGTTTATGGAATTCTGGGCCTGGGATCAGGAAAGTCTGGATCTGCTCAGCGAGCACATTGAAACTCAAGAATCCTTGCCGGCAGAGTTGCTGAAAGCCCTGCTCGATGCACGTTTCTTCCAGTCTGGCATGCAAACCCTGCGTCAGCTTGAATTTGCCCTGTTTGACCTGAGTATTCACCGAGCCAATCCGGCTTTAAATGCAACACAGGTTCAGGCTACTCTGAATGAGATCCGTGAAAAGTATGCGGTCCTACCGACCACCGACTATAACCGTTTCCAGCACAGCTTCAGTCACATTTTTGCCGGTGGTTATGCAGCAGGATATTATTCCTATAAATGGGCCGAAGTTTTGGCCAGTGATGCCTTCGACCGCTTTGAAGATGAAGGTATTTTTAATACCACTACCGGAAAGCAGTTTCGGGAAAATATCCTCGCAGTTGGCGGAAAAGACACAGCACTTGACGCATTTATCAATTTCCGCGGACGCGAGCCAAAAATAGATGCGTTGCTGCGTCATCAAGGTTGGACGAACCCCTCTAAAAACGCTTAAACTAGCTTTTTAAGTTGATCACAAGGTGAGTATGATGACCATTAAACGTCGTTTCATTGCAGGCGCAAAATGTCCAAAATGTCAGGCGTTAGATCGCGTCGTCATGCTGACCTCTGGTGAAGATGAATGGATCGAATGTATTGAATGTGGTTATGAAGAAAATCGTCCCACACATGTTGATCAACCAGAAACACCAGCTGTTCCAGATGAAGTTGGCGTGATTCAGTTTAAACCTCGTTCAGTAAAATAAAAATCAAGGTTCAAGCTATGTCAGTAGAACAAAGAAATAACCCCAAACTTTTAATGGGGATTATGGGGGCTTTAGTTACTGTCGTTGCATTGGTATTGCTATATCAGTGGTTGAATGCCTCTTCCGGTGAAGCGGAACGCATACATCAGGAAGATATCGCGGCTGTTCCGGCAGCAAAACCTGCGGCGAAAACTGAAGAAGATACGGCGGCAGCGAAAGCACCTGAGACGATCGAAGCTAAAGCACTGGTATCAAATCAGCTGTTAGATGCACCAGTGCCGGAGAATGCCAGTTTGGTCAAAGAAGAAGTGGCTAAATTAGATGACATCCAAGTTCAGCTCAATGAACAAAAAGCCACACTGGATGCGCAGCATAGCGATGCCGACCAGTTGGTCCAACTGAAAGAGGAACAGATCAAGTTACTTGAAGCACAACTTGCTCAAAGCCAGTAAATCTCGACAGCATTTCAGCTAGAATATCGTCAGATCTTCTAGCTCAGTTGTTTCCATGTCTGCCCCAGCCGCTCCGCATCTGCTTAAAGCCATTCTGTTACTGACCTGCTCTGCTTTTCTCTTTTCAGTCATGGGCGTCTGTATCCGTTATGCCTCAACAACAATTGATAATGCTACCGTGGTCTTCTTTCGCAATTTTGTTGGGCTGTTTATTTTCCTGCCTTTCATTTTCAATAAAGGCATTGGTTTTTTCAAAACTGAAAAACTATGGATGCACACTTGGCGCGCAGTGGTCGGCCTGACTGCCATGTACGGCTTTTTCTATGCCATTGCTCATTTAAAACTCTCCAATGCCATGGTCTTCACCTACTCTTCCCCGATTTTTATTCCTTTGATTGCCTGGCTATTTCTCAAGGAAAAAATCACCACAAGCATGTTAGCCGCAGCTCTGATTGGTTTCATCGGCGTACTCTGTGTTGCCAAACCGGATTCGGGTTTAATTAACCTGATGTCGGTCATTGGTTTGGGTGCAAGTTTTCTGGCGGCGATGGCGTTTGTCACGGTTCGAGCGCTGACCAAAACCGAGTCTCCGGAAAAAATCGTATTTTATTTCTGCTTTATTGGCACCCTGATTTCAGTAATTCCGATGTTCTGGCTATGGCGACCTTATACTCTGACAGAACTCAGCTATCTGATTACTGCTGGCATCCTGGCCAATTTCAGCCAACTGTTCATGTCAAATGCCTACAAGCTGGCTCCGGCAGGACAAATTGGACCGGTCAACTATGTGGCGATTTTCTTTGCCGGCATGTGGGGCTTTCTGTTCTGGCATGAGGTTCCAGACCTTTATAGCCTGATTGGGCTGGGGCTGATTTTCTGTGCGATTCTACTGTGTAGCCCGATTCTACAAAAGCGCCTGAATTCATCCAAGATTTGATCAAGATTCGAAATCAAAGCAATAAAAAAGCACCCGTAGGTGCTTTTTTATTGCTTTTTTCTTATTGATACCAGCCGAACAGTTTAAAGATATAAGGCACATAGGCAATGATCAGCATCGCAGGCAGCAATACTATCACTGGTAAAATCCAGCGTTCATAACGATAGTAAAAAGACAGATGGCGAACTTCCGCATCCGCTTCAGCCACCTCAGCATCGCCAATCGACTGTCTGGCCAGCAGATGATTCAGCGCAACCGGTGGCGTCACATAACCCAGCTCAAAACCAATCAGGGTAATCATCCAGAAATGAACTGGATGAATGCCATATTGGTAAGCCACTGGAGCCACGGTTGCCGAAATCAGAATCACCGCGCCAAATGGATCCATGATCATCCCGACAAAAATCATCAAGCCGACAATCAGTGAAATCACCAAAATAGTACTACTGATATCGGTCGGGAAGGCTTCCATAATTTCAATACGTTCCAGCAAGCCACCGACACTCACCGAGAGTGCCATCAGAATGACCAAGGCACCAATATGGCCCACGGTCTCACTGGTCGAAATATGCATGGACTTCCAGAAACCGACTTGACGTAAAATTTCGGTCGCCTTTGAGCGCTGCACAGCATGATCAACCACCAGTTCTTTGCCTGATTGTTCGCTATGTTCAGCTTCACGATATTCTGCATTGGCCGCAGCACCGGCTGTTGCCAGTTCAGGTGTCGATCTTGAGTTTAAAGTTGCGGTCAAAGTTTCATCCCAATGCCCCACTGCCGGCAACGGCGCAGGTTCATGACGCAACTTGTCGAACAAGACAATCATCAGCAGAATGACTGGCATCATCACCGGTGCGGTAAATTCATTCAGGTCAGTCGACAAGGCATATTTATAGAATAACCAGATCAGAATGAAAATCACGATATATGGAATAATCGCAATGAAGGCGCGACCGGATTGAGGAGCAGCCACAATAGGTGCAGCAATCCGGAATTTGTTTTCTGCAAAGAACAGGGAAATTACCAGGAATAAAGTCGAACTGAGCAGGAAGACATAAATCCCGTAGTGATAGAGTAAGTCGGTGGTCACTTCTTTATTCAGTGATGCCACAACGACAATCAGCAAGCAAGGACGTAAAACCACGCCCAGTGAACCAGACATTGCAGTGGCGGCCAATGCAAACTGACGGCGTCCGCCCGCATTCCAGACTTCCTTGTAAATAATCGCACCTGCGGCAATTACGAAAATCCCTGATGCTCCGGTATAGGCGGTCGGTAATGCAGCTGCCAGCAAGATTAACCAGGTCAGGGTTTCAGGGGCCAGATTCCATGGACGCAGAATATTCAGGAACATGTCCACGACACGGGTCTGTTTCAGCAACATACCGGCCCAGATAAACAAGGCCAGATTTAGGAAAATACTGGAAAACTCTACCAATTGACCGAGGTAAATCCCCTGTCCCATTGGATAGTCCATAAAAAAGGTGAAATTTATTCCGGTAGTAATGGCCATATAGGCATACAGCGGCACACTCAAAAAGGCCAGACCAAAACTGCCACCTTCGCGCGTTGGTTTTGGCTGTTTGATCACCTGATACAGGCTGATCAAGGTGAGTGTGCTGAACAGAATCATCCACAACCAGTAGATGTACTTCATCTCCCCCATCGGCACGCCCGAGTTCAATACGGACTGATATTGGCTATAGGATGAAAATGCCAGGAAAGCATTAGCGACCAGCATGGCGACCGAATAAACTTTAAAGTCGATACGCGTGCTCGGGCTACGTAAGCCAATATGATGGGTTTTTAGAGTGGCACTGATCGCAGCAAAGACCACCATGATGACCAGAAGCAAAGCCCGGTTTTCCGTACCAAACTTGAAGATTCCAAAAAAAGAGGTTTCAAACGTCCGATAAGCCCGAATACTTGGATGAGCTTGCACATGTTGAATGGCTTTATCATAAAACAGGTAGGATTCTTCACAGACCTGCTGTGCCTGTAACACCGCAGCACGGACATCCGCTTCCGAACGCACCCCGAAGAAGTCGGCATATTCATCGGCTGCATCGGCTTTTATCTGCTGCTGAACGCGTTGATCAACATTAATATTGCGTTCACATTGTGGACGCGTCGGCTCAGCCCTTAAAAATGAATATTGCATTCCTGTTGCCGGATCGCCGTAAATACGCTCCCCCATACGCAGCAACTGACCGTGAATCATTTCCCCGGTGCCAATAATCAAAGTGAGCAAAAGTAAAACCAGCACGACGAAGGTCGAGATCCACTCTGTCCATATATAACGCAACAGACCTAATCCTGATCTGTTTTGATCATTATTTTGCATGTGTATTCCTATTTTTATTTTAGCGGCCTGATGCTTGGTCTAGGACGCTGATCTTCCCTTCTGCCTAGAAAATTCCTTTTCAAAGGTCAGGATCTTTATTCTATGTTTTGACTTTGCATGAAAATTGGCACAATAAAAATGACAATTTATATTTTCTTTTTGTATTTTCTGCCAAGTAAATTATTTATCTCTGCACTTTAATTATCCCGAAAATAATTGCTCACAATATAGATCAGCGCCAGAATCACGCCCCAAATCACCCCAAGTAAATGTGCCTCAACCAAAACCGGACTACCGATCAGCTGCGCCGTTCCGACATTGCCAATGGTGTTTTCCCAGACCAGTTTGGCAAAAATCAAAAATAATACCAGCGCCGCAAAGCCGCGTTCCCGCTTATACAGCAAATGTACACAGGCTACGGCGACATAGGCACCATGCAGCACGCCCGACAGGCCAGCATAGGCTTCAATATTGGGTAAGAAAAAATAAAAGCTTAAACTGATCAACGGTGGCAAGATCAGCAAAATGGCACAGAAATGCCAGACGGTAGCGCGTGGAAAAATGAAAGGTAAACAGATAAAGGCGAGAATGTTTAGAAAGTAATGAATCCAGCTCACATGTACCCAGTGCGCTGTCCAGAGTCGCCAGAATTCACCCAGCAGACTCTCTTGCCAGTAGATAAAATGATCCTGAAAAATTTGCAGACATGCAGAGAGAGAGACAAAAGCCGCTAGAAAAATAATTTTTCGTCGAAAATGTTGATCTAGCATCGGCCTGTTGTCCTCCCTGACCATCTAATTTGACTTCATCCCTGAAGCTTCATGCATAGTATCTGCATTACAGATCCGCACTGAACAGATCATCGAGCTCGGAAGAACTGTCGGATTCATCCCAGAAACGTTGCATGCCATCATCGCCACTACGTATACCAGTATTTTCTGTCCAGTAACGATCTGATATGCCACTGACCATAATCGCGGCCATGCTGTCAATCAGCTTGAATTGCGGATTTACCGGTTTTTCCTCCGTACGGGCCTGAGCAAAGGTTTTCAAGGCATCCCGAACTTTGGCATCATCGCCACTGGCCTGAGCCGCTACGGCATACAAGGCATGAGATAAACGTACACCTTTTTGCTCACCAATTTGTGTAGATTGTTTTAATGTTTGGTAAGGGTCAGGCTTGCCTTCCCCTGCGCCTGGCAACAAAGTCCAGATCACCGCACGGGTGGCATTCGGCGCACCCCAGAATTTCGCGTTATCCAGACACACCATGCCACGCTCGACCACGGCAGCAATATCTTTCGGTACATGCACTGCACCACCCGAGTTAATATCATTGGTCATGGCCTGCAAGCCACTGAGCATACCCAACAGATAAACCGTTTGCTCGATATCACTGTTCATGCGTGGGCATTCTTCACCCAGGGCTTTTTGGTATTTCTTTTCATAACGGCTCTGGAACAGTTGATAACCGGTATATTGACGCTGTGCTGCCAGTGTCGCCCAGCGCTTCTGCTCGATTCGGGCATCTTGAGCTTCTGCCACCTGATTGGTTTTTGAAGCACGTAAATAGCGTAACTCGGCTTCCAGCGCTTTTTGCTCGGCACAAATACCGGCAGCCGAATACATCAGCACGGCCACCCGTGTTGGATCCGCCCCCATTTCTTTGGTCGCCATAATGGCCGGCGTTAAAGAATTCCCTGAATTACACACCATTTCAGCATCATCCATCGCTAAAATCGGCGGTACAATATGGTTTTCGGTGAAACCCAGTGCAACATTGGCACCGGTTTTAATGACCTGAGAACACCCCGTCAAAACTGTTGTTGTTATTGCAATGGTCGCCATACCTTGGCATATTTTACGGACGCCTGACATTTTCCTGTCCTCTATAATTGTGATTATGTCCATCTTTCTGCTAAAGATATCAGAAGCATTTTGTGAATAAAAGAGTATTTACTCTAATTTAGACGAGACACTTTGCCATTAAATAGCCACGCTGCAATTGACTGTATTCAGGAGAATCCCAAATTTTGGGCAAAAAAAAGTAGCATTGCGACGGTTCAGCACATGCTACTTATTAACTGTACAAGCAGAAAAATGATAAAACCCTGCTTGGTTAAGATGAAAACTTATCCTTCAGCACCGTCCCGATTCGTCCTACTACCAAGGCTAAAACAATCGCGACGATCAAATACATCCACACTGGAAATTCCATCAAGGTCTCCCGTAGTTGCTGTTGGTGAGTTAAATGTACAGGCTAAAAATAAAACATAGGGAATAAATTGTCAGACAATTTCTCTAAGTTATGCATTAACCGTAATTTTTGTCTGACAATAAAAATAGAAAGTTGATCTAAATATTTGTTTTATGAACATTTTAATTAAATCATTAAAATGTGTTTGTCTTATAACTAAACTAATTTAGTCAGTACTTTTAAAGACTTCCATTGTTTGAACGGCAATTGATCACACCAGATCAGTAAAGGTCGCGCCTTGGCATGCTGGAAATACACCACAATATACGCCTGATGATCAATGACATGACTGATGAATACCCGACGGGTCGGTCGTGCTTTGGTAGTCAAGGACCATTCACGTCCATCGAGATATTCAAACTGCTCTATCTGTGGCGTCTTACGATAAAACAGCTGATAAATTACCAAGCCTATGACAACACATACTGCCCAAATTGCAATCGGTAATAACTGATACAACAGATACATCAGCAGTGCAAAAATAAACAGCTGAAACGCCAATGCACACAGACTGCGTTTCAGCTTGAAGCAACGATTATCCATGAACGTAAAATTTAAGCTTCTTGATAAAATCTTTTAGTTCAGGGCGTGGCGGCTCGGACACTTCCATAAACCAGTCCAGCAAATCCGGGTCTTCCTGCTCAACCAGTTCTGCGAACATCTGCTTTTCGAAAGGCTCAGCATTCAGGTAGTAGTTTTTGACGTAGGGATCAAAATATACATCCAGTTCTTTTAGACCACGACGCGCACGATAAATCACCTTGCGCTCTTCCAAGCTAATGTCATCAGTCATCGAATTTCCCCAACTCGTTATAAACCCGAATAGTTTACCTGAAGCGCTGGCTGAATTTCGAGGGATTTCATAGAAATGACCAAAAGCATCAACAGATTTAAGTCATTTGAACATTCCGCTCATTGCTGCTGATCTTGGCATGGCCTAAGTTAAACCAAACAGATCAAAATAAGGAATAACAAGATGCAATCTGCAGCCATTCGCCCACTTGCTCCGATGCTGCCGCGCCAACTCTTTACTACCGAACATGAGGCTTTTCGCGAGACGGTACGTAAATTTTATGAGAAAGAAGTCATTCCACATACCGAGCGTTATGAAAGTCAGCAGCATGTAGATCGAGAGCTGTGGAATAAAGCCGGTGAGCTTGGATTGCTCTGCGCTACCATGCCTGAGGAATATGGCGGTTCTGGCGTAGACCGGCTGTATAGCATGATTTTGATTGAGGAACAGGCCTATGCCGGAGATTCAGCGACTGGGTTTTCGCTACATTCGGATATCGTCGCCAATTATCTGCTGAATTTTGGCAATGATCGCCAAAAACAATATTGGCTACCCAAAATGGCGTCTGGAGAGGTCGTCACCGCGATTGCCATGACCGAACCGGGAACTGGCTCTGACCTGCAAGCAGTCCGTACCTCTGCTGTATTGGATGGCGATGACTATGTGATTAATGGTTCCAAGATCTTCATTACCAATGGCTATCTCTGTGAGATGGCGATTGTGGTCTGTAAAACGGGGAATAGTGACAAAGGCTCGGCCAATCTCTCATTAATTATGGTCGAAGCCGACCGAGCCGGATTTAGCAAAGGTAAACCGCTGAATAAAATCGGCATGAAAGGCCAGGATACTTGCGAGCTGTTCTTTGATAATGTCCGTGTCCCCAAAGAAAATCTGCTGGGAATGCAAGGCATGGGTTTTATGATGCTAATGAAAGAACTGGCCTGGGAGCGCCTGATTGTGGCGATTATCTGTCAGGCAGGCGCTGAAGCCGCTTTCGCACATACAGTGAAATATACCAAGGAGCGTCAGGCATTTGGCAAGAGCATCAGCCATTTTCAAAATACCCGTTTTAAACTGGCAGAACTACGTACCGAGATCGATGTGTGCCGCACTTATCTGGATCGCTGTATGCAGCTGCAACTCAATCACGAACTGGGCGTAGATGCCGCTGCTGCGGCCAAATACAAGATTTCAGAAATGTACAGCAAAGTCGTAGATGAATGTCTGCAATTGCATGGCGGCTATGGTTATATGCTGGAATATCCGATTGCCCGTGCCTATATCGACAACCGTGCCAATCGGATTTACGCGGGTACCAATGAAATCATGAAAGAACTCATCGCCCGTTCACTTTAAAATGGATTCATAAAAAAGGAGTCTCTTAGGACTCCTTTTTCTGTATGCAAAAATATAACTTTAAGAAACCAGACGCGGTTTATGCTTTAAAGCATTGCTGTTTTTTCTAAATTTCAGCACCCCATCTTCAAAGGAAGCCTGTTTGAGTTCCTTGCGGTCTGCGAGATAATTATTGCTGACTTTCCACGGAGCATGTTTACCCTGCTTTGGCATCACATCCGCAGCACGGGCAATATAACCCGAACTGAGACTGCCCATGACGGTATCCTGAAGCAATTCGCTCTGATCTCCCTGAGGAATCACCTGCGCATAACCTTGCTGATCCATATAGTTCAACAAACGGCAAATATACTCAGCTGCAATATCGACTTTAAGCGTCCAGGAGGCATTAATATAGCCAATAATCAGCGCCATATTTGGTATATCACTGACCATGATGCCTCTATACAGCATATGCTGTGAGGTATCGATAGGCTGACCATCCATCGTCGCCTGAATCCCGCCGAGGATTTGAATATTCAGACCCGTTGCAGAAACAATAATATCAGCATCCAGATGTTGACCTGATTTCAGCTGAATTCCAGTTTCGGTCAAGGTTTCTATCTGATCCGTTGCAACCGATGCCTGCCCTTCACGTAAAATTTCAAACAGATCCCCATCCGGCACCACACAGAGACGCTGATCCCAAGGTTCATAATTCGGGGTAAAGTGCTTCATGTCCACTTTACCTTTCAGCTGGAATTGCACCGATTTAAGCAAAAGTGATTTTAATAATTTTGGCTGTTTCTGTGCCAAAGCATAAATCCCGCGCTGCATGCCGATATTACGCGCACGTGTCAGCTTGTAGGCGACCTCCTCAGGCAGATATTTACGCATTTTTGAATAAATAAAATCGACCGAAGGCACAGAGGCAATATAAGTCGGTGAACGCTGCAACATGGTCACATGACCTGCTCCACCTTTGACCATCGCAGGAACCAAGGTAATCGCGGTCGCACCACTACCAATAATGACCACCTTTTTGCCTTTATAGTTTAAATTTTCCGGCCAATGTTGCGGATGAATAAACTCACCTTTGAATGCAGTTTGATTTGGAAACTCCGGCTGAAAACCCTGATCATAATTATAATAACCGGTACAACCCAGTATAAAGTTGGCGATCCAGATCTGCGTCTTACCCTGTGCGTCCACAATCTCTACTGACCATTTGCAGGTGGCAGAATCATAATTAGCACTCAGAACCCGATGCTGGAAATAGATTTTTGGCTGAAGTTTAAACTCTTCTACCACTTCAGCAAGATAATTTTTGATGGATGCGCCATCGGCAAGCACGCTTTCTTTCTTCCAGGGTTTGAAATTAAAACCAAAAGTCGACATATCCGAATCAGAACGGATTCCCGGATATTTAAACAGATCCCAAGTTCCACCAATACTTTCGCGGCGTTCAATAATCTCAAAAGAGCGTTGCGGACAATGTTTAGAAAGATGCGCTGCCAGACCAATCCCCGAGATCCCCGCACCCACAATTAAAATATCTACCTGCTTTTCCATGTTGTTTTTTTACCTAAGCGATGCTATCTGTTTTTATTAAATCACAAAACTGACAATACACAATGTCAAGTTTATTAAAAAGACGTTATTTTTTTATCTTTTGAGGCCAGATCCAGTTATACGAGATTAAAAGTCAGACTAAATTAAAATATACAGACAATAAAAAAGGCCGGTTTATTCAACCGACCTTTTCGAACAACTTGCGTTATTCTTCACGAAATTAGTTAACTTCGCGATCTACTAGCTCAACGTAAGCCATCGGTGCAGCATCACCTGCACGGAAGCCCGCTTTAAGAACACGTAGATAACCGCCGTTACGCTCTTTGTAACGAGGGCCAAGAACGGTAAATAATTTACCAACAGTTGCTGCTGAACGAGTACGAGCAAACGCCAAACGACGGTTTGCTACTGTATCGTTTTTAGCTAAAGTGATTAAAGGCTCAGCTACACGACGTAACTCTTTTGCTTTAGGCACAGTTGTTTTGATCAACTCGTGCTCGAACAAAGAGTTAGCCATGTTTTGGAACATCGCTTTACGATGACTGCTTGTACGGCCTAATTTCACACCACTATTACGATGACGCATGGTGATAGTCCTACTTAATTAACGGCTACGATAGGCGAAACGATCGTCCATACGGAGACTAGCCGGTGGCCAGTTCTCTAAACGCATGCCGAGTTGTAAGCCTTTAGAAGCCAGAACATCTTTGATCTCAGTAAGCGATTTTTTACCCAAGTTAGGAGTTTTAAGCAACTCAACTTCGGTACGCTGTACAAGATCACCAATGTAGTAAATGTTTTCTGCTTTCAAACAGTTAGCAGAACGAACAGTTAGCTCTAGATCATCTACTGGGCGAAGCAAGATTGGGTCAACTTCTTCACGAGGCTCTTGAGCAACAGGTGCTTGATCTTTCTGAAGGTCAACGAAGATCGCAATTTGTTGCTGCAAAATAGTTGCAGCTTTGCGGATCGCTTCTTCAGGATCTACAGTACCATTGGTTTCAAGATCAATGATCAGTTTATCAAGGTCAGTACGTTGTTCTACACGCGCGTTTTCCACGGTGTATGAAACACGTTTGATTGGGCTGTAAGAAGCATCTAACTGCAAGCGACCCACTGGGCGAGTTTCGCCTTCTGGGAAGCGTGAATCAGAAGTCTCGTAGCCACGACCTTGAGCCACTTTCAGACGCATTTTCAATGAGCCTGAGGCACTTAAAGTACCGATCAAATGTTCAGGGTTAACCACTTCAACATTATGAGGTAAACGAAGGTCAGCCGCAGTTACGTCGCCTGCACCTTGTTTCTCTAATGTCAAATATGCTTCATTTTGATCGAACAGCTTAATCGACAATCCTTTTAGGTTCAGCAAGAGCTCGACGATGTCCTGCTGCAAGCCTTCCAAAGTACTGTACTCGTGCTCGACCCCTTCAATCTCAACTTCTACCACAGCTGCGCCAGGTAGAGAAGAAAGAAGGATGCGACGTAAAGCATTACCAAGAGTATGACCAAAGCCACGCTCTAATGGTTCTAGAATAACTTTTGCCGAGGTCCCGCTTGCCGCTTCGACCTTGATCGCTTGCGGAGTTAGAAACTCATTTGCAGTACGCGTCATATTGCTTCCTCAAGGATTATTTAGAATACAATTCTACAATCAAGCTTTCGTTGATTTCAGCAGGTAAATCAGAACGATCCGGTGCAGCTTTGAACGTACCTTCTAATTTAGAATGGTCAATTTCCATCCAAGAAGGCATACCACGTTGAGTAGCTAATTCAATTGCGTTTTTGATACGTAATTGTTGCTTAGCGCCTTCGTGAACTGCGATCACATCACCTGCTTTAACTTGGATAGACGCAATGTTAACACGACGGCCATTCAAAGTGATGCTACGGTGAGATACTAACTGACGAGCTTCTGCACGAGTAGAACCGAAACCCATACGATAAACAACGTTATCAAGACGGCTTTCAAGTAGCTTCAACAGGTTTTCACCAGTTGCGCCTTTAACACGAGCAGCTTCTTTATAGTAGTTACTAAATTGACGCTCTAAAACACCGTACATGCGACGTACTTTTTGTTTTTCACGTAATTGTAGTGAGTACTCAGATTGTTTACCACCACGAGCCCCGCCGTGTTGGCCAGGAACTTTCGCATGTTTTTTTGTCTTAACATCAAACGGTTTAACGCCTGATTTAAGTTGCAGGTCTGTCCCTTCGCGACGAGAGAGTTTGCATTTTGGACCAATATAACGAGCCATGAATGTTTCTCCTTACACGCGACGTTTTTTAGGTGGACGGCAACCGTTGTGCGGGATTGGCGTCACATCGGTAATGCTGTTAATTTTATAACCCACTGCACCTAAAGCACGAACCGCAGATTCACGACCAGGACCAGGACCTTTTACAAGGACGTCCAAGTTTTTCAAACCGTAGTCTAAAGCAGCTTTACCAGCAACTTCAGCAGCTACCTGAGCAGCGAACGGAGTTGATTTACGTGATCCACGGAAGCCTTGTCCACCTGAAGTGGCCCAAGCCAGTGCATTACCTTGACGATCGGTAATAGTCACAATGGTGTTATTAAAAGAAGCGTGAATGTGTGCGACACCTTCAGAGACGGTACGAGTGACCTTCTTGCGTGCGCGAGTATCTTTAGCCATCTTTTAGCTTCCAGAAATCTTATTTCTTAATAGGTTTGCGCGGACCTTTACGGGTACGAGCGTTAGTTTTGGTGCGTTGACCGCGGACAGGCAAGCTGCGACGATGACGAAGACCGCGGTAGCAGCCTAGATCCATTAAACGTTTAATGTTCATGGAAATTTCGCGACGTAAATCACCTTCGGTCGGAACCTTAGCAACTTCTGCACGAATCGCATCAAGCTGAGCGTCATCTAATTCACGGATCTTAGTAGTTGGAGCAATACCAGCAGCAGCTAAGATAGCTTTTGAAGTATGGCGACCAATACCAAAGATATACGTTAGAGAGATAACAGCGTGCTTGTTATCCGGAATGTTTACACCGGCAATACGAGCCATTCAATTTTCTCCAAAAAGGCAGTAGATAATCAACCGCCCCACAAAAATCTTGAGGGGCGGATAATAACCTAATTCGCCTACAGAAATCAACAGGTCTTAATCAGATTAACCTTGACGCTGCTTATGACGAGGTTCTGCGCTACAAATTACGCGGATAACCCCATTACGACGGATAACTTTACAGCTACCACAAATTTTCTTAACAGAAGCTTGTACTTTCATGATGAAACCTCAAGTGCGCTTATCCCTTAGGATGAGCAGTCGTTTTTCTCATTAACGTTTGATTATCGTATTGGTGCGAAGTGAGGTGTGATTGCAGCTGAGCCATAAAGTCCATCACTACTACCACAACAATCAGCAAAGAGGTACCACCCAAATAGAATGGAATACCAAATGAACTTTGCAATACCATCGGCATCAAACAAATGACTGCGATATAAATCGCGCCAATAAACGTCAAACGATTGAGAATATGATCTAAGTAACGAGCAGTTTGCTCACCTGGACGTATACCAGGCACGTAAGCTCCGCTGCGTTTCAAGTTCTCTGACACTTCTTTAGGACTAAATACCAGTGCTGTATAGAAGTAACAGAAAAAGATAATTAACGCACCAAAGAGCACCAAATACAACGGCTGACCAGGCGACAACACCAATGCTACATCTTGCAGGCTACGCTTAATAAATCCAGCATTTGGATCTGCACTACCCACCCACTGACCTAAGCTCGCAGGGAACAAAAGCAATGAGCTGGCAAAAATTGCCGGAATCACACCCGCCATATTAATTTTTAATGGCAAATGTGTCTGCTGTGCAGTAAATACACGACGACCTTGTTGTTTTTGAGCATAGTTTACCGGAATACGACGTTGCGCTTTCTCGATAAACACGATCGCTGCCAAAACACCCAGAGATAACAAACCAAAAATTACCAAGCCAATCAGGCTGGTCTGGCCATTATCTACAGATGAGAAAGATTGCATAATCAGATTAGGCAATCCGGCAACAATACCCGCGAAGATGATCATGGAAATACCATTCCCCACCCCACGCTCGGTAATCTGTTCACCCAACCACATCAAGAACATGGTCCCCGCAACCAATGAGGTTACTGCAGGAACATAAAAAGCCAAACCAGTATTCAGGGTAATCCCCTGACTGATCAGGCCTGCACACATACCTACCGCCTGTACTAGCGCTAAGAATAATGTGCCTTGTCGTGTGTATTGATTAATTTTACGTTTGCCTTGCTCGCCTTCTTTCTTTAAAGCTTCCAGCGAAGGAACCACAGTTGACATCAACTGCACGATAATCGATGCAGAGATGTATGGCATGATCCCGAGAGCAAGAATAGACATTCGTTCTAATGCCCCACCAGAGAACATGTTAAACAAACCAAGGATGGTACCTTGGTTTGCATTAAACAAGTTTTCTAACGCAGCATTATTGATGCCTGGTACTGGAATATGCGCTCCTAGTCGAAACACCAACAACGCACCAATGAGAAACATCATTCGACGAATAATTTCACGGTATTTCACATGAAATGGTTGGCCTTTCATCATGTTGACATGACCTGAAGAACTAGGAGTCATAGACACTGGGGATTACTCCTCGACTTTGCCGCCAGCAGCTTCAACAGCAGCTTTAGCGCCTTTAGTCAATGCAACACCTTGAACAGTGAATGCACGAGTAATTTCACCAGAAAGTACGATACGAGCACGGATCATGTCTTTACGTACAACGTTCGCAGCTTTTAAAGTTTCAAGAGACACGATGTCGCCTTCAACTTTAGCAAGCTCAGATAAACGTACTTCAGCAGTTTTCAAAGCCAATTGGCTAGTGAAGCCGAATTTAGGCAAACGACGATAAAGTGCTGTTTGACCGCCTTCGAAACCTGGACGAGTACCACCGCTCTTACGTGAGTTTTGACCTTTGACACCACGGCCACCGGTCTTACCAACGCCAGAACCGATACCACGGCCTAAACGAAGGTTGTCACGTTTAGCACCTTCTGCAGGTGCAATTGTATTTAAACGCAGAGTCATGGCTTATTCCTCTACACTAACCATATAGTAGACTTGGTTGATCATACCACGGTTAGAAGGTGTGTCTAACACTTCTACAGTATGACCAATACGACGCAGACCTAAACCTTGCAGGCTAAGCTTGTGATTTTTCAAGCGGTGCGATGCAGATTTAGTCTGGGTAACTTTAATCGTTTTCATGATTGATTACCCTTGAATTTGTTCTACTGAAAGACCACGTTTCGCAGCAACCTTTTCAGGAGTAGTCATATCACGCAAACCATTGAAAGTTGCGTTTACTACGTTAGCAGCGTTAGTAGAACCACGGCATTTAGTCAACACGTTACGTACGCCTACAGCTTCTAGAACTGCACGCATAGCGCCACCAGCAATTACACCTGTACCTTCAGAGGCAGGCTGCATGAATACGCGGCTAGCGCCGTGACGTGCATGAATTGGGTGCTGTAACGTACCATCAACAAGGTCAACAGTAATCATATTGCGACGAGCAGCTTCAAGTGCTTTAGAGATAGCAGCTGGAACTTCACGTGCTTTACCACGACCAAAACCTACGCGACCATTACCATCACCCACAACAGTTAATGCTGTGAAAGAGAAGATACGACCACCCTTAACAACTTTGGCTACACGATCAACGGCAACCAGCTTTTCAACAAGACCTTCGTTTTGTTCAACTTTAGCCATGATTAGAACTCCAAGCCGTTTTCACGAGCAGCATCAGCCAAGGCTTTGATACGACCATGATATTTAAAACCAGAACGGTCAAATGCAACTTTAGTAACACCAGCTGCTTTAGCGCGTTCTGCGATTAAAGCACCTACTTTTTGAGCTGCTTCAACGTTACCAGTTGTACCCGCACGTAGAGTAGCGTCTAAAGTAGAAGCTTGCGCTAATACTTTGCCACCATCTGCAGAGATAACTTGAGCATAGATGTGACGCGGAGTGCGGTTTACACACAAACGAGTCGCACCCAATGCACGGATGTGCAAGCGTGTGCTTTTCGCACGACGCAAACGGGATTGTTTCTTTTCGTTCATAAGAACCTCGCGCCTTATTTCTTCTTAGCTTCTTTACGAAGTACAACTTCGTCAGAATAACGAACACCTTTGCCTTTATATGGCTCTGGTGGACGGTAACCACGGATATCTGCAGCAACCTGTCCTAAAGCTGCTTTATCAGCAGATTTAAGAATGATTTCAGTTGCAGTTGGAGTTTCAGCAGTTACACCTGCAGGAAGTGCATAATCGATCGGATGAGAGAAACCAAGGTTAAGATGAACAACGTCACCTTTAACCGCAGCTTTATAACCAACACCGATAAGCTGTAACTTACGTTCGAAACCTTCGCTAACACCTTTTACAAGGTTGTTAAGCACAGCGCGAGCAGTACCAGCTTGCATCCAAGCGTCTTTCGACTCTTGTACTGGAGCAATAGCTAGAATACCGTCTTCCTGTTTAAGCTCGACCAGCGCATGCAGGTTGAAAGACAATGTACCTTTAGTGCCTTTCACTTCGACCTGCCGGCCGTTCTGAGTAACTGTTACACCGTTAGGTACAGTTACTGGGGCTTTAGCCACACGAGACATGAGGAATCACCTATTAAGAAACAAAAGCAATAACTTCACCACCAACGCCTGCAGCACGTGCAGCGCGATCAGTCATGATGCCTTTGCTTGTAGAAACAATTGCAATACCTAAACCTTGCTTAACGCTAGGAAGTGCATCTTTACCGCGATACTGACGTAGACCTGGACGGCTTACGCGCTTCACAGTTTCGATAACTGGTTTGCCTTCGAAATACTTTAAAGTCAAAGTAAGAGTTGGTTTGCCTTCAGCATCCGCAACTTCTACGTTTGAAATATAACCTTCTTGTTGAAGTAAGTTAGCAATTGCTACTTTCAACTTAGAATTAGGCATAGAAACAGTTTGTTTCTTTGCCATTTGTGCGTTACGAACACGTGTTAGCATGTCGGCAACGGTATCTTGCATACTCATCTATAGTGCTCCTTACCAGCTTGCCTTAACAACGCCAGGTACATCACCTTGCATTACTGTTTCACGTAATTTGTTACGGCTTAAACCGAACTTACGGAAGTAACCATGAGGACGACCAGTTAAACCACAACGGTTACGTAGACGTACTGGAGATGCATTACGTGGTAATGCTTGTAATTTCATCATCGCTTCGAAACGTTCTTCGTCTGATGCATTTACGTTTGCAATAACAGCTTTTAATTCAGCACGTTTTACAGCGTATTTAGCAACAGTAGCTTCGCGTTTCAATTCGCGATTAATCATACCTTTCTTAGCCATATCGACCTCTTATTTGAACGGGAAGCCGAATGCACGCATAAGCGCACGGCCTTCGTCATCGGTGCGAGCAGTCGTAGTAATGGTAATATCCATACCACGAATACGATCAATCTTGTCAAAATCGATTTCAGGGAACATGATTTGTTCCTTAAGACCCATTGAGTAGTTACCACGACCGTCGAATGATTTCGCAGAGAAACCACGGAAGTCACGGATACGAGGGATCGCAATCGAGATCAAACGGTCCAAGAATTCGTACATACGTTCGCCGCGTAAAGTAACTTTACAACCGATCGGCCAACCATCACGGATTTTAAAACCAGCGATTGATTTACGAGCTAACGTAAGTACTGGTTTTTGACCAGCGATAGCTTGCATATCTGAAAGAGCACCATCAAGGAGTTTTTTGTCAGCAGCAGCTGCGCCAACACCCATGTTGATCGTGATTTTAGTGATGCGAGGAATCTCCATCACATTCTTAACGCCCAATACTTCTTGTAATTGAGCTTTAAGTTCGTCGTTGTAACGTGTTTTAAGTCTGGCCATGGCCTATATCAACCTATTACTTCGCTACCGCCACTGATTCACCATTTGATTTGAATACGCGAGTTTTCACGCCATCAATCACTTGGTAACCAACACGGTCAGCCTTTTGGGTTGTAGCATTAAAAACTGCCACGTTTGAAATATGAAGCGAAGCTTCCTGAGTTACAACGCTACCTTCAGCGCCTGTAGCACGGTTTGGCTTCTGATGCTTCTTCACCAAGTTAAGGCCTTCAACCTTAACACGGTCATTAGAAACAGACAGAACAGTACCCTGTTTGCCTTTTTCTTTACCTGCGATCACAATTACTTGATCGCCTTTTTTAATCTTAGCCATGATCGCCTCTTATAGAACTTCAGGAGCCAATGAAATAATTTTCATGAACTGTTCAGTACGAAGTTCACGAGTCACTGGTCCGAAAATACGAGTTGCAATCGGCGCTTTGTTGTTGTTCAAAATAACAGCAGCGTTATCATCGAAACGAATCACTGAACCGTCTGCACGACGGATACCGAATTTTGTACGAACCACAACCGCATTCATCACGTCACCTTTTTTAACACGTGCGCGTGGAATTGCTTCTTTTACAGTAACTTTAATAATGTCGCCAACAGAAGCATAACGACGATGCGAGCCACCAAGTACTTTAATACATTGTACGCGGCGTGCACCACTGTTGTCTGCTACGTCGAGCATAGTTTCGGTCTGAATCATTGCCCTACTCCAAAACCGAGCAACACCGGTCGAAATTTCGAAAGGCTCAAAGAGTACTCGAAATTGACCGATGATGCAACAAGAACGTTAATTACTCAGCAGCTGCTTCAACAACTTCAACTAAAGTCCAAGACTTAGTTTTAGAAATTGGGCGGCTTTCTTTAATGGTTACAACATCACCAGCTTTCGCTGTGTTGTTCTCATCATGAGCATGTAATTTTGTTGAACGGCGGATTAATTTGCCATACAACGGGTGTTGAACTTGGCGTTCAATAAGAACAACGATAGATTTATCCATCTTGTCGCTTACAACTTTGCCAGTTAACGTGCGGACTGTTTTATCACTCATTGTCCGTTCCCCTGTTTTTCGGTAAGGAGGGTCTTAATACGAGCAATAGTCTGACGAGTAAGTGCAACTTCATGCGATTTACCCAATTGACCAGTTGCTTTCGCCATACGAAGACGGAATTGGTTAAGCTGTTGCTCATCAAGCAAAGCTGTCAACTCTTCTACCGACTTTTCACGTAGATCTTTAGTTTTCATTACATTACCGTCCGAGTCACGATAGCGGTTTTAAACGGAAGCTTAGCTGCTGCAAGCGTAAACGCTTCGCGAGCCAATTCTTCGTTAACACCATCAATTTCGTACAAGACTTTACCTGGTTTGATTTGGCAAACCCAATATTCCACAGAACCTTTACCTTTACCCATACGCACTTCAAGAGGCTTAGAAGTAATCGGCTTGTCCGGGAATACACGGATAAAGATCTTACCACCACGCTTAATACGACGGCTAATTGTACGACGCGCTGCTTCAATTTGACGCGCAGTCATTTGACCACGTTCAACTGATTTAAGTGCAATAGTACCGAAAGATACTGTGCTACCGCGGTGTGCTAGACCAGTGTTACGGCCTTTCTGCACTTTACGGAATTTAGTACGCTTAGGTTGCAACATGGATTATTCTCCTTTTTCAGCAGAACGATCATTGCGACGACCACGACGCTCTTGACCTTCACCACGACCACGACCGCGTTTAGCTGGACGCTCTTCTGCTGGAGCTGGGTTCATGACTTGTTTCATGCCGCCCAAGATCTCACCACGGAAGATCCAAACTTTAACACCGATCGTACCGTAAGTAGTCTCAGCACGCATAGTCGCATAGTCGATATCTGCACGAAGCGTATGTAGAGGTACACGACCTTCACGATACCACTCAGTACGAGCAATCTCAGCACCACCTAAACGGCCTGAAACTTCTACTTTGATACCTTTAGCACCAGCACGCATGGTGTTTTGTACCGCACGCTTCATAGCACGACGGAACATTACACGTTTTTCCAATTGAGAAGCGATAGCTTCAGCAACTAGACGCGCGTCTAAGTCTGGACGATCAATTTCATTGATACTTACTTGCGCAGGAACACCCATAATAGATGTCAATTCGCGTTGTAGTTTCTCAATATCTTCGCCTTTTTTACCGATCACGATACCTGGACGAGCAGTGCTAATAGTTACTTTAGCAGCGCCTGTAGGGCGTTCGATAAGAATATTGCTGATCATCGCGTTTTTAAGTTTTTTGATCAAAAACTCACGAACTTGAAGATCTTTAAGCAAGTATTCAGCGTATTGTTTCGGATTCGCATACCAGTTAGCGTTATGACGTTTCACAACACCTAGGCGGATACCGATTGGATGAACCTTCTGACCCATATCAAACCCCTACCTTAACGGTGATGTGACAAGTACGCTTAGTAATACGATCTGCACGGCCTTTAGCACGTGGCATAATACGTTTCAGGCTCATGCCTTCATCAACGTAGATCGTAGAAACTTTAAGGTCGTCTACATCTAAACTGTTATTGTGTTCAGCATTTGCAATCGCAGATTCCAACGCTTTCTTAACTAGAACTGCAGCTTTTTTGTTGCTGAAGTTAAGGATGTTAAGAGCGTGCGCAACAGATTTGCCGCGGATAAGATCTGCAACCAAACGAGCTTTTTGTGCCGAGATAGCGGCACCGCGTAATTTAGCAGTTACTTCCATCATAGCACCCATTAACGTTTAGATTTCTTGTCAACACCGTGACCGCGATAGGTACGAGTTGGTGCAAATTCACCAAGCTTGTGACCAACCATGTGCTCAGAAACGATCACAGGAACGTGGTTACGGCCATTGTGTACAGAAATTGTTAAACCAACAAAATCCGGGAGGATCATCGAACGACGCGACCAAGTTTTGATCGGCTTACGGTTATTAGCCGCGATAGCCGCTTCAACCTTAGCGAACAAGTGCGCATCGACGAATGGGCCTTTTTTCAGAGAACGAGGCATTGTCAGATTCCTTTACTTGTTACTTAACGCGACGGTCGCGAATAATCATCTTAGTCGTACGCTTATTGGTACGTGTCTTGTACCCTTTAGCTTTTTGACCCCATGGGCTTACAGGTTGAATACCTTTGTTACGCCCTTCACCACCACCATGTGGATGGTCAACTGGGTTCATCGCCATACCACGAACGGTAGGACGAACACCACGCCAGCGTGATGCACCAGCTTTACCTAGTGAACGAAGGTTGCTTTCTGAGTTAGATACTTCACCTAACACAGCACGGCATTCAACGTGAATTTTACGCATCTCGCCTGAACGCAGACGAACGATAGCGTAAGAACCGTCACGACCCAACAGCTGAACTGAAGTACCAGCTGAACGAGCTAACTGCGCGCCTTTACCGATTTTAAGTTCGATGTTGTGAAGAGTAGAACCGATAGGCATGTTGCGAAGCGGCAAGCAGTTACCTGGACGAATTGGAGCATCGTTACCAGACTGTACTTTATCGCCAGCGCGAAGGCCTTTAGGAGCGATGATATAACGACGCTCACCATCAGCATACAATACAAGTGCAATGTGTGCAGTACGGTTAGGATCGTATTCGATACGCTCTACAGTTGCAGGAATACCATCTTTGTTACGTTTAAAATCAACTAGACGGTAGTGCTGCTTGTGACCGCCACCAACGTGACGAGTCGTGATGTGACCGTTATTATTACGGCCGCCAGTACGTTTTTTAGCTTCAACCAACGGAGAGTATGGTGCGCCTTTGTGAAGGTGATCGTGAACCACTTTCTCTACAAAGCGACGTCCTGGAGACGTTGGCTTACATTTTTGAATAGGCATAATTCTCGTCCTTATTCCGCTGTGCTTTCAGCGGTATCGCCCAAGTCAGCCATTTCAACATCTTGGCCAGCTTTCAGGGTGACGTATGCTTTTTTAACATCAGAACGACGTCCTAATGTTTTACCAAAGCGTTTAGACTTACCTTTAGTGATAGTCGTGTTAACTTTAACAACTTCCACACCAAAGAGTTGTTCCACTGCTTTTTTGATTTCAAGCTTGTTTGCATTTAATGCAACTTTAAACACTTGAACACCAGCAGTTTCACCTAAAACTTGTGCTTTTTCTGAGAATACAGGTCCTTGCAGGACTTGATAGATACGTTCGTTGTTCATCCGAGTTCTACCTCAATTTTCTTAGCAGCAGCTACAGACATAACAACTTTGTCGAACGCAATCAAGCTAACCGGATCGATTGCAGCAGCATCAACCACATCAACGTGTGGAATGTTGCGCGCAGCAAGATACAGGTTCTCATCAACAGCATCAGTAACGATCAATGCGCGAGTCGCATTCAAGTCGTTAAGTTTTGCAAGCAATTCTTTAGTTTTTGGAGCTGCAACAGCAAACTCTTCAACTAAAACTAAGCGATCTTGACGAACAAGTTCAGCTAGGATGCATTGCATAGCACCGCGGTACATTTTACGGTTTACTTTTTGAGACCAGTCTTGTGGACGAGCAGCAAAAGTTTTACCACCGCCAACCCAGATTGGGCTACGAATAGAACCAGCACGAGCGCGGCCAGTACCTTTTTGACGGAATGGCTTGCGACCACCGCCAGAAACGTCTGCACGTGATTTCTGAGCTTTTGAACCTTGACGGCCACCAGCTAAATAAGCTGTAACCACTTGGTGAACAAGAGCTTCATTAAATTCACGACCGAACGCAACTTCTGATAATTCAACAGCAGAGCCGGAAACAGTATTTAAATTCACGTTATTTCCCCTCAGGCCTTGATCGTAGGACGAACGATTACGTCGCCACCAGTAGCACCAGGAACCGCGCCTTTAACAACTAGAACTGAACGTTCTGTGTCGATAGCAACGATCTCAAGACCCTGTGTAGTTACGCGTTCAGCACCTAAATGGCCAGCCATTTTTTTGCCTTTGAATACGCGACCAGGAGTCTGGTTTTGACCAGTAGAACCTAAAACACGGTGAGAAACTGAGTTACCGTGAGTTGCATCTTGCGTACGGAAGTTCCAACGCTTAACACCACCTTGGAAACCTTTACCTTTAGATTGACCAGTTACGTCAACAACTTGACCAACTTGGAACAATTCAACGGTAAGCGTACCACCAACCTCACGACCTTCAAGATCAGCTTCTGTAGCACGGAATTCTTGAACTAGACGACCAGCTGCAACACCCGCTTTCGCGAAGTGGCCTTTCTGAGCGTTAGTTACGCGAGATTCGCGACGTTCACCAGTAGTGATTTGAATCGCTTGATAACCATCAGTTTCAAGCGTTTTGATTTGAGTGATGCGGTTAGGATCAACCTCAATCACTGTAACAGGCACAGAAACACCAGCATCTGTAAAGATACGTGTCATACCGCACTTGCGACCGACTAAACCAATAGCCATGTGCATAAACCTCTAAAAAAGCGGCCTAATTAACTTAGAGTGTTAATTAACCCGAAAGCCTTAACCCAATGCGATCTGAACATCAACACCAGCTGCAAGATCTAACTTCATCAATGCATCTACAGTTTTGTCTGTAGGTTGAACGATGTCGATCAAACGCTTGTAAGTACGGATTTCGTACTGGTCACGCGCGTCTTTGTTTACGTGTGGTGATGTTAAAACGTTAAAACGTTCAATGCGTGTTGGCATTGGAATTGGACCACACACTTGTGCGCCAGTACGTTTTGCGGTTTCTACGATTTCTTGAGCTGATTGATCAATCAGGCGATGATCAAAAGACTTAAGACGGATACGAATTCTCTGGTTAGACATACCAGTAAACTCCAAGCCAAATATATAAAGAATCACTCTTGACGCATCTCACCCCACTTTATGTGGGCAAGTGTCAAGAGCAGTGAAATATCACTAAGGTCATGATCGATGCCACGACTGTAACGATAGTTAACTACTTTATTCGCAGTTAACCCCCTTCCTATTGAAGGGTCGCTTATTATAGCCATTGTTTAATGCATAAGCAAATCTCTTTTATGGTTTTATCCAAGTTTTCAATTTATGACTTAAAACAATAGTTTATTGTGTAAATATTAGGCAGTTTTTGCCAGAACATATTCTATAGCACGATTTAATATCTGATTTCCTTCAATAAATTTTTGCTTCGTGGTTTTTTTTAATTCAAATAAATTTTGCACATATTTTCCTGAAAATTGCACAAGCTCTTCTTCATTTTCCAAAAACAATGCCAGGGTTTCCGGCGTGATTTCAGGATGAAACTGGAAGCCCAATACATTTCTGCCCAACTGGTACATCTGATTACGACAGGCTTCATTTTCTGCCAGATGGACTGCACCTTTGGGCAATTCAAATGTTTCATTGTGCCATTGCAGAATATTAAACTGCTCCGGCAGGCTAAAACACGTCTCTGGTAGATTCGCCACTCTGTGCACCGTGGTCCACCCCAATTCTTGTTCTGGATTGCGACTAACACCTGCACCCAAAGCATTTGCAATCAACTGCCCACCCAGACACAGGCCAATTGCCGGTTTACCATGCGAAAGATAGCGACGCAACCAGCGTTTTTCTATTTTTAACCAAGGGAAATTTGCTTCATCATTCACACTCATGGTTCCCCCCATAATGATCAGCAAATCCACCTCTTCCACTGCAGGCAGCGCCTCGATCTCCAGCGGCCGATCCACGGGTAAAGCAAAAAATTCAGTCGCGGTAATGTGCGCCTGATGCTGCTTTAAAAATTCATAACAACTACCAAAACCTTCACCAGCAATATGCTGAAAATAATGCACTTTTAAATGCGACTTCATGCTCCTCAACCTATTTTTTTAGCTATATAGATTTAGGTTTTGCAAAAATGAAGCCAACTTTTTATAAGACTTGTTGTTTTTAAACAATTCACAACGTAACTGGCAGTGAGTCACAGATTCTCTTAAGCTAGAGTAATATTTGATTACATTTGAGCGCATTCACGTGAAACAAGACTCTCAAACTCGCCTGATTCATGCACCACGAAAGGCTCCTCAAGCGATTTCCACCATTCAACCTCCCCTCTATCGTGCATCGACCATTATCTTTAACAATACCGATGCCCTGTTTAATCGCCATTGGACCGATGACTATGATTATAGTTATGGCACGCATGGCACGCCTACGACCTTTACGCTGGGCGATAACATCGCACAACTCGAAGGTGGTTTATATCACCTGCTCGCACCGAGTGGTTTATCCGCGATTAATCTCGTGAATTCTTGCTTTTTAAGCCAGGGCGATGAGGTTTGGGTAGCTGACAATATCTATGGTCCAAACATGGAGCATTTACGCAATATGGAAAAGCGTTATGGAATTACGGTTAAGGTCTACAATCCCATAGAGCTTGATACATTTCAGCCTACAGATAAAGCCAAACTGATCTGGCTCGAGGCTGCTGGCTCAGTCACCTTGGAATTTCCGGATCTGGCTGGTTTAGTGAAAAAAGCTCAGGCACACAATATTCTTACTGCGCTGGATAATACCTGGGGCGCAGGTCTGGCTTTTGATGCCTTTGATTTTAGTGAAGAGCATTTAAGTGTAGATATGACGGTACATGCACTGACCAAATATCCAAGCGGCGGTGGTGATATCCTGATGGGCTCAGTGGTTACGCGAGATAAGACCCTGCATCACAAACTGTTCCGTGCGCATGCCATTCAGGGCATTAGTGTTTCTGGTGATGATGTGGCACAGATACAACGTAGTCTGGCTTCGATGCAACTGCGATATCAACATCAATCCAGCAGTGCGCTTACATTAATGACATGGCTTAAACAGCAAACCGAGTTTGTGCAAGTACTTCATCCTTCAGATCCGGACAGTGCAGGCCATCAGTACTGGAAAGAAATTTGCAAGCAAGGTGATAGTGCCGGCCTGGTCAGCGTGATCTTTGACAGCACATACGTAATGCAGGATATCCGGAATTTCTGTGATAGCTTAAAACTGTTTAAGCTTGGCTTTAGTTGGGGTGGCCCTGTCAGTCTGGTCATGCTATATAACTTAAAAGACATGCGTGTGCTGGAACATTCACACTTAAAAGACGGCTTGCTGGTTCGTTTCTGTATTGGACTGGAATATCCGGAAGATTTGATTCAAGATATTCAGCATGCACTAGAACAAATGAAAAAACTTAAAAACGAATAATAAATAACAGGAAAAGCTATGGGTAGACCAATTGTTATTGCTAAAAAAACTGCGGATACCACACAGGATATTGTGCTGCATTCCCAACTTGCCAATCGACATGGCTTGATTGCAGGTGCCACTGGTACCGGAAAGACTGTGACTTTAAAAGTATTGGCGGAGAGCTTTTCTCGAATTGGTGTACCTGTATTCCTCGCCGATGCCAAAGGCGATGTGTCCAGCCTGGCCAAAGCAGGTGAAAGCAGCCCCAAGTTTGATGAACGGATTAAAAGTCTCAATATCGAGTCCATTCCTTTTGCAGCCTCACCAGTGGTGTTTTGGGATTTATTTGGCGAACAGGGTCATCCGATTCGCACTACCATTTCTGAAATTGGCCCGCTGCTGCTGGCGCAAATACTGAATCTGAATGACACCCAGGAAGGCGTTTTATCTGCCGTGTTTCGGATTGCCGATGATCAGGGTTTATTGCTGATCGACTTTAAAGACCTGAAAGCGATGCTGAGTTATGTCTCTGAGCATGCGGCTGACTTTAAAGCTGAATATGGCAATCTTTCACCCGCCAGTCTCGGTGCGATTCAACGTAATTTGTTAGCACTGGCTGACCAAGGCGGTGACCAGTTTTTTGGCGAGCCGGCGCTGGATCTGATGGACTTTTTGCAGACGGATAGTCAAGGACGTGGCAATATCAATTTGTTGGCGGCTGACAAGCTGATGAATACGCCTAAGCTATATGCCACGTTCTTACTCTGGATGCTCTCCGAGCTGTTTGAACAGCTTCCCGAAGTCGGCGATCTGGACAAACCTAAACTGGTGTTTTTCTTTGATGAAGCCCATCTCTTATTTGATAATGCCAGCCCTGCCCTGCAAGAAAAAATTGAGCAGGTGGTGCGTCTAATTCGCTCGAAAGGTGTAGGGATTTATTTTGTCACGCAAAATCCGTTGGACTTACCTGAAAGTGTCTTAGGCCAGCTCGGCAATCGGGTTCAACATGCTTTGCGGGCTTTCACTCCCAAAGATCAAAAAGCAGTGAAAACCGCAGCAGAGACTTTCCGAGCCAATCCTGAATTTAAAGTCGATCAGGTGATTACCGAGTTAGCAGTAGGTGAGGCTCTAATTAGCTGCCTGGATGAAAAGGGCATTCCACAAATTGTAGAGCGTGGCTGGGTCATGCCGCCGCATTCATCCTTTACACCGATCTCGCTTGAAGAACGCAAGGCTCTCATGCAGCAAAGTATTGTCGCCGGTATTTATGAGCAGCCAGTCGATCGGGACAGCGCCCACGAAATGCTGCAAAACAAGGTCGCAGAACGCCAGCAACAGGCTCAGGCCGCCGAATTTGCCAAACAACAAAGCAAGGAACAAGAAGCTCTTGCCAAGCAGCAAATTAAAGAACAGGAACGTCTGGCACGAGAACAGCAAAAAGAAGCTGAACGCGCAGCCAAGCAACGAGAAAAACTGACTCAGGATATTGTCGGCACCTTTGCCAAAAGTGCTGCCCGCAGCCTGGGCGGGAGTACTGGGCAGAAAATTGTGCGCGGCTTACTGGGTTCGCTGTTTGGCCGCAAATAATCCCGCTCTTTTTCCGATCATCATCACACTTTTTATGGGATATTCTTATATCCCATAATTTTTTTATGGTTCTATGACTATGTGCTATTGTAAAGCCATTTTAAAAGATGTAATTTAAATATATCTTTTAAAAAACACCTGTAGACGGCTCTCATGACTCCACAACATATTGAACTTGTACAAGCGACTGTTCCTGTTTTACGTGAAAACGGCGTAGCACTTACCACGTATTTCTATAACCGCATGCTGAAAAACCATCCAGAGTTGAAAAACACCTTCAACATGGATCATCAAAGTACTGGCCGTCAACCACGTGCCTTGGCTGCCGCAGTACTTGCCTATGCCGAAAACATTACCAATCCGGGCGTTTTGGCCAAAGCCATCGAACGCATTACCACTAAACATGTCAGCCTGGATATTCAACCGGATCAATATGCGATTGTCGGTGAGAATCTGTTGCACTCGATCAGCGAAGTTTTAGATGTACCCATGGACTCAGACCTGATTGCAGCCTGGAAAGAAGCGTATATGCAACTGGCAGATATTTTGATTGGTGTGGAAAAATCTAAATATGCCACCCTAGCTTCTGAAAATGGTGGCTGGGCGGGCTGGCGCGAATTTGAAGTAGCAGCAGTCAATGATACCGACGCAGGTAAAATCTTTACACTTAAAGCTAAAGATGGTGCAGCGATTGCAAGTGCTGAAGCCGGTGAACATATTTCAGTACGTGTACAGGTGCCTGAACAGCACATTCGTCAACCACAACAGTTTAGCTTTGATCAGGCGCAAAACGAGCAATATCAAATTACTGTGAAAGCGGAAGAAAATCCAACCGCATTCTCGGTTGCACAGACACTGATCGACCACTACAAAGTTGGTGATGTAGTTGAAGTGTCTGCCCCGCTCAAGCTTTAATTGCAAAAACGGTTTAGACTAGCTTCAGATTCTGATTAAAAGCTCCATTCGTGGAGCTTTTAGCATTCAATTCTTTCATTTTCTAGCTGTTGATCTTATGCAACTCAATAAATTCACTGACTATGCGCTTCGGATCCTGATGTATGTCGCACAGCCACGTGATCTCCCCTATACCATTGCAGAGCTTGCCGAGCGCTTGCAGGTTTCACAAAATCATGCCATGAAAATCGTGCACTTTATGGCGAAACAGGACTGGCTGATCACCACACGTGGCAAAGGTGGCGGCATACGTTTAAATCCGGCAAGCCTGAACCTTCGACTGGGACAGATTGTGCGGATCCTGCAACGCGACAGCAATGTAGTGGAATGCAATAGCCCACCCTGCGTATTACGTCCAACCTGTGGTTTAAAAGGCATTCTAGATGATGCGGTGGAACAGTTTTATAGCAGTCTGGACCAATATGTGCTTAAAGATGTGATTACGCCAAAAAATGCACGTTTCAGTACAAATTCTCCGATCGGCCTGATTAATCTTTAAAGTCTTCCGGGTCAGGTCTTGTGACTTATTCTTGCGGCAAAGTTCGCTTGCCTGTGCGACTTCCTTTATAATGTTTCATTGTAGATCATTTATTGAAGTTGAGTTATGCACCACAGCAGAGGAAAATCCAAAAACAGTAAGACAGCCCATGCGCCTAAGCAAAAGATCAGCTATGAGAAAAAAGTTGATTCTGCCATTACTGAATATTCTGTGCGCGCACTCAACTGGCTACGCAAAGCCGAATTTTTAATGAGTGCACCCAAACTCAGTCTTTGTGTAGAAGATACAGGCTATGAAATTGCTTTTGCCGGCCGCTCGAATGCAGGTAAGTCTAGTGCGATTAATGCCCTGACTAACCAGAAACAGCTGGCACGTGCATCGAAAAAACCTGGCCGCACCCAGATGATCAACTTTTTCAGTCTGGGTAATCCGGATCAGCGTCTGGTCGACTTACCCGGTTATGGTTATGCGGCTGTGCCTGAAAAAATGAAACTGGTCTGGCAAAAAGAACTGGAAAACTACCTGATTCATCGCCAGAGCTTACAAGGCCTGGTATTGTTGATGGATATCCGTCATCCCCTGCAACACTTCGATGTGATGATGCTGGAATGGGCTTATTCCCGCCAGTTGTTCGTGCATGTCTTGTTAACCAAGTCAGATAAACTAAACCGTGGTCCTGCATCCAAAGCCTTGCAGGAAGTCAAAGCGGCATTGAAAAAGATGAAGCTGGATTTCTCGATTCAACTGTTTTCCTCCATGAACAAACAAGGTTTAGAAGAACTGGCCAGTGTCATGGGTGGACGTTTGAACTTTACCTTAGATCAAGCTTCTGAATATGATCTGGACAGTATTCCGGAAGCATCAGTGCATGATTTGAATGAATCCGATGAACCGCTTGAAGAACTTGAACTTAGTGAAGCTGATTCTGAGCATGCTGAAGTATCGATGCATGCTTTAAATGAAGCTGAAGAACCACTTGAATTGCTTGATCAGGATCAATCCGAGCTTAAGGCTGCAGATGAGCTGAATCAGAATAAGCATTCAGCGGATTAAGATCCATATCACCGGAATGGTCTGGGATCGTTCTTGATTTATTTAAAATCAGCTAAAACTCACCTTATAAAAAAGCAGGTTAAATACCTGCTTTTTTTATTTGTCTTTTGACTATTTTAACTGTCCGTAACTTGTGGTTCTGGTTCACGCGTATGCCGGTCCACCACCACGCTGATCATCATATCCCCTTGAACATTTACCACTGTACGTACGGTATCCAGTAAACGGTCGATCGGTAAAAGAATGGCAATCGCCTCGGCAGGTAAACCGACCGATTGCAAGACCATAATCATGGTCACCATACCGGCACTCGGAATTCCTGGTGCACCTAAGGATGCAATCATCGCCGTGGCGCAGACGACCAGTTGCTGCCCCAGACTCAGATCCAGTCCCATTAAATTGGCAATAAATAATGCTGCTGCCGCTTCATACAGTGCTGTGCCATCCATATTCAACTGTGTACCAAGTGGAATCACAAAGCCTGCGGTATGTGGACGTACTCCTAAATTTTCCTGTGCGCATTTCATTGACAAGGGCATGGTGGCCGAACTGGAACTGGTAGCAAAGGCAGTAATCAGAGCAGCTCGTGTGCCTTTAAAGAACGTGACCGGATCCATCTTGCCGAAAACCCATAGCAATAAAGGCAAGACCACGATGCCATGAAAAATCGTCGTGCCGGTAACCACCGCAGCGAATTCAGCCAGACGACTGAGGACTGAAACATCTTCAGTGGCAATTAATTTAGCCAATAAGGCAAAAATACCAAGCGGTGCCAGTTTCATCACCCAGCCAATCATCAACATCATGATTTCGAAAAACTGGTGACTCAGCTTGCGCACAGTACGAAACTTATCCCCACCTGCCACCAGTGCCACACCAACAAATAAGGCAAAGACTACCACCGCCAAGACATTGCCATCGGCAAAAGCTTTAAACGGATTGATCAGGGTATTCTGAATAAAATTGGTAAAGAAAGATGAAGGTGTCAGGGTATCTGGCGTTTGATGTTGCGCCATGGCATCCTGGAACATCAGCACATCAACACCCTTACCGACATCAAACAAATGCGCACACGCCAGACCTAAAATGAGCGCCAAGGTGGTGGTGGTCACACAGCACATCAGGGTGATTTTCCAGGTGCGGCTTAGCTGCCCACCCGCCTGCAGATTGGATACGCCGACCACGATCGAGCTAAAAATCAGCGGCACTAACAGCATTTTTAACAAGCCAATAAAAATGCTGCTGACGATACCGATGCCATATAAGCTGACATCAAAAAATGAGGTCTGCGGAAATATCGTCAATAGAAATCCAAACAGCACCCCCAATACGGCGGCAATTAGAATTTGCGTATTTAAGCTCATCTTTTCATGCATTTTTAATATTGATCTTAAGCCGCACTATGCCATGCGAATTCTACAGAATCGAGTAATATTTTATAAACGCGGCGTGAGGACATGATATCAAATGGCCATTTTCATCCGGCTTAAAAACAAAAAGCCGAATCAGGGATTCGACTTTTTGAGCAGGAAGAAAAATTACTGTGTTTCGATTTCACGTAAACGGATCAAGCCTTCCTGAGAGGTACTGCAGACCAGCTCACCGTTCTGCCACATCCGGCCAAAATTCAGGCCACGCGAACTGGCGCTTTGGGTGGCATCCATATCGTAAAGCATCCACTCATCCGCACGGAACGGTTTATGGAAGTACATGGCATGGTCAATACTGGCACATTGCAAACTTGGCGAGATATAGCTCAGACCATGTGGACGAAGCGCTGTGGTCATCAAGGTAAAATCAGAATAGAAAGCAGCAATAGCCTGATGCAAGGAGATCTGATCGACTTCTGCAGCAATACGGTCATGCGTACGGATATAGTGCGCATAAGACGGTGCTTCAGGTTGAGGCTGGAATGGATTTTGCGGATTGACCGGACGAATTTCCACATGACGATCACGAGTGAAAGATGCACGGACATTTTCCGGAATAAACTCAATAATCTGTTTGATCAGTTCCGCTTCATTTTTCAGGCTTTCTGCCGGTGGATATTCAGGCTCTGAAATCTGGTAATTTAGCCCTTCTTCCTGATGCGCGAAAGACACCATACACATGAAAATGGTACGGCCATGCTGAATAGCGCGCACCTGACGGCTGACAAAGCTCTTGCCGTCACGGATACGATCCACTTCATAAATAATCGGTGCATTGACATCCCCGCCAAACAGAAAATAGGCATGTAATGAATGTGCTGGACGATCTGTGGTATAAGACGCGGCGCGTAGTGCCTGCCCTAAAACCTGCCCACCGAACACGCGCTTGCCCACCAGATTCCGGCTGATTCCCCGGAAAATGTTTTCTTCTAACTTTTCTAAGCTAAGCAGCTCGACCAGTTCCTGTGTTAAGGCATTCATAAGCAACCTATCTAATATTGGAGATATCCAAAATGGAAAAACGGATCTAAATAATTGATCTGGAATATTCTGCCACAAAATCAGACCGAAACTCTAAAGTTTGCATGACTGTTCTGTCATACTGATGTCATAAGTGACTAGGAAAAGCACCTGCTTTCACGCTAAAATTGAAGCACTTCTGTTGAAGTTGTTAAAAAAAGATATATTGTTTCGCTTTAGAAACCCGCAAAATAAATTCCCTCAGAAGTCCTGTGGTTTTGGTCAGTAAAATTAGGAGCAGCTATGTCCAAGAATGGCTTTGGTCAAATGTATCGCAAGCTTTCAAGTAAGTTACTTGATCTTGTGGTTACCCCTCATGTTCTTGGGGAAGTACCAAGTGAAGTGACAGCGCCTGAATCTGATCAGACTGCAGCAGAATCGCAGAAACTGGTCTGCTACGTTTTACAGAACCATTCGCGTAGTAATGCACTGGTTGTCGATGCAGAAACGCGACGCTTAAAATTGCCGGCTGCACTTGATCCAATGCAACTGGGCAATAATAAGGAAAAAGCATCGGTACTGTTTTTACAGCATCATGATGAAAATAACCTGTTGAGTTCTCCCCCGCATGCTTTCCCGCCGCGCCTGTTACGTCTGATTGAAATCCTGGAACAGCATCCTGAGCTGGATGTCGAACTGGTTCCGGTAACAGTACTTTGGGGACGTGAACCTGAGAAAGAAGATTCCTGGTTTAAGCTTTTATTTACCGATACTTGGTCTACGCCAAGCCGGGTCAAACAACTGGTCAATATCGGCCTGCATGGTCGCCAGTCTTATTTAGAGTTTCATGAACCGCAATCTTTACGCACCTTGATTAACTTTGCCAAAGAGACGCATCCAAATTCAGCGCCAGCAACTTATATTGTCAGCACTTTAAATGATTACCTGGATGGTCAGCGTGAAGTCATTCTCGGGCCGGATCTGTCCGACCGCCGTAATGTGATGCATGGTCTGATCAAGTCGCCAGATGTACAGGCGGCGATTCGCAATGACAGTATTCGCAGCAAAATCTCGATGCTGGAGTCTGAACGTCGCGCCATCGGTTATCTGAACGAAATCGTTTCCGACTATTCTCATTCTACCGTACGTTTTGCCGACAAGGCCCTGACCCGCTTATGGACCCAGCTTTATGACGGCGTGGAAGTGCATAATTTCAGTACCGTGCGTGAATTGGCCAAGGATTATGAAATTGTCTATACCCCATGTCACCGCAGTCACATTGACTATTTATTATTGTCTTATGTGATCTATCGCCGTGGCTTGATGGTGCCGTATATTGCCGCGGGCGATAACCTCAATATGCCTTTTGTCGGTCAGATTTTACGTGGTGGTGGCGCTTTCTTTATTCGCCGTACTTTCCGCGGCAACGCGCTCTATACTACGGTGTTTAAAGAATATCTGTATAGCGTCCTGTCACGTAATACCCCGCTAGAATATTTTATTGAAGGTGGCCGTTCACGTACCGGTCGTTTGCTACCGCCAAAAACCGGGATGCTGGCAATGACCGTGCATGGTCATTTACGTGGCAAGTCCAAACCGATTGTATTTGTACCGACCTATATCGGCTATGAACGCCTAATGGAAGGTGGTACCTATGTCGGTGAGATGAGTGGTAAGCCAAAAGAAGCCGAGTCTATTTTTGGTATTTTGAAAACCCTGCGCAAGATTGAACGTATTTTTGGCAAGGTGCACCTGAACTTTGGTAAACCGGTATTTCTGGATGATATCCTGAAACAGCATGGTGCAGAAAATATCAAGATCGAAAAGAACGATGATCCGGTTCCACAAGCGGTTTCTGACGCGGTGAATAGCTCTGCACAGGCTATTCTGGAAAATATTAACAGTGCAGTCGTGATCAATCCGGTATCGTTATTATCTTTAATCTTGCTGGCCACGCCAAAACATACGCTGGATGAAGAAATCTGTATCAAACAGCTGGATACCTATCGCACCTTGCTCACCGCCCTGCCTTATGATGAACGCATGCAGGTTACACCGCTGTCAGGCAAAGAAATAATTGCCTATGCAATGAAGCTGAAACTGATCAAACGGGTGAAGCATGTACTGGGAGATATTATTGCGATTGAGGATAATCAGGCGGTTCTGCTAACTTACTTCCGTAATAATATTGTGCATACTTTTATATTGCCATCCCTGATTGCAGCCCTGACTGAACATAACGGCACCATCCGCCGTCATGATGTGATCAATATCAGCAGCACCCTATATCCGTTCCTCAAAGCCGAACTGTTCTTAAAATGGCATGAAGACGAGATTCAGGATCAGGTGAATGCGCATATTGATAGCTTAATTGCCTCGAAACTGATTACACAAGATGGTGAAAACCTGATTGCACCTGCACCAAATACAGAAGCACATCATCAGCTTGAGGTTCTAGCTGCACCCGTGACTCAAAGTCTGGAACGCTACTATATGACTTTGGCACTGATTACCCAGCGCGGTTCAGGCAATATCTCGACCCGTCAGGTGGAAGAGCTGAGTTATCTGGTTGGGCAGCGCCTGTCTGTACTGTACGAATTCAACTCACCTGAGTTCTTCGACAAAGCCCTATTCCAAAGCTTTATTAAAGTCTTAACCCAAAAAGGTTATCTGTGTACCAATGAAGACAATGCCATTGTCTTTGATGAACAGCTGACCAATGTGGCGCAGTATGCAGATCTGGTACTGGATGAAGTGAAGTTGCAGATGCTGCATCACATCACCGACTTTACGGATGAAGAACTGAAAGAAGCTTTGGATGCAGTTGCGGCTGAACAAGCCAAGAAACGCGCGAAGCGGAAGAAGAAGTAAGGCTTTTTATTCCCTCTCCTTTCAGGAGAGGGTTAGGGAGAGGTAATTTAAAAAGCCCTTCTCCTGACCTCCCTTCGAGAAAGGGAAGAATATTCCTCTTTTACAAGGAGGAGCTAAGAATTATTTTTCCTCATCAACCCCAAATAATCCTCATAACAATCTGGATGCTCTAACTCAAATCCCATTTTCTGCATTCGGGTCGCATAAAGCTTCTTACCTGTCACCTGCTCACTTTCTACTTTAAGCAAAGGAAGCCCCATCTGCTTTTGGAACCATTGCAATATTTCATGCATTAATTTTGGATCGTTGTTTGTCACAATATAAGAATTTTCAGGATGTTCCACGTGAATCATCTGTGATAAGAAACGTGATAAATCTTCAATGTGAATCCGGTTGGACCAGTGCAGATTCGGATATCTCAACATCGAGGCGGCCATTTTTTGTAGGCGTTCTACCGATGCTCCATAAATCCCACTTGGACGAATGATGGTACATTTCTCAGGATAAGCAGTGAAATAAGCCTGCTCCATCTGCTGCAAGATTTTGCTCTGAGCATCATTCGGGTGAATTTCAGTTTCGTCATCTACGATTTCACCGGCATCTTGCCCATAGACCCGGGTGGATGACACCACCACAATCTGTTTCACCGGATGCTGTTTCAAGGCAGCCACAATAGGCTGAACAGAATCCAGATAGGTTTGCTGATAGCCTTCAACCGTACTTTGTTTTGGACTAAGTAATACATAGACCCAGTCAATCGGTGTAACTGCTGTTAAATCCAGTTTATGCACATCCTGAATCAGATGAGTTGCGAATGAATCTGTTTTGGGACTCTGGCTAATTGTGCTAATTTGATGACCTTGCTCAAATAGTTGTTTAGCCACACGTCGGGATGTTTTACCATAACCGGTAAATAAAATATGCATTGAGCACCGAATCACAAATCTGGTTGAGGGGACATGGCTGCAGTCCATCAGTTACAAGGCGTTGGCAATGCCGCCGCTTCATTACTCGAAAAACTAAATATCTTCAATACTGATGATTTGCTTTTTCATCTACCACGTGACTATGAAGACCGTAGCACGATCATTCCCATGAATCAATTGAGCGTGGGACGCAGTTATCTGCTGGAAGGGATCGTTAAAGGTGTAGATTTTCCACCCGGTAAACGCAAATCTATGGCTGTGCTGCTGGATGATGATTTTGGCAAGGTTACTTTACGTTTTTATCATATCTATAAAGGTATTACTGACCGCTGCAAACTGGGTAACCGTTTAAGAATTTTTGGTGAAGTGCGGGTCGGTGCGCGCGGTCTGGAAATGTATCATCCCGAACTGCAAGTCATTACTGAGGACACACCTTTACCTCAAACCCAGCTCACGGCGATTTACCCTGCGACTGAAGGCCTGACCCAACCCAAAATACGGGATTATATTCAGCAGGCCTTGGCTCAATACAGCGACCATCTGCCTGAACTACTGCCAGCAAAATTTAGCAATGGTTATGCACTGAAACAGGCACTGGAATATATCCATCACCCGCCAGTCAATGCCAATATGCTGCAACTAGCACAAGGCTCACATCCTGCACAGCAGCGCCTGATCTTTGAAGAACTGGTAGCGCATCAGATCAGTTTATTGACACGTCGGGCCTTTATTCAGCAAGTCGAAGCGCCTTCATTTGCGCCCAGTAAAACCTATGCCAAACAGCTCTTAGCCAGTCTGGCTTTTGAAATGACCGGTGCGCAAAAACGTGTATCCAGAGAAATCGTGCAGGATTTAAAAAGCAATAAACCGATGTTGCGTCTGGTGCAAGGCGATGTCGGCGCGGGTAAAACCCTGGTGGCTGGTGTCGCAGCTTGCCATGCACTGGAAGAAGGCTGGCAAGTGGCGTTGATGGCACCGACCGAGATTCTGGCCGAGCAGCATTATCTGAACTTTAAACGCTGGTTTGAGCCTTTGGGCTTAAATGTAGCCTGGCTTTCCGGCAAGCAGAAAGGTAAAGCTCGCGCCGCAGCGGAACAGGTGATTCGGGATGGCAGCGCCCATCTGGTGATCGGAACGCATGCCCTGTTTCAGGAAAATGTCGAGTTTGCCAAACTGGGTCTGGTGATTATTGATGAACAGCACCGCTTTGGTGTGGATCAGCGCCTTGCACTCAGAAATAAAGGGCTAGATGGTATGTCTCCGCATCAACTGGTGATGACTGCGACTCCGATTCCCCGCACACTGGCCATGTCTGCCTATGGTGATCTGGATACCTCGGTGATTGACGAGCTGCCGCCGGGCCGTACCCCGATTCAGACCGTGACCATTCCATTAGATCGACGCGAAGAAGTCTTGCAACGGATTGCCAGCAACTGTGCTGAAGGTAAGCAGGCATATTGGGTGTGTACACTGGTAGAACAGTCCGAAACCCTGGATGCTCAGGCCGCAGAAGCGACCTTTGCCGAAATTCGCGAGCGCTTTCCTGCGCTGAATATCGGACTGGTACATGGCAAGATGAAAGCCGATGAAAAACAGGCGGTAATGCAGCAGTTTAAAAATAATGAATTACAGCTCCTGATTGCCACCACCGTGATCGAAGTCGGGGTAGATGTACCCAATGCTTCCATCATGGTAATTGAAAATGCTGAACGTCTGGGCCTATCTCAATTGCATCAGTTACGGGGCCGGGTCGGTCGTGGCGCCAAAGCCAGTTTCTGTGCCCTACTGTATAAACATCCGCTGTCTCAAAATGGTCAGGAACGCTTAAGAATCATGCGCGAAACTAATGATGGTTTCATGATTGCCGAGAAAGACCTGGAATTGCGTGGCCCAGGTGAGTTGCTCGGGACCAAACAGACTGGCGACATGAATTTCCGTGTGGCCAAACTGGAACGGGATGATCACCTGCTCAATCAGGCACATTACGTGGCTCAGCAGATGCTCAAGGATTATCCAGATCAGGCTGAAGCATTATTGCAACGTTGGCTACCGGAAGCACCACGCTATGCCTATGTTTAAACTACTGGAACATGGAAAACTCTGGCTGACTCGCCTACAACCCTGCCAGCTGTGTCTAACCGATCATCAGGCCATTCATTCAGTCTGTGAAGATTGCTGGCGACAATTACCCTGGACACATCAAACCATTCAACGACAGGAAATGCAGTTCCAGATTGCCTGCAACTATGCCTACCCGATGGATCGTTTAATTCAACTGTTTAAATATGAACAGAAACTGCATTTGCAAAATTTACTGGCAGGTGCACTGTTAAGTTTAGACCTGCCTAAAGTCAGTGCAATAGTACCGATGCCGATCTCGAATGAGCGTCTGGCCGAGCGCGGTTATAATCAATCTTTGGTACTGGCCAAACATGTGGCAAAACAGCTGAATGTACCCATCTGGCAACCGATTACCCGACTAAAACAACATTCACAGAAAGGTCTAAGCCGACTGGAGCGGATTGAAGACATCCAGTCGCAATTCCAGATCAGCACCATTTCCAAGCTGCGGTATCGTCGGGTGCTGATTATTGATGATGTGGTGACAACCGGCAGTTCGATTCGGGCACTGAGCCAAACACTTGAACAACTGGGCTGTCAAAAAATTTATGCAGCCTGTCTGGCAGGCGCGCAAATCTGAAAATTTAAGCTTGGGCAAGTAACTGCGACTTCACCCAAGGAATCACAACTTCAGTGGTCAAGGGTGCGAGTCGTACCTCTTTTTCATCCAGATCTACCCATTTCATTTCGGCAATTTCCGCTTCAATTTTTGGTGCTTGATCCAGACTTACCCAATAGACATAACTCACCAGTTGATGATCTGGTTCATTCGCCGTCTGGGTTTCAAAACGCCCAATGAATTGCTGAATCTCTGCCTGTGTGCCAATTTCTTCCTGAATTTCACGCAACATCGTTGCTTCTGGTGCTTCATTTGGCTCCAGCTTGCCACCAACCTGCATAAAGCAAGACGTCCCTTTTTTGCGAACCACCAGCAGTTGCTGCGCTTCATTTAAAATAATGGCCGCAGCCACCGTAATCACGTTCATTTATTTTCTACAAATCATGCTGTGGACAGCTTATTTTACAAGATCGGTCTGATCGACCATACCCCATTTCGCTTCAGGCGGCTGATAACTTTCAAATTGGCGCAAAATCTCATCCAGATTATCACTCACAATTAGAGCATCGCTAAAGCGCGCTTTGGTAAAACCTTTCTCAGTCGTCATATGGATAAATTTGAGTAAATCATCATAGAAACCATCTACATTTAAAAAAGCACAAGGCTTTTTGTGAATTCCCAACTGTGCCCATGTCCATTGTTCAAAAATTTCTTCCAGCGTTCCTGCACCACCCGGAATGGCAATAAATCCCTGTGCCAGTTCTGACATACGGGTTTTACGCTCATGCATATTATCGACCACAAATAGCTCGGTAATATGCGGATGCGCCAGTTCACGATTGACCAGCTGTCTTGGAATTACGCCAATCACCTTGCCACCAGCAGCCAGAGCACTATCAGCAACAATGCCCATTAAACCGGAGCGACCACCGCCATAGACCAGCGTCTGATGCCTTGCTGCCAAGGTTTGGCCAACTTTTTCGGCAATCTGGGCATAGAGAGGATCGGAGCCCAGTGCTGAACCACAAAAAATTGCGATAGAATTCATCATTTCACTCTCCAATTGACGCTATATTGTACGAAATCGCTGCAAGCGAGTTTTTTCCAAAAATAACTGCTTAATATCAGTGTTTTTATTCAATTCCTTGTCTAAAATACACCCATTCCAATTCACATACTGCGCCAGGGAGAAAAGACAGCATGCTTGAAGCCTTTTACGCCACAGAGCGCGGTAGCTTAGAAGATATCACGATTAACGGTGATTTCGACCTGCATCCAGATTTAGTATGGCTTGATCTGATTGCACCTTCACAAGAAGAGCAGCAATGGATTCTAGATGCCTATGCGCAAAACTTGCCGACCTTAAAATCGCTGGAAGATATTTCCTCTAGTGCCCGATTTTACCGTGATGATGACGGTATTTTGCATATCAGTACCTATTTTTTAACCAAAAATAAAAACTATCAGGTCGAGAACGAAAACGAAGATGAATCCAGCATGCTGGCGACGGTACAAACCGTAGCATTCATTCTGCATAAGGACCGTCTGTTTACCTTGCGTGGCGAAAAGCTGGTGGCCTTTCGTGCCTTCCGTGCCCGTGCGCGCCGCAATGATTATGAAATCGATTATAAAGATCCGACCTGGATTCTATTGGGTCTGCTCGAAGCCAAACTGGATGAACTGGCCGATATTCTGGAAGATGTCCATAAAGATTTAGAGAAATATTCAACTGAAGTGTTGAATAACCGCCATCGTGAGCAAATTCTTGATCTGGATGACATGATTACCCGACTGGCTCAATTGGAAGATATGCTCGGTAAAGCGCAACTCTGTTTGATCGATTTGCGTCGTGTTCTGACTTTCCTGTCTCGTCCACGCGCCTTGGGCAGTCATATTTATGATGCGGATATCCGAGAACTCAGTGAAGATGTGCGCTCGCTGGTTGAACATGATGCCTTCCTGTTCCAGAAAGTGCGCTTCCTGCTCGATACCACGTCCGGATTCATTAACACGGAACAGAACGATACGATTCGTCGATTCTCGATCTTACCAAGTATGCTTGCGCCGCCGATGCTAATTGCCAGTATTTATGGCATGAATACCGAAGTTCTGCCTTTTGCACAAGGCACTATGAGCTTTATTATAGTCAGTATTATTTTAATCGGCTTTTTGATTGGGCCATTGATTTACTTTAGATGGAAGAAGTGGATTTAGAATCCCTCCTAACCTCCCTTTTCAAAAGGGAGGGATTTTCCCTTCTCCTGTCAGGAAAGGGAACCTCATACATTCAGTTCTATAAAAATAAAAAGCACCTTTCGGTGCTTTTTTTATTTACTGAATGATCTGTAAATCATCCTGTAAATGACAGGCCTGAATGATATTCATCATTTTAGCAGGGACAGCTTTAAACTGCAGTCCTTGCGCTTGAGGAGTCTGGCGCAACCAGCGCACCAATACCGCCAAAGCCAAAGTACTGCCACTTTCAAGCCCAGCCAGATTAACCACAAGCGGAAACTTGGTCTGCGACTGAACCACACGCAGACCATCTAAGTAATAGTCCTGCGCATTGGCATAGTCAATCTTGCCTGAAACCTGCAATTCCTGATCCTTGAATACAATCACGGCTCACCTATCTGATTATTTCTTGTCGATTGCAGCTTCTGCATCCGGTTTGAAGTTAGCAATAGCTTTATCTATGTTACCGCCATTACGTTTGACTGTCGCAGCAAACTGGTTACGGAATTGCAAACCTAGATCGATACCCGATACGTTGATGTTGCGGATTTTCCATTGTGAACCTTTGTCCACCAGCTGGAACGCCACCGGAATTTTCTCGCCTTTATTATTAAAGTCGATGGTTACAACAGGGTTTTTGCTATTGCTGGCCTTGTATGGGCGAACGCTATAGGTCTGATTGCTGAACTTGGAAAATGCAGAACCATAATTTTCAATCAGCGTTTCACGGAAATTCTTTTCAAACTGCGCGCGCTGTGCAGCAGTACTATACTGGTTCGTCGCATAAGTCCCCATCACAATACGCGTGAAAGACTGTGAATCAATGTATGGATCCAGATTCTGGCGGACAATCGCTTTTACCAGTGCTGGATTGTTCTGCAATTTTGCATTATCAGCTTTGAGGCGCTCAATCAAACCATCTGCTACTTTTTTAATAAAAACAGGTGGCGCTTCAGACGGTGCAGCAAACACTGTACCAGCAACCATTGTTGAAAGAATGCTTGCTGCAAGCGCTTGTTTTACTAAAGTCTTCACTGAAATCTCCTCAATCTATTATTCAACAAATGCAGGTTCTGCATCAGTCGATTCTGAAACTGTCGCCTGTTCTGGGGCAGTTTCTTGACTATCCGACGATTTACCGGCACCACCAGTAATAAACTTCGTCACTAAATCTTCAATTTCCATGGTGCCTTGGGTATTGGCAATCTGATCACCACGTTTCAAATAGTTCAGACCACCACCTGGAATAATTTTCAGGTATTTTTCACCCAATAACCCATTGGTCGCTACCATAATATAAGCATCTTCATCAATATTGGTGATGGATTTCATGTTAGCTAACAGTTGTTTTTCCATGTCTTTTTGTTGCGCAGGTGTCGCTGCTTCATAGTCCGAGCTGTAGCGTAACTCGTCCAGAGCTTCCTCCTGAACTTGCTTTAATTGTTCAGCATTAAACGAGGTCAATGAGCCATCTAAAGTCATATGTACGGTTGCCAGACGCGTTACAGGATCCAGGGTAATCTCATCGACCTGTCCCACTTTCACCCCGCTTAAAGCGACTTTGGCACGTGGCTTGATGCCATTCACATTTTCAAAAGTTGCCGTCATTTTATAGCTGTCGGAAATATTGCTGCCGACCAGACCACTGACACGCATCGCTAAAAAGAATAAGGCAATACCAAATAAAATAACAAAAACACCAACGGCCAGCTCACTAGTACGTGATTTCATTAAACACCTCCGAACATGACCGCAGTCAACACAAAATCAAAGCCTAAAACGCACAGTGAAGAATACACGACTGTACGCGTTGTAGAAGTTGCAATACCTTCCGATGTCGGGACACAGGCATAGCCTTGGTATACCGCAATCCAGGTACAAATTAATGCGAATACAAAACTTTTAATAATGGTGCCATTCAAGACATCTTTATAGAATTGCACGCTGCTTTCCATGCCGCTCCAATAAGCGCCTTCATCGGCACCCAGAAAATCCACCCCGACCATTTTACCGCCCATAATGCCAACTGCAGCAAAGATGACGGAAAGCATTGGCAAGCTAAAAATCCCTGCCCAAAGACGCGGCGAAATCACCCGTTTTAAGGGATCCACACCGATCATTTCCATACTGGACAATTGCTCAGTGGCTTTCATCAGGCCAATTTCAGCAGTCAAGGCTGAACCGGCACGTCCTGCAAACAGCAAAGCGGCGACCACAGGTGCCAGCTCACGCAGCAAGGTCAGCGCGACCGCTGTTCCTAGCATCGACTCACTACCAAAGGTCGACAAGATGCTAAACATCTGCAAACCAAGCACAGACCCAATAAACAGACCAGAAACCACAATAATCAGCAGGGACAATACCCCAACCCGATACATCTGATAAACAAACAGCTTTACTCCAAGCCAGGTCGGCATGGAAAATAAAATCTGCAACAGCATCAGGGTCGCGACCCCAATCCCCTGTACACGTTCAATAACGCGTCTACCTAATGCGGCAATTGCATTCATGAACGAACCTCATCACTTAAATAAGCTTGATGACTAAACTGATAATCCACTGGACCTTCTACCGAACCAGTCAGAAATTGCTGTACAAAAGCAGACGGATGCGCTTTTAGTTCTGCCGGTGTGCCCTCGCCCTGAATTTTGCCTTCTGCCACCACATAGATGTAGTCCGCAATCGATAAAGTTTCTGCGACATCATGCGAAACAATAATCGTGGTCAAGTCCAGTGCTTCACGTAATGAACGGATCAGACGAGTCAAAACGCCCATCACAATCGGATCCTGTCCGGCAAATGGTTCATCGTACATGATCAGCTCAGGATCCAGCGCAATCGCCCGGGCCAAAGCTACGCGTCGGTTCATACCACCGGATAGTTCAGACGGCATCATCTGTTCTGCACCACGTAAACCGACTGATTCCAGTTTCAATGCCACGATTTCCTTAATCAGATGTTCCGGCAATTTGGTATGTGCTCGAATCGGAAATGCGACATTTTCATACACGCTCATATCGGTAAACAAAGCACCGCTCTGAAACAACATACCCATCCGTGCACGTGCTGAAAAAAGTTCGGAACGTGACATCGTGGCAATATCTTTGCCGTCCAATAAAACCTGACCGTGCTCAGGAACCAGCTGCCCACCAATTAGTCTTAATAAGGTGGTTTTACCAGTACCAGATGGTCCCATAATGGCGGTAATCTGCCCACGACGAATATTTAAACTCACATCGTCATAAATCACGCGCTCACCCCGCTTGAAGCTCAGATTCTTGACTTCAATCAGAGATTGAGTATCTCGCGCTGTTTGATTTTTCATAGCTGAGTTTATTCCTGCATTTTTTCAGCATGCATACTATAAAGGAACGAAGTTCAAAATGTTAGCAGTTGAAAAGGTGGTTTAATATCATTAAAAAATGACAACAATAGATTATTTCGTATTTTTTATAATAAAAATATGTACTTAAGCTTGGGTGAAATACATTGATTAATTAAAAAGACTGTATAAATAATAGATAATATTACATAAAATCAAAGTCAATGCGATATATGGCATATACACCTCTATCAATTGAGATCGAAGAGCTAAGCTTTTCATATTAATAGTTATCATAACCCTGACAAAATATGATTTAGTAGACATTTTACGTTAAAAAGCAAAAAACTCAATGCATAAAAAAACCGGTATTTCTACCGGTTTTTTTATCTTCATCTAGCGACTGAATTAGTCGTTAAATTTACGACGTGGACGATCTTCACCACCGAACGAACGTTCACCACGTGGCTTGTCATCAAAGTTGCGACGTACTGGACGATCACCGAAATCACGCTTTGGACGGTCATCACCGAATGAACGCGCTGGACGATCACCGAAACCGCCTTCACGACGTGGAGCTGAACGATCACCAAAATCACGTTTTGGACGATCACCATAACCGCCTTCACGAGCTGGTTTATAATCTACACGGTTGCCACGGTTGTCATCATTAGAACGAGGACGGTCACCAAAACCACCTTCACGACGTGGAGCTGGACGATCACCGAAGTCACGCTTTGGACGGTCATCAAACGAACGTTGTGGACGATCACCGAAACCGCCTTCACGACGTGGAGCTGGACGATCACCAAAGTCACGACGTGGACGATCTTCGCCAAATGCTGGACGTTCGCCACGAGGTTTGTCATCGAAGCTACGACGTGGACGATCATCACCGCCTTCACGACGTTTGAAGTTGCTTTCGCCTTCAAAACGACGACCGCCACCGAAACCACCACGACCGCCATCACGACGACCGCCATCACGGCCACGACCGCGACCAGCGCCATCACGGCTACCACGTGCAGGAGGTGGAGATGGCTCAAGACCTTCAATTTCAGATACGTTTAGACGCGCATCAAGGAAGTCTTCCAAAGCACGGATTTTACCGCGTTCACGGTAAGTCGCCAAAGTAATTGCTTTACCAGTACGACCCGCACGACCTGTACGACCAATACGGTGTACATAGTCTTCGTTCTTCATTGGAAGACCGAAGTTGATGACGTGTGAAATTGTTGGTACGTCAAGACCACGCGCTGCAACGTCAGTTGCAACCAAAATCTTCGCACGACCTTCACGGATGCTACGTAAACGACGGTTACGAACAGTTTGTGGCATAGCACCGTGAAGTGCTACAACTGATAGACCTGCTTCAGCAAGTTCTTCAGCCAACATATCTGTGTCTTCTTGAGTTGACGCAAATACAACTGCTTGATCAACGTCTTCTTCGTTCAACCAGTGAGTAAGAAGTTTTTTCTTGTGCTCGAAACCGTCAGTCCAATGCAAAGTCTGAGTAATATCAGTATTTGTAGAGTGACCAGTTTCGATCGAAATACGCATTGGATCATTCATCATGCGTTCTGCAAGTGTAATGATACGTGGTGCAAAAGTCGCAGAGAACATAAGAGTTTGTTTGCGGTTTGCAGCCAACTCACCAATTGCTTCTAAGTCTTCAGAGAAACCTAGGTCAAGCATACGGTCAGCTTCATCGACGATCAACGCGTCAACTTTGTCAAGTTTGATTTGACGACGATTCACCAGGTCAAGTAAACGGCCTGGAGTTGCAACAACAACTTGCGCACCTTTTAACTGTTGAATTTGCTTACCGAAAGGCATACCGCCCATGATTGCAGCAATACGAACACCTTTCATGTGACGTACAAATGCGATTGCGTCTTGACATACCTGTTGTGCCAATTCACGCGTCGGTGAAATCACCAAAATATTCGGTTGAGTAACCGCTTTCATACGGTCTTTAAACGGTACTAATGTATCTTGGTTTGCCAACGCATTTAACGTAGGCAGCAAGAACGCAGCAGTTTTACCAGAACCTGTTTGGCTTGACACAAGAAGGTCTTTGCCTTCAAGCGCAGCAGGAATCGCTTGTTCTTGTACAGGAGTAGGAGTGGTAAAGCCTAAAGCGTCGAGAGCCTGAGTTAGAGATTCGTCGAGGGAAAAATCAGCAAAAGTTTTGCTCATAGAGAGTGTTCACCCTGAAGTGGGTGCTCCATTAAATAAATTACAATATGGACATCGGCAAAAAGCGGCACAGCAAATAGAGCTGAAAAAGTTAGGATTCAGCAGCGATCCGAATAACGACGATGTGGATATAACGCACGTATATGATTACGGCCGCAAACCTGAAGGAATCGCTTAAGCGATTGGGGCGCGAAGGATATGTCCTCTCTATGGACAGAACGCGCATACAATGATTAGAAGATAGTGTTCAGGTAAAGAACGGAAAATTAAGTGCGTGCAGAAATTATAGCAGAATATTCCACAATGTCATTAAGTTTTAAAACTAATTTTCTTTATTCATAAATAATGTATATTTTTCTTACACTTAAAGAAGTATAAAAGTTTAGTTATTGGTCTAAAAAGTCAATTTTCTGCAATTTACCGGACATTTCCGATATCTAGTCAGTGTAAAAAACCTAGACATTACCCGATTAAAAGAAGAGAAGTATATAAAAAAGGCATCCCGAAGGATGCCTTTTAGAATATTAAATCTGCTTCATCTAAACCCGATTATTTTGCTGCTTCACCCCAAGCAGGAACAACTGCTTGCATTAAAGGCTTAAGCATTTTCATTGAACAAGCCAAAACTTGACCATTTTCCATAGAGTCGCTACCACCACGTGCATCAACTACAGTACCGCCTGCTTCTTTCACGATCAATTCACCCGCTGCAATATCCCAAGGTTTCAAACCAAGTTCAAAATAAGCGTCGAAACGACCGGCAGCCACATAAGCCAAATCCAATGCTGCAGAACCTGAACGGCGATATTGCGCACCGGCTTCAGTAACATTTAACAAAGACTGGAAATGATTCTTGGCATAAGACACAACTTCGCCATCACGTTTGGCACGATAAGCGTGACCAACAGCCATAAAGGTATTTTCCAGGCTGTCTTTAACATTCACACGAATACGGCGCTGGTTCATCATGGCACCACGACCACGACTGGCAGAGAATAGCTCATCTTTCACCGGGTCATAAATCACCCCGTGTTGAGTAATGCCTTTGTGCTGAACTGCGATAGAGATACAGAAATGCGGGAAACCGTTAATGAAGTTTAAAGTACCATCTAGCGGATCGATCACCCAACACCAATCGGCGTCATGACCTTTACCTTCCTGATAGCCAAACTCTTCACCAAGGAAACTGTGATTTTTATAGCTTTTACGTAGGGTATCGATGGTCAACTGTTCCAGATAACGATCTACACGCGTTACCGGACCATCAATTCCTTTTTCTTCGACTTGTAGATCGAGTTTATGACGATTCTGATGCGCTTTTAAAAGCTCTTGACCAACTAACTGAGCCGCACGCGCAGCCATCACCACCATAGGTTCCATTGAACACCCACTACAAATTTGAAGACACTGATAAAGAATAATGCATAAAAGCCCCAATATCTTAGCAAATATCAGGGCTTTTTTGGGAAAAATGTGTCTAAAATTTTTAAGATATTATGACAAAACGCTTTGTCCTAAGCTGGACCAAGCTTGATTGATCGATTTTTCAATGCCTTGCGCATCCAAACCCGCTTGTTGCAACATCTGTGCATGAGTCGCTTGCGCCATAAATGTATCATCCAGACCCAGATGCAGCATCGGTTTTACAATCTGCGCTTCTGCCAGATATTCATTCACCGCACTGCCTGCTCCGCCCATGATGGCATGTTCTTCAACCGTCACAAACAGACTGGTACTTAAGGCCAGATCATCGAGCATTTGAGTATCGAGTGGCTTGACAAAACGCATGTTAACCACACGCACGCCAATCTCATGTTTCACGGCAAATGCGTCAGCAGCGTCGACTGCAGCCTGTACCCGGCTACCAAATGCCAGCACAGAAATATATTCATCATACTGCCCATTAAAGCTGGCCACGATTTCCGCCTGACCGATCGGAATCTCAACCATCTTTTTCTGAATCTCGACGCCTAGTCCATTGCCACGTGGATAACGTACGGCTGCAGGACCTGGATATAAATACGCAGTATGCAGCATTTGACGGCATTCATTTTCGTCTTTTGGCGCCATGATCACGATATTCGGGATAGTCCGCATATAGGCATAGTCATATGCACCGGCATGGGTCGGACCATCTTCACCGACCAGACCGGCACGATCAATACCAAAGGTAACATCTAGATTCTGCAAGGCTACATCGTGTACCAGCTGGTCATAACCGCGTTGCAAGAACGTCGAATAAATCGCCACGACCGGCTTTAAGCCTTCACAGGCCATACCAGCAGCCAAGGTAACTGCATGCTGTTCGGCAATCGCCACATCAAAGAAACGTTCCGGATATTCTTTGGCAAATTTGACCATGCCTGAACCTTCGCACATGGCGGGAGTAATCGCGAGTAAGCGTGTGTCTTGTGCCGCTTCATCGCAAAGCCATTGCCCAAATACATCCGAATATTTCGGCGCAGTATTGCTGGCAGCAACGGCATTGAGTTTGCTAATCGCGTGATACTTGATTTGATCCGATTCTGCCGGAGCAAAGCCCTTGCCTTTTTTAGTATAGACATGAATCAGGCGTGGGCCTTTACGCTTTTTCAGCGCATTAAAGACATGCACCAGCTGTTTGACATCATGACCATCGTACGGGCCAAAATAGTCAAAGCCGATGGCTTGGAATAAGTTATCTGCAGCATCGGTTGCTGCACTGTGCAAACGCGAGTTATACAACCATTCTGGATGTGGCTGTACATATGCCTCACCCTGCTCGGTAACATTAACGAACTCACCGCGCTCCCAAATGGCAGCCAGATGTTTGGCAAAACCACCGGTACTGCAAGAAATCGACATATCATTGTCGTTCAGCACCACCATCAGATCAGCACTGTGTGCCACGGCATCATTCAAAGCTTCAAAAGCCATACCTGCCGTCATGGCGCCATCGCCAATAATCGATACCACTTCACACGGCTTGTTCTGATAACGACGTGCCAGCGCCATACCTAGGCCAGCAGAAATCGCCGTCGAAGAATGCCCTACCCCAAAGGTATCAAATTCAGATTCTTCACGAGCCGGAAACGCAGCCAGACCATCTTTGGCACGAATCGTGGTGAGCTGTTCACGACGACCAGTCAACACTTTATGCGGATAGGCCTGATGACCTACATCCCAGATCAGGCGGTCATGCGGTGTATTAAAGCAATAATGTAAAGCCACGGTGAGTTCAATCACACCGAGATTGGCACCAAAATGTCCGCCACTTTGCCCGGCAGCATACAAAATGAATTGACGTAACTCATCCGCCACTTGTTCTAGCTGGCTTTGCTCGAGTGCACGCAGTTGCTCAGGATGATTGATCGCATCAAGCAACGGTGTTACAGGGCGTTGAGTTGGGATTTCTGTATACAGCATATTATGGCAAAGCCTTCTAAAGCCTGGCAAATCTAAAGCTAGGTCAATGGGGAGTACCCGATCATATAGCTGAATTGTAGCAGCTTCAATTCAGCTACGCTTCTAGCGATGCAATATTAAACAATGATCTCGTCGGGGTGAAAAAATTGCAGCCTACGATTATCCTGAATAATCTTACTATTTATCAACTATTATCGTTCGCTTTCTACAAAAAAGAAAATCTATTGCAGAATTTCGACTTTGCAATTCTACCAATGTTCAATCATTACGCTATACTTTAGCCAATTTCAGGATTTAACGGGTTCAGCTGTGCCAATCGAATTTGTCGCAACGTCAAGATTACCTACCGCTCACGGTGAATTTAAAATTACTGTATTTCAAGACCCTAAGACTGGCGAAGAACATGTCGCACTTTCCAAAGGACTTGAAGAAGTATCAGATGAGCCTGTAGTGGTGCGTGTGCATTCTGAATGTTTAACTGGTGATGCCTTTGCTTCACTCAAATGCGACTGTGGCCCGCAATTGCAAGCGACTTTAAAACTGATCAATGAATTAGGCCGCGGAGTCATTCTGTATTTGCGTCAGGAAGGTCGTGGCATTGGCCTGACCAATAAAATTCGCGCTTATGCCCTGCAAGATCAGGGACATGACACCGTAGATGCCAATTTAATGCTGAACCTGCCAGCAGATGCACGTCAGTATGATATGTGTAGCATCATGCTGGATCATTTACAGGTGAAAGCAGTACGTCTCGTGACCAATAATCCTTCTAAAATTGAAGCTTTAAAAGCCCAGGGGATTAATGTGATCGATCGTGTGCCTTTGACTGTGGGTTTAAACCCTTTTAATGAACAATATCTTAAGACCAAGCACGAACGCATGGCACATCTTTATAAAAAGGATGATTTTTAATATTTTTAACCCCCGTCCCACCTTATTTTAACTTAATCCCTCCAAACCTCCCTTTCTTGCGCTTCGACTTAAAGCCATACTTAAGTCTTGCTCAGGGAGGCTTTCCCTCTTTTTCTTAAAAATGGGGTTAGGGGAAGATTAAATCGTCATGGAAAAAATCCGGTTCTCTGGCATCCGTCGCTTTAAACGTAAATCAAAAGCCATACAAATATTGCGTACAAATGGTTTCCCTTTCTCTAGAATCGTGACTGACGAGTCTGAAAATTGAATCAAGCCATCCTGCGCCATTTCCTCAAGCTGTGCCAAAACCTCATCAATTTCAGGAAAAAGTATCTCGGAATTTTCCCATGAGGTACTAAAGCTGCACATCAAATTTAGAATATGTTGCCGAATGATCAGATCTTCATGATTTAATATATGTCCTCTAAATACCGGAATTTCATCCCGCGCCAGGCATTCATAATATTCTTCAATTGTTTTCACATTCTGCGCAAAGCTGTACCAGCTATCGCTGATCGAAGAAATCCCGAGTCCAATCATCACTTGGGTTTTAGAGGCGGTATATCCCATAAAATTGCGGTGCAATGTTCCAGCTTGAAAGGACTGGTACATCGCATCTTTTTCTAAAGCAAAGTGATCCATGCCAATTTCATGATAACCATGCGCGAGTAACTTCTTTTTACCTTCTTCATAGCATTCCCGTTTGATTGCATCTTTGGGCACATCGGCATCTTTAAAACCGCGCTGACCATTGCCTTTAATCCAGGGCACATGTGCATAGCTATATAAAGCCAGACGGTCCGGCAAGAGCGAATTGGTTTGTTCAATAGTATTTAAAACATCTTCCAGACTCTGAAATGGCAGACCAAAGACCAGATCATGGGAAATCGATTCATAGCCAATTTCTCGCGCCCATTCGGTTACCTGTTTAACATTTTCATAAGGCTGAATCCGGTGAATCGCCTTTTGCACGGTTTCATTATAATCCTGTACCCCATAACTGACTCGACGAAAGCCAAGGTCATATAAACCTTGCAAATGCTCACGCATGGTATTATTAGGATGGCCTTCAAAACTGAATTCATGTACAGGCGCTACATCTGCTTTGGCCAGAATGCCTTGAATTAGTTGAGCCAGATGTGCCATTGAAAAAAAGGTCGGCGTTCCTCCACCAAAATGAATCTCTTTAATGATGGGCTTTTCTTGTAATAACTCGCAATATAGATCCCATTCTTTCAGCAGTGCCTGAATATAAGGTTGTTCGACTTCATGGCGTTTGGTCACGCGCTTATGACACCCGCAGAAGGTACACAGGCTTTCGCAAAATGGCAGGTGGATATACAAGCTAATGCCTTCGCTTTGATTGGATTCATCAAAAGACTTTTTTAGCGTTTGCTTCCATTGTTCCAGCGAGAAATTCTGCTCTTCCCAATACGGAACAGTGGGATAACTGGTATAGCGTGGCCCGGGAACATTGTATTTTTGAATCAGGGAATTGACCTGTACCGACATGAGACTCACCTATTACCGTCGAGAAATGCTCAAGCCAATGAGCGCTTGTGAGTTATTGTGCTGAGCTTGAAAAAAGAATTCAACCTAGCCATTTAGTCGGATTTAATGATGCATTCTGCTTATGAATAGTGGAATGTAATGTCTGGGCTGATGAATTGCATCACCAAATTAGACCTTAATCTTTGACTGATTTTATGCTTTGATGTCGTTAGTTTTTTATTTCCCTACGAGGGCTCTGATGCAGCATCCTACATCTACGGATATTCAACGTGTTCGTGAATTTCTCCTCGACTTACAGGCACGGATTTGTGCAGCACTAGAACAGCAGGAACGTGCTGGCGGCGGTACGGCTGAATTTATCATCGATGACTGGGAGCGTCCGGAAGGTGGTGGCGGCCGTTCACGTGTTTTGCAAAATGGTACGGTGATTGAAAAAGGTGGGGTAATGTTCTCCCACATCAACATTTCCAAGCTACCTGCTTCTGCGACCGAACGCCATCCCAATATTGCCGGTGCCAAAGCGCAAGCGATGGGGGTATCACTGGTGATTCATCCGAAAAATCCAAATGTGCCCACCTCACATGCCAACGTGCGTTTATTTGTCGCAGAAAAAGAAGGCCAGGATCCGATTTGGTGGTTTGGTGGCGGTTTTGACCTGACCCCGTTTTATCCGAATGATGAAGATGTACTGTCTTGGCATCAAACGGCGCATGATCTATGTGCGCCATTCGGCGAAGAGGTTTATCCTGAACATAAACAATGGTGTGATGATTATTTTTATCTGAAACATCGTGATGAACAGCGTGGCGTTGGCGGCTTGTTTTTTGACGACCTGAATCAATGGGATTTTGAAACCTGTTTCCAGTATATGCAGGCTGTAGGCAATGGATATCTAGAAGCCATTCTGCCGATTTTCCAGCGCAATCAGGATAAGCCTTATACCGAAGCACAACGCGAGTTTCAGTTATACCGTCGCGGCCGTTATGTGGAATACAATCTGGTTTATGACCGCGGCACCCTGTTTGGCTTGCAGACTGGTGGCCGGATTGAATCGATTCTGGTCAGCCTGCCCCCGCTTACCGGATGGTCATATCGCCCTGAATGGGATGAGGGCTCACCGGAAAAACGTTTAACAGATTACTACCTGAAACCACATAACTGGTTAACAGAATTAAAATCCAACGCAATGAAATGATACAAACGGCCCTCAAATAGAGGGCTGTTTTAATAGATATATCCTCTATACTGCTGCATAGAAATACCTGATTTGATCGCGGCACCCTATCGCTACATCGATCATATTCCATTTGATGTCTAGTGAGAATAACAATGCATAATCTTCAATTAAATCTACCTGTGTTGGCCTTTTGGCTTTTTCTGGCTCTCGCCATCAGCGCGATGAGTACCGCAATTTTGAGTCACAACCTGATTCTGGATGGCGCCGCTATTCTGGTGAGTATCCTGACTGGGTTTGGGGTTGTTCTCAGTATGGCGCTGATGTTTGCGGAACATATTATGGATATTTGCAGTTCCTAAAACCCGGATCACTTAACAGCAATTTAAAATCGCGCAGGCTTTAGTCTCTGCGCTTTTTCACGTATATTGATGGCCATTTCCGCACATGGACATTGTGAAATGAGCAAACAATTTTCCGTGATTGGTAACCCGATTGAACAATCACGTTCTCCAGAATTGCATCACGCCTTTGCTGCTAAAACTGGTGTCGACCTGAGTTACACCAAGCGTCTGGCGCCACTGGATGGCTTCGTAGCCAACATTCAGGAATTCTTTAGCAATGGCGGTAGTGGTATGAATGTCACCGTACCCTTTAAAGAACAGGCTTTTGCCCACTGTCAGGTGCTGAGTGAACGGGCCAAAATTGCCAAAGCCGTGAATACGCTATGGATGGAAAATGGTGTGCTGCATGGCGACAATACCGATGGTCAGGGACTGGTTGAAGCAATTCGAGCACTAGATTGGCCACTGGAAAATACAGATATTTTAATTATTGGTGCAGGCGGTGCCACGCGTGGTGTAATCTATCCCCTAGCCCAGGCAGGTGCGAAAAAAATCGTGATCGCCAATCGTACCTTGGCACGGGCGGAACAACTGGTCGCTGATCTTCAGAATGCCGTACCGCAAGTCGAATTACAGGCGATTTCACTAGACACTTTAGCCGGTGAATTTGATTTGATGATTAATGCCACTTCTGCCAGTCTCAGCGGTGATGCCCTGGTTTTACCGGAAACGCTACAGTTTAAACGGGCCTATGAAATGGCCTATGGCAAATCTTCTTCCTTTCTGGATCAAGCCAAGGCACGCGGTGTACCGACATCTGAAGGTTTTGGCATGCTGGTCGGTCAAGCAATTGAATCTTTTTACATCTGGAATGGTATCAAACCGGATTTAAAAGAGTTTCTTTAAAACCCCTATCTCTCTAATGAGTTCAGTTCGGGTTGCAACTGCAACCCTTTACTTCCCTCCTACTACTTTTTATAAGCTGAAAAACCATGGATTGGTTTTAATGACATTTTAAAATGAGTTATTTTGCCACCTGAATCCGAGCACAATTCATACAAAAATATACTGGACAAATCACCTTTTAACTCATTAAATTCCATTGATATAACAAGTTTTTAATCTTCCTGTAATGTAAACACCTAATGATGAAATTCGATGATTTCATTCATTAGCCTTAAAAATCGATTCGCTTTTCTGACATTTTTATTCACTGAATTCATCAATGTTTTTTTATCCCGAATGTGAATAATCAAAGAATCGATACAGATAATCCAAAACTAATTTCAATCAGGATTAAACGCATGCCAGCATATAAAGCCCCTTTACACGACATTCGCTTCCTTATGAATGAAGTGCTTGACTACCCTGCGCACTACCAGAATTTGTCGAATGGTGAATATGCCGATGCCGACACGGTAGATATGATCTTAGAAGGCGCTGCAGATTTCTGTGAAAATGTACTGTCGCCGTTGAATCAAAGCGGTGATGAAGAAGGCTGTCATTTTGAAAATGGCGAAGTAAAAACACCGAAAGGCTTTAAAGAAGCTTACGACCAGTTCGTACAAGGTGGCTGGCAAGGTCTGTCTTATCCTGAAGAATTTGGTGGCCAAAACCTGCCAATGTCTTTAAACCTGATCAAATCGGAAATGATGGGGACTGCAAACTGGTCATTCCAGATGTATCCGGGTTTAAGTGTGGGTTGTATCAACACTATCATGCAATATGGTACCGATGAGCAGAAAAACACGTATCTGCCTCACTTAGTTGCAGGAACTTGGGCGGGCACCATGTGTCTGACTGAGCCGCAATGTGGTACTGACTTGGGTCAAGTTAAGACCAAAGCAGAGCCGAAAGAAGATGGCAGCTATGCCATTTCAGGCACCAAAATCTTTATTTCCGCAGGTGAGCACGACCTGACTGAAAATATCGTACATATCGTACTGGCACGCCTTCCAGATGCGCCGCAAGGTACCAAAGGGATTTCTTTGTTTATCGTACCGAAATTTATTGCTGCTGCAGATGGCGGGATCGGCGAGCGTAATCCAGTGAACTGCGGTTCGATTGAACACAAAATGGGGATTCGCGCTTCAGCAACGGCTGTACTGAATTTTGACAATGCGACTGGCTACCTGATTGGCGAACCGAATAAAGGCTTGCACGCTATGTTCACCTTTATGAACACGGCGCGTATTGGTACTGCGATTCAGGGTATTTGTCATGCTGAATTGTCATTCCAGGGTGCTTTACCGTATGCCAAAGAGCGTATGTCAATGCGCGCCCTGTCTGGCAAAAAAGATCCGGAAAAAGTAGCGGATGCGATCATTCACCATGCTGATGTCCGCCGTATGCTATTGACGCAAAAAGCCATTGCTGAAGGTGGCCGTGCCATGATTTATCATGCAGCAAAAATTGCCGACAACATGAATGATGCTTTGCTGCGTGGCGATACTACAGCATTTGAACAGCATGATGACCATCTTGGGTTCTATACTCCAATCCTGAAAGGCTTCCTGACCGAAATGGGTTATGAGGCATCAAATCACGGTATGCAAGTCTTCGGTGGACATGGCTATATCAAAGAATGGGGCATGGAACAGATCGTACGTGACTCACGTATCTCTACCCTGTATGAAGGCACAACAGGTGTTCAGGCACTGGATCTGATTGGCCGTAAAGTGCTGTTGACATCAAAAGGTAAAGTTATTCGTGATTACACTGCTGAAATCCTGAAATTCTGCGGTCAGCATGCACGTAATAAATATATGCGCCGCTTTGCCTGGGATTTAACCAAGCTCTGTGCACAGTGGAATGCACTAACTGTGCGTATCATGCTGGCTGCACGTAAGGACCGCGACATCGTTTCTTCTGCATCAGTCGATTTCCTGATGTTCTCCGGTTATGTGATGATGGCGTACTTCTGGGCACAACAAGCCGCAGTCGCTTCAGCCAAACTGGCATCTGGCGAAGGTGCTGAAGTACCAGAGTTCTATAAAGCGAAAATCAAAACCGCTGATTTTTATTTCGAACGTATCCTGCCACGCACCCAAGGTCATGCTGAAGCAATGGTGAATCCATCTAAAACCATGACGGCACTCGCGCCAGAACACTTTAGCTTCGATTACTAAGCTGTAAACTGACTTGAAAAGAGCGCTTCGGCGCTCTTTTTATTGACACAGATGCTCTTGTTTAACTTTAAAAACCCTTTTGGATAGAAAATATACAAATTTAATTTTATATTTTTCAACATCCTAATAAATTAGCCAAATAAAACGCTTGTATATCTCAAAATAAGCGGTATGATAATCCCAACTAGAAAAATTCTTGTTTTGGTTAGTCTTCTTTTAAGTATCGCAGTTTTAGTCATAAACCTTCGTATTACAGATCAAAAAGCTCCATCCTTTTTATTTTTCAAAGTTACAGTTAGTCATCTGAAATTTTGGCTATAAATTCATACGATTCAATAGGTTATATTATGTCTAATACAGTTAACGGTACAGTAAAATGGTTCAACGAAACTAAAGGTTTCGGTTTCATTCAACAAGAATCAGGTCCAGACGTTTTTGCTCACTTCAGCGAAATCACTGGTTCAGGTTTCAAAACTTTAGTTGAAGGCCAAAAGGTTTCTTTCAGCGTAGCTCAAGGTCAAAAAGGCCCTACAGCTGTAAATATCGTTGCTCTATAATTTAGAAGCAAGATATTGAAAAAAAGCACTCTAAGAGTGCTTTTTTTGTGCCTGAGATTTTTAAAGTTTGCTGTTTTCTTTTCAAAGATTACATCGAAGATCTGAAAACAGATAACCTCTAGGCTATAAAAAATTCCTGACCTAGGGAAATCTGCACAATAAAAAAACCCTCATATAGATTTACGAGAGTTTTTCCAAAAATGAGCAGCGAATTAAAATCAATTAAAGAAATTCTTCTAATACCGAATTTAAAAAGATATGCCCTTGCTCGGTACATGAAAGCCGGTCTTGATCATCGACCATTAATTTTCTGTCACGTAAAGAGCTGAGTAACTCATGTAAAGTATCCAGATTCAAACCGGTACGTTCGGCATAGAGTTTGGCTTCCACGCCCTGATTTAAACGTAACGCATTCATCATAAATTCAAAAGGCAAGTCGGCATCTTCAATGCGCTTAAACTGCACATGTTCGGCAGGTATTTTGGCTAAGTAGTCCTTAGGTAAACGAGTTTTCTGGAACCGATACACGCCATCCGGTTGAGTGACTTTGCCATGTGCTCCGGCACCAATTGCCAGATAATCACCAAACTGCCAGTAATTCAGATTATGCGCTGAAGGCAATTCTTTACGCCAAGCCGAAACTTCATAGTTGATAAAACCCTGAGCTTTTAAGTAGAGCTCACCCTGCTCCTGAATATCTTCCAATATTTCATCGACAGGCAACATCGGTTGAGTCCGGAAAAATACCGTATTTGGTTCAATCGTCAGCTGATACCAGGAAATATGCGTAGCGCCCTGTTCTACCGCCAGTTTTAAATCATGTAAAGCCTGATCCAAGGTCTGTTCAGGCAAACCATGCATCAAGTCAACATTAATCCGCTGAAAACCGGCTTCACGTGCCAGCCCAATCGCAGAAATCGCATCTTCATTGCTGTGAATCCGTCCCAAACGCTTGAGATGAGCGGTATTAAAACTCTGCACCCCAATCGACAGACGGTTAATTCCGGCCTGCAAATAACCGGCAAACGGATCATGTTCGACCGTACCGGGATTGGCTTCCAGCGTAATCTCACAGCCTTCGGCAAAGGGAATAACGGCTTTGAGCTGATCAAATAACCATTGATAGCCTGGGGCAGAAATCAGTGACGGCGTCCCCCCACCAATAAAGACACTGTGAATCTGCCGGCCTTGGGCAAAATCGACCTGAGTTTTAAAGTCTTCCACCAGTGCTCGTAAATATTCCTGTTCCAATTCCAGTGATAGCTGACCATCCGGAACCGCATGCGAATTGAAGTCACAATAAGGACATTTGCGCACACACCAAGGCATATGAATATATAAGGACAAAGGGACAGCAGCAGGATTCAATTCAGCCAAAGAACTACTCAAAAACGATTACAAGATATAGCGGAATTTTAACATGACTCGGCGGCAACACTGCTAAAATTAAATTTGATCGTGTGATATACCTAAAAATTTAAATAGAATTAGTCAGTTAAAATTATGAAAATATCTTCTCAACTTATTATTTTACTTCCTTTAGTTTTTGCAATCGGTGTTTTATTGACACTCCAGACCGCAATTAACACACAACTAAAAGAATATTTATATTCTCCTATTCAAGCTGCATTTTTTTCCTTTTTGATTGGTACAATAGTGCTCGCCGTAATCGTACTTTTTCAGTCCAATCCCAAACCCGGTTTACAGGAACTGATGAGTGTTCCCTGGTATTTATGGCTCGGGGGAATCGTGGGTGTATATGCGATTAGTATGAGCATTTATGCAGCGCCCAAACTTGGCTTTCTGGTTCTTAGCAGTCTCATTATTTTTGGTCAGATGATGATGTCGATGCTGGTCGATCATCTGGGATTATTGGGTAATGAAAAAATGCCGATTAATTGGCAACGTCTTTTAGGCGGCGTGGTAATTTTTATTGGTGTGCTTCTCACTTTACAACGCTAAACCTTCTATTTAAGCACATGATCACGATGAGTAATTTTTGTGTCGAATGTTTCACCAGTCACAACCTTTGGTTTTGAATTAAAAAAACTTTTTCATCTGATGCTGCCTATTCTGGTGACCCAATTTTCTCAGGCTGGTCTGGGCCTGATTGATACCATTATGGCCGGTCACCTGTCTGCTACCGATCTTGCCGCGATTGCCGTCGGAGTAGGACTCTGGATTCCGGTGATGCTGCTGTTTAGTGGCATTATGATTGCCACGACGCCTTTGGTTGCCGAAGCTAACGGCGCACGCACACCTGAAAAAATTGCCACCATTGCACGTCAATCACTTTGGGTCGCCTTGATCCTTGGAGTAATTGCCGGCCTGATTTTGCAACTCCTGCCCGCCACTTTGCCACTCTTGGGTGTACCGGAAAGCTTACAGCCTAAAGCCAGTTTATTTCTGCATGCCATTGGTTTTGGTATGCCTGCGGTAACCATGTATGCAGCCTTACGCGGCTACTCAGAAGCGATTGGAAATCCGCGTCCGGTTACCGTCATTAGTTTATTGGCCCTGGTTTTGCTGGTTCCGCTGAACTATATCTTTATGTATGGTATTGGCCCTGTTCCGGCCCTAGGCAGTGCAGGCTGTGGGTTTGCCACAGCGATTTTGCAGTGGTTAATGCTCATGACTCTGGCATTGTATATCTTTAAAAACAGAGCCTATCAACGTACCCAGCCTTTTACTCACTGGGAAAAAATCAACCCGGAATGGGTGAAGCGTATTCTGCAACTGGGTTTTCCGATTGGATTGGCGATCTTCTTTGAGGTCAGTATTTTCAGTACAGCGGCAATTGTGCTGAGTCCTTTGGGAGAGACCATTGTCGCTGCCCATCAGATTGCTATTTCTGTCACTTCACAACTGTTCATGATTCCCATGTCACTGGCAATTGCCCTGACCATTCGGGTCGGCACCTACTATGGTGAACAGAACTGGCAAGCCATGCGTAAAGTACAATATCTCGGCCTGATTACTGCCACTATTCTGGCGATCCTGACCATGATTCTGCTTTGGGTTTTCCGCAATGAAATCGTGGCACTCTACACCTCAGATATGATCGTGACCCAAATTGCGGTCTATCTGATTCTGTTTGCCATTGCCTATCAACTGATGGATGCCTGGCAGATCAGTGCAGCAGGTTGTCTGCGCGGCATGCAGGATACCAAGGGGCCGATGTGGATTACCATGCTGGCTTACTGGGTCATCGCCTTCCCGGTCGGGGTATATCTGTCCCGCTTTACAGAGATGGGTGCAGCTGGTGTTTGGGTTGGCCTGATTGTAGGTCTAAGTGTTGCCTGTGTTTTATTGCTGGCACGACTCTATGGCAATAACAGACGTTTAAGCTTAAAGGTGTAAAAACTTAGTGACTTTCAAGCAATCTTAAATATTGAGTAGGTGGCATGGATGTCACCGTTGAGCTGTAATACAGGGAAGTATCATCAGATCAACGAAACGGTTTTTTACTTTTGCCATGACAAAAGTAAGAACTGCCTACGCGACAGCATAAAAATAAAAAGATGAGGCTATGACACTTATAATTCTTATTTTAATGTAGAAATTAAGAATCAGCTTCTAAAGCATCCTTCAATCTTTCTGGAAGTTTCGATTCATCCGCCACATCTTTAATCACTACCTGCCCCACAATCACATCCGTACCATTAAAAGTCATGGTGGGTGAACCATATAACTCATAACCTTCATTTAAGGCACGGGTCACCCGCGCACAAAAATGTACATCATCCTTACCGGTAAAATATCGATAGACTTTCATTGAATTTTCTTCATTACTACACTCTGTTTATTCTAAGCTTTTAGCCATAAAACAACATTCAGAATTAATACTCAGCCTTATCTAAAACGATGATGGATTCCGGCATATTTTTTAGTTTAGCCAAGGAGATAAAGATAAATCTTTTATCAAATCAAAGATGATGCATTAAACATGGAGAAGCTGAAGGAAATCACAACACAACCTCTACAATTAAATCTAGGCAATTGAAACTTTGTCACCTATGATCAAATACATCCATTCATAGTTGGTTTCAAGGAATCTCGCATGGCAAAAACGGCTAGCACACCCGGTCGTCGCTTTATGAAACTTGCCGGAATGACCGCAAGTATTGCAGGTAAAACCCTCTCCAATTCCATTAAAAATTTAACTGCCGATGACGAGCAGAAAAATACTGCGCGCAGTAAATTATTTCAGGATATTGGTGTGCAGATTGCGGATACCTTGGGGGAAATGAAAGGCGCAGTCATGAAAGTTGGCCAGATTGCCTCGCAATATAAAGATGTTTTCCCGCCCGAAGTCGCCAAAGCCATTGCTAAGTTACAGCGTCAGGCGCCACCGATGCCGTTTAAAGAAATTAAGGCACAAGTGGAAAAAGAATTGGGTAAACCTCTGCAGCAGCTTTTCCAGCAGTTTGATGAGCAGCCATTTGCCGCGGCCTCGATTGGTCAGGTGCATAAAGCCAGCCTGCCGGATGGCCAGCAAGTTGTGGTCAAGGTGCAATATCCTGGTGTGGATGAAGCCTGCGAAAGCGACCTGAAACAGGTGCGTCTGGCACTGCGTATGATGGGCGTATTAAAGATTGATCGTAAACTTCAAGATCAATTATTTAAAGAAATTCAGCACAGTCTGGACAATGAGCTGAACTATGAAATCGAAGCGCAGAATCTGGAAATCGCTCGTGCCTTCCATGAATCTCTGGACAATAAAATTGTGATTCCGAAAGTGTTTCATGAGTACTCATCCCGGCATATTTTGACCTTAAGCCAGGAACTTGGTGAAAGTATCGAAACTGCCAGCACCTGGCCACTCGAAACCCGAAATGCTTTGGGACGTCGTCTGTTTCGTGCCATTGGCCAGGAAATTTTTTATCTGAAACGCTTTCACTGTGATCCACATCCGGGCAACTTTGCTTTCCGTGAAGATGGCTCTGTGATTGTTTATGATTATGGTGGCGTTAAAACACTGTCGACTGAAGTGATTGGACATTTCAGAGAACTGATCCATGCTGCACGCGAGAAGAATATTCCCGTGATCGAGCAACAGCTGGATGCGCTGCATTCCTTGACTGAAACTGGAAAATTCCCGAAAGAATTATATGAACAATGGCTGGAAGTACTCATGCGTCCTCTGGTCACTCACTATGATTTCGCCGAAAACTCAGCGCATCATGATGGGATGGAGCTACTGAAACCTTCGTTGAAATATTGGGATGTATTTAAGCCCTCTCCTGATACCTTGATGGTGAACCGGACAATTTCAGGACAATACTGGAACCTGATTCATCTCAAAGTACATGATGATTTAAGTGATGTATTTGAAGAACTGGTACCGAGTCGAAGCTAAGTTGAGACGATAGGCTTACACGCTGTAACCCTAGATTACTTGAAATATCAAATGTTACATTATAACATTTAATCAAGAATCATGAGGAAGTTAGATATGCGTTCAGATATCCATCCCGAGTATCGTGAAGTGTTATTCCATGATACCAATGCCGATGCCTATTTCGTGATTGGCAGCACAATGAACTCGAATCAAACCAAAGAATATCAAGGTAAAACTTATCCTTACGTGACATTAGATATTTCGAGTGCATCACATCCTTTCTATACAGGTGAGCAGCGTCAGACCAGCAATGAAGGACGTGTGGCAAGCTTTAACAAACGTTTTGGCCGCTTTAAACGTGGTTAAAATCGAAAACCTTCGATTATCTTAAGATTTAAATCGTGGTTTATGTCAGGAAATGACCTCCAATTTCCTGACTTTTTTATGCGCTGATTTTAACTCTGTGCCAACAGGAGTGAAGTTAAATAAAAGCCCAGCGCCAGAACAATAATGCCGACAATTAAGCTGGATAATGCATATAACAGCGCTAGGCCCATAGCACCTTGCTTGAATAACAAAAAGCTTTCCAGACCGAAACTGGAAAATGTGGTAAAGCCACCGAGAATCCCCACCATTAAAAACAGACGAGCTTCTTGTTGGAGTGCTGGATATTTTTGGCTACAGGCAAAAAAAATCCCGGCACATAAACAGCCTAAAATATTGATCCACCAGGTGGGCCAGGGAAATTGCATTTGTGGTTTAAACAGCCAAAGTCCTGCTGCATAACGCAGACTGGCACCGATTGCCCCACCCATTGCCACCCAAAGCCAGCCCATATTTTTTCCTGTTCTATTTATTGATCAAGTTTATTTTATCCAAAGTTTCGTATTGAGCATGGATAAATTTCACTGTTATCTTGAACTGAAAATCAATGAAATACCATGGAACTTCGCAAGAAAATTGCTATATTTATCGCATCGAATTTTCATGAATGACACAGGAAAAACAGCATGGCGCAGGATTTATTGGCCCAGTTGGCGGCAGGCGAAGCAAAATTTGCAGATGTGATTGCTTATATCGAATCCCGTTATACGCATACACCGACTGCATTTAAAAATGGCCAGCAGAATAATGCGGCTACAGAAAATCAGGGCAGCGCCAAAGTCTTTTCTTTTGCACAATTGAATGGTCTGGATCAGGCACAAACGTTAAGCCTGTTTGCTGAACATTATACTTGTGTACTGGCGACGCCAGAGGCGACTGATCATCAGAATATCCGCCAGTTTATGCTCAATGGCTGGGATGGAATTGCCTTTGAAGGTCAGGCTTTAACTGCGAAGTAAGTCCTAAGCAGATAAAAAAACCGCTCAAAGGAGCGGTTTTTTATACAACTTAGAAGCGTGCATGAAGTCTGTTTTAGCTCTTACCGACTTTTTCAATCCACTTAATAGAACTGACGCGGAAAACCTCACAAGCACCATCACCCGTATCGGTCGGAGTTAAAGACGATGTCCAGACCAGATCTTTATCACGCACTTCAACCAGTTCCCCTTGCATACGCACCAGATCACCACGTTTCACTTTTTTAATTGCCTTGGCAATTTCAGGATTGGCAGGAATGATGTGCATATTGGACACCATCTGCTTGGCTTGTTCTACCGGCACTGGCACCCGATCCATTTTCCAGTTCAGATAACGATCAAATTGATTGACCGTGATATGTCGGGCAATTTCAGGTTCAGCAAACAGCCCCCAGCTGACGGCATAATCAATTGGAGAGAATTTGGCTTGCGGGTCAGAACTATAAACCTTGGAACCCAGAATACGAAAATCACCTTTAAAAGGCTGTAAGACCGAAATTGACTGGCCTTTAACGACGGGAGGCAAACCTTTGGCAATATTGTGGTCGACCGAGCTATAGCCCGAAATAGGCAGCAACAGGCTGGCCAGCAAAGCATAATTTTTAAAGTATTTGAACATAATTTTTAATCTAATCCTAATCAAGTTGATCAAACGTTTTAAGGATATCTTCCTTGATCTTACGGATTTTTTAATGAATAAACAGTTGAACTTGGTAACAAACTGCACGTATTTAGTCAGCTCGAGATATGCCCGTCATTTTATTTTTCAGTTAAGCTAGAACGTATTTCCATCATATTAAAATAACTCAAATGCTGTATAAACTTTATCAACAACATATCTTTCCGCATCTGCTGAATCAGGTGATGCAAACACCATCCCTGATGGACTTGCGTCGTGAACTACTTTTGGACATTTCCGGGGAAGTGCTGGAAATTGGTTTTGGTACCGGCCTGAATCTGCCTTTTTATCAATCGGTTGATAAGGTCTATGCACTAGAACCAAATCCGGCGATCTTCAAACTGGCAGAAGCGCGAATTCAACAGGCAGGGTTTCAGGTCGAGCATATTCAGGCCAGCGCAGAAACTTTGCCTTTTGCTGAAAATAATTTGGAAAATATTGTGTCTACCTGGACGCTTTGTAGTATTGCAGAGCTGGAACAGAGCATGCAGGAAATTTACCGTGTGCTACAACCGGGTGGGACTTTACATGTGGTCGAACATGTTCTGAATCGACAAAATTTAAATATTCAGCGTCTGCAACATTTACTCACTCCCATTCAAAAGAAAGTCGCAGATGGCTGTCATCTGAATCGGGATATTGAAACCGCCTTACTGGAAACCGGTTTTGAAATAGAAACCTTGAATTACATTGATGCCGAAGGTATTCCGAAGATTGGCCAACGCATGTTGTTAGCACGGGTTCGTAAACCATAGAGCGAATTCACTACTATTTTGTATTTAGTGCTGCTGGACGTGGGTTACTCGCAACAACTGACAATGAGCACGATATTCAGAGCCTGTCCCAACCCGGAACTCTTGTCCAGTCGTACCTGAATGAACTGTTACCAGATCACCAGTGAGCGTGATTTTCTGTCCCGATTTTAGCCGGCGAATCTGATCGGCAATTTTTTCAGTGGCAGCAATCAGACTAAAATGCTGCACATGCGTATTGACGAAGTCATGCTCCGCTTTGCTAATTTGTCCTTCAATCTGATAGCAGCGCTTTGCTTCATCAAACTCCAGTTTTGCCTGCATGGCGGGCAGCGGTTGAGTCAGCAACAGCACATCAATATTACTCAGATAGGCCAGATCATTAAAATGCCCCACCACAGGGCTGGCCTGATGCAGCACCCGACGATCAGGTTTCACAAAGCGGTGATCATGCATAATATAAGTCGCTGAAATGCGCTTGACTGGTTTTACCTGAAAGTTTTTGAGTACGCCTTTTTCTTGCAGATGCGGAATGGCACGAAAAAACTCATTCCAGACCCAGAGTCCAAGCATAAACAGCAGCGCAGTGATTAGTAATTTTTGCATAATTTTTATTCTTCACTGGATTTTGGTCAATCCTGAAAATCAATCCGAATGGTTTCAAAACGTACCCGCCCTTCCTGAACCGCTCGGGCAATGGCTTGCTGGCCTTTGGTCAGGCGTGCTCCGCCACTTTTAATGTCAATCAAAACCACTTCAATATCTTCAGCGTCGCCTTCGCCATCACGAAAATCGGTATAGCCATCAAAGACCACATAATCGACTGGATCGCCCAGAAACTTGGCATCACTCGGCAAATATTGAAATTCTGGCATGATCGGTGCGAGCTGTTCCGCCATTTTGCCTTTGAGAACTGCACGGCTGGTGTTCACGCTGCGTTTTTGCGCGGCAATGAGGGACTGCTGATGCTCCAGTTCCAGTTCGGCAATATACTGCTCATATTCGGCCTTGATCCGTCCATTACGCGTCTGACTTAAAATAATAGTGGTCAATACCACCCCGATACATGCGCCAATCAGCATGGCCATCCATATGGACATTCAATCTTCCTAATTTGCCTGATTTTTATAGCATCGCATTCGACTGAAGTTGAGGACTTCGGCCATTTGCATACTTAAAAAGAATGATATGCTAGGCCGGAACAGAATAAAATCACCTTGAGTCATGAAAACAATTTTAGTTGCGAATCAGAAAGGCGGTTGTGGTAAAACCATGACAGCTATTAGTTTGGCGTCAGCACTCGCACAAAAGGGTTATAAGGTGGCATTGGCCGATGCCGACAACCAGAAATCAACATTGCAATGGCTTAAGCATCGTCCGGCACAGGCAGCACAGATCCAAAGTCTGGACTGGCGCAATAGCAAATCTATTGGTGATGCGCCGAAGCAGATCGAATACCTGATTATTGATGCACCGGGTGCCTTGACCGACGATCATGCCGAACAGCTGATCAGTGAAGCACATGCGATTATCATCCCGATCCAGCCTTCTTTTTTTGATATCGATTCGACCCGCCGTTTTCTCAAACATTTGCAGGACATTAAACGCATCCGTAAGGGCAAGGTTGAAATTTTACTTTTGGCCAACCGAACCAAACCGAATGCCGCCAGCAATCAAGACATACAGCAGTTTTTTGACAAGATCGACCAGCAGCCAGTGGCCTGGATTTCGGAACGTGCCCCTTATAGCCGACTGGCTATGGAAGGCCTGTCAGTCTTTGATAAACCTCAGAAAATCTACCGGGAACTGCAGACTCAATGGCAACCGGTACTAAATGCCATTATTGATGATCCGAGTCAGTGGTTTTGAGTCAATCGTCTGAATCGTGGTATAGCTTTGGGAAAATAATCTTGCTACTTGGCTAGCTATCATTTTCGATCGCTTTTTTTTCAGTTAATATGCCTGAACACGACCTAAAAAATGAGTCATTAAATTCAGTGCAACAGTACGCGCCTACATTACAAAAAGTCTTATTATTTGGATTGTTCTTTATCCTGATTTTTTTGAGTTTTCATATACTCAAGTATTTCATCATTCCTGTAGTTTGGGCTGCCATTATTGCCTATATGACTTGGCCCTTGTATCAGTCGGTGTTACGCCTGTGCGGTAATCGACCGACATTGAGCGCAACCGTAATGATCTTGGCCGTGATTCTGGTCTTTGGTCTGCCGTTTATTTTCGCCATTTTCATGCTGCAGCACGAAGGTCGTAACCTGTATTTTGAATTGCAGCGGCAGGTTTTTTCCGGTCACCTGAATGTCCCTGATTTTATTCGTGGGCTTCCAATTGTCGGCAAGGAAATTACCCGAACCTTAAATGAAATCAATACGGATCCGCAAAGTATTGCACTGTCGGTATCGACCTGGATTCAAGGTCATCTGAATTACGGCAAAGTGGTGTTGAATGAAGTCAGCAAAAATATCTTTAAATTATGTTTTGCGGTGCTTTCGCTGTTTTTCTTTTACCGTGATGGTCAGACCATTTTAAATCAAGTGCGTAAAGCCTTTGAAATGGTGGTTGGTCCACGTGTACATCATTATTTTTCTACCATCTCTGCAACTACACGTGCCGTGGTCTATGGGGTTGGTTTGACTGCGATTGCACAGTCCTTATTGGCAGGCTTGAGCTATTTTGTCGCAGGTGTGCCGAATCCGATGGTTTTAACCATTGTGACCTTTATTTTTGCCTTGATTCCCTTTGGCCCACCCCTCGCCTATAGTGCGGTGGCGCTATGGCTGTTTTCACAAGGACAAACCATTGAAGCCATTGGGGTCATGGTCTGGGGTGTCTGTATTGTCAGCACCGCCGACAACGTCATTCGTCCATTGGTGATTTCTGGCGCAACCCAGATTCCTTTCCTGCTGATCATGTTTGGAGTCTTGGGTGGTATTGCCAGTTTTGGTCTGGTCGGGGTATTTATTGGCCCGGTGATTCTGGCTGTATTGCTTGCAATCTGGCGTGAATGGTTACATGAAAGTAATCTGAATGAACCTTTAATGATGCCTAAAGCCACCATGGCACATGAGATTGATCCAGAAACCAAGGACACACCGCCCGAAGCCCCTTAAAGCATAAATAGAATCGACTTAAACAAAACAAAACATTTAAGTACTGATTCTATATAGAGCTTCTGATTTTGCTCTGTTTAAATGAACCCACAAAACAGAATAAAGATCAGGATGCCAAAATCATGTCTTCATTGTTTAAAATTACGACACTTTGCGCGTTAAGCGCCGCACTTTTTACTGGTTGCGCCTCAACCTCTCCATCAAATGAAGTGGTCAGAGCAGTGACTGTGAATACTGTAACTGCTCAAGGTGTGGGCCAAGAGATTGGGACCGTCTTACTCAGTGACAGCCCAGCCGGTCTGGTCATTCGTACCAACCTGAAACAACTTCCTTCGGGTGAGCGCGGTTTCCATATTCATGAAAATGGTTCATGCGCGCCTGCCATGAAAGACGGCAAGATGGGCGCAGCACTGGCTGCAGGTAGCCATTACAATCCAAATCAGGCACCGCATCACGGTACGCCAGCAACCGGTCACTTAGGTGATTTACCCGCATTGAAAGTCAATACAGATGGAACTGCACGTGTCACCCTGCTTGCACCACGCCTGAAACTGGCTGATATTCAGGGTCGTGCGATTATGGTCCATGCCGGTGGCGACAATTATTCCGACAACCCATTACCATTGGGTGGCGGCGGTGAACGTATTGCCTGTGGTGTGATCTAAATACCCTCATGCCAATGACTGAATAGAAAAAACGGGCACTATGCTCGTTTTTTTATGGATTTTTCTTTTATTTTGGCGTCTAAATTGCATTCAGAACTTTGCATTTTTACTTCCCGGATCCTGTCCTTGTGAATGCTGCCCAACCTGCGACTGTTACTCTTGTTAAAATTATAAAACCTGTCCTGCTGCCCTTTCAGTCCAGTGCGCTGATGACTTATTGCCTGCAGATCCTGCTGGTGTTTTTAGGTACCACTTTCGGTCTGAAATTTCTGGGTTATGACTTCTTGATCGTTCCAGTAACTTTAGGGGCAATTGCCACGGCACTGACTGATTTTGATGACCGGCTAAGCCTGCGTTTGCGCAACCTGTTACTGGTCATCATTCTGTTTTTTAGTGTCAGCAGCATTCTGGAATTTCTTGCTCCACATAAATTCTGGTTTGCACTGTGGCTATCCCTGTCGAGTGCGCTGTTTATTCTAATGGGTGCCTTAGGCCAACGTTATGCCATGATTTCATTTGGCACCATTTTACTGTCAATCTATACCATGTTCGGCCTGGGCGAATATCAGCACTGGTATGAACAGCCGCTTTATTTTGTCATTGGGGCGCTATGGTACGGCCTGACGTCTATTCTATTTTTTCTGCTGCGTCCTACTTTGCAGGTTCAGGAAAATCTCGCACAAAGCTTGCAGCACATGTCGGATTTACTGCTGAGTAAAGCCAAACTGTTTGATCCAGACCAGCATCCAAATGTTGAAACCCTGCTCTATGAGTTGTCACTTAAAAATACTTTAGTCATTCAGAGTTTTAACCGTAGCAAAGATTCGCTATTGACCCGACTCAAAGCTTCGCGTGCCAATCGTAATACCATTTACTGGCTGAATCTGTATTTTTTGATGCAGGATATTCATGAACAGGCCACCGCGAATTATCTGCATTATGAACAGATCGAACAGCATTTTAGCCGCACTGACCTGATTTTCCGGATTCAGAAAAATATCCGTCTGCAAGCCCTTGCCTGTCAGCATTTGGCAGAATGTGTACTGCGCAATGAGAAATTTTATCTGTCTACAGATGATGAACTGGCATTAAAACATTTACAGGAGTCGATGCAGGACTGGATTGCTCAACACCCACAAAATATTGAAGTTAAAAATTTACAGCTTATTCTGGCCAATCTGCTCAGTGTACATGAGCAGTTACAACACCTGCATGATCAACAGGCGCTGTATAAGCCACGCTATCAGCAGCATTTTGATGACCTGAGTCTGTTTGATGATGATATTCGCGATAGCACAGATCTCTGGCTGAAACTCAAACCGCACTTAAGTCCACAATCGGCACTCTTTCGGCATGCGGTGCGGATTGCGATTGTGTTTTTAGTTGGCTATGCCATTTCATTATTACCTTTTGCGAAAAATGGCTACTGGATTTTACTGACCAGCCTGTTTGTCTGTCAGATCAGTTATTTTGCCACCAAAAGCCGGCTCAAATTGCGGACTCTGGGAACATTATTGGGGGTCATGCTAGGTGTTCCCATTCTGTATTTTGTGCCAAGTGTCGAAGGTCAGTTACTCCTGACAGTAATTTTTGGTGTCGGTTTCTTCTATCTACGTTCCAAAAAATATGCCATGGCCACCCTCATGGCGACCTTGATGGTACTCCTGATTTTTAACCTGAAAGGTGCCGGTTATGCGATCATTTTGCCACGTATTATTGATACCCTGTTGGGCTGTCTGATTGCCTGGATGGCAGTAAGCTGGATCTGGCCTGACTGGAATTTTCGCAATATTTCCAGCAATATTAAAAAATCATCGCTTGCTACACTGGACTATTTTGCTGCAGTGGTCGAGCAATATCAAAACGGTAAAGATAACAGTATTGCTTACAGGACTGCACGGCGTCTGGCCCACAATGCACAGATTGATTTATCCAGCATGATTTCAAGCCTGAGTACCGAACCGAATCCAGATCCGCAACTAGTCAAAAGTGCCTTTCGCTATCTGGTTTATAGCCATAGCCAGCTCAGCTATATTGCAGCATTGGGGAGTCACCGTGAGCAGGTTACTGATGCACAAATTCTGGTTTTAATGCGCTGGTGTCAGCAAACCTTAACTGGGGTATTGCTGCAACAACAGTCTTTAGCTACCTACGACATCGATCATAAACTGGCAGAAATTCAACGCTTAAGTACCCAGGAAAACCAGTCAGCACATCTGCTTTTGGTGCTGAAACAGATCAGTTTATTGCTGGAAACCTTAGCGGAATTACTAAAATTACGTCATGAATTACTAGGTGCCGAGATTAAATAACCAACTGCCTTACTTGGTTATAACTTATTAAAAATATTGAATATATTTTTATTATTAAGATTCAATATTCAGGTGATATTCGGTACACTCAAAACCAATTCGGTTAAATCAATATGTATTATGAACATCAAAACTTTGCGTCTGGTCGGTTTGCTTGAAGGGATTTCATTCCTGCTGCTGTTATTTATCGCGATGCCAGTGAAATATATGATGGATAATCCGATTCTGGTCAAATATGTCGGTATGGGTCATGGGGTACTGTTTGTGCTGTTTCTGGTGGTGTTATTCGCAGTATGTGAAAAACAGAAATGGTCTCTCAGCATGTTTGTGATGGGTTTAATCGCTTCGATTCTGCCTTTCGGTCCATTCCTGTTTGATATGAAATTGAAGAAGCTGGAACAGCCCGCTGAAGCTTAATTGTAGAATCCTAATATAATTAGATCAGTCAAAAGAAAATTTTCTCTCCCTTTGGGAGAGAGTTAGAGAGAGGGAACTTATTAAATACTTAACCTCACCCTAGCCCTCTCCTAAAAGGAGAGGGAAATTCAATACTGAACATATGATTTCAATAATTTATAAGTTCCCTCGATAAGGAATCAAAACTCCCCACGCTCCTGTCTTTCCAGCATTAACTGTTTGAGCTGCATGCGCGGCAAAGTAAACCAGAGTGCAATCAGAATCAAAGAGGCAGCACAGTAGGCCCAGATATCGTAGGCTTCATACGCCATCCTTACTGCTTCAATCACCACAAAAAAGCTGAGCATCAGGATAATAGAAACCGTCGCAGCCACCGTGCCTTTGGACACTTCAGAAGACATTAATGCAAAACGATACAGCACCGAAAAACTCACACCCTCACCCAGACTGATACAAGTGGTGCCGATAATCAGACAATGAATAAAATATTCTGGAATCAATAAGCCCATCATCAATAAACCGGTACCCAGCAACATCAGTGGCAGACCCAATAATACGGTTTTGCCCAGCGGTATTTTATCGATAATTTTTAGCAGAATCAGATTACCTGCAATCAGGCCGCCCAAGACCGGAAACTGCGCCAGACCATATTGCACGCTACTGAATCCAAATTGCTCGACCAGAATCACGGGTGACAGGGCAATCCATAACATCAAGGGCAGACTCACCAAAGGCAAGGCTACAGTCATAATCACAAAGCGCTTATTTTTTACAACCTGTTTAAAGTCATCCAGAATATAGCTGACCGGCTGTCTGGGAATACTGACGTTCAGATTTGGCATTTTGGCTTTTAGGCCGAACCAGCTCAGAAATGACAGAAATGCAATGCCGATAAAACCCCAATGCCAAGAGATATGATCAATCATAAAGGCACCCAGCACTGGTCCTAGCAAGGGTGCCAGCAAAGACACATTGGCCATCAGTGCCATGACTTTGATGGCATCACGTTCTTCAAAGCTTTCCTGAATGGCGGCATAACCTACGGCGGTAATGAAGGACAGGCCAAAGCCCTGTAAAAAGCGCAGGAATAGGAAACTTTCGATATTGGGTGTTAATAAAATAGCCAGACAGCTAATCGTGAAAAATGCTACACCGCCAAGCAATACCGTTTTACGCCCGAGACGATCGGACAATGGCCCCAGGATCGCTGCGACAAATGCCCCGCCCAACAGGAAAAAGGACATGGAGGATGGTGCCCATGAACTACTCACGCCAAAATCACGGGTAATCGCCAGCATGGCGGGTTGAATCAGGTCATTACAGATATAGACTGAGAATTCAAACAGGACCAGTGCCAGCGGGAACATGAGTGTGGCACGGGTCAGTTTTTGGGTTTGGATGTTTTGCATGGGAGTTTTTATTGTCAGTCTGCCAGATGAAACAGAATGAGCTTTATCTAAAATAGAAAGAAATAATTTTAGCAGATGAGATATTCAAACGCTCTGAATAAATATAACTGATCGTAGAGATAATCTTCCAAATAAAAAAGCGCATCCTCTAGATACGCTTTTAACCAAAATCTGTCTAAAGATCAAACACTATTATGGACAGACTGCTTTCTGGAAAGTCTTGGTATTTGAACCTCGTGCACAACGATACAACTTCTCGGTATTTTCCAGCATCCAGCTGTTATCTTCCCGTTTAAAATAATAAATGGTCTGTACTGAACGTACCGAATCATCCATTAACCCAGTTTCAGTGACTTTGACCTGTCCAATCGTGGGCGACTCTACCTTGTCAAAGAACTGGCGCAACTCAACTGTTGCCAGTTCCTTACGCAAGTCCGGTCTTAATTGTAAAACCTGTTCCAAAGGCGTATCCGAAGATGACTGTACCTTTGCAATGACCTGTTGAGCAGTTGCACAGCCTGAACCCAATATACCAAAAGCGAGAGTTGCGACTGCCAATATCCGGAACATATTATTTAACCCTTTATCGTCATTCTTATTCCAACCTATCATGCCGAGCTTCTTAGTACAAAACCATTTAGACTCTGTAACTGTCTTTACACAGCAATAAAAAAGCGCACCTTTCGATGTAATGCCAGTCAGTTAAGAAATTGACTGGCATTTTCTTGGATATTTTTGTGCTTTAATTTTCACTACTCGCGGACATTGCCTTTGCCTTTTTTCAGGTAATACAAATATTTTAGATTGTTCAAATAATTGCGCTAAATGTTTGGGTAGGTTTCCTGCTGATTCTAAAGGTGTGTGCCTTAAGATATTGATAATACTCATAGATGCAATATGGAAACTGATCCTTAAAGGACTCACCTTTGCATGTTCAGCGATAAACCTCATCTGTCTTCTTAAGATATTATATGCAATAAATACCCCCCACAATTCTTGATAGACCAAATCAGGTTGTTTGCTTCTTAAAATCCTTGCATCCTGTAAATCACTTTTAATTTCCCGATAACACATTTCTATTTCCCAACGCTGGATATAAAGCATTGCAAGGTCTTTGAATGGATAAACTTTAGAATCTGTTAATGATGTAATGTAACGTCTTATTTTTCCTGCATATTCAACTTCAATTAAACGTGCTTCCCAATAGTCACCCAATGACGGATTTATCTTTTTTGCTCTTGCTGAAACAGGCATTTTGATCTGAAAGTCATGGGCCGCATTATGATGAATCACTTCATAACGCAGGTTGTCCTTTGCTCGCATCAACCAATGACTCTCTTCTGCCTGAGATTGCCAGCTCACTAAAAAATCAGCAGAGAAGTAAGCACGATCAAATAGGGTAATACTGCGAACTGGTGCTTTTAATTGACTGGCTAAGGTTAATTCACCTTGATCCATACTACCCATTTGGGCATCAATCATTTCATGGGTATTGGTATTCACCAGGCAAGTCGCTCTAACTTGTGGGTAAGGTGCAGCTGCTGTTTTGCCTTTGGATGAACCAAAGTGCTTAAAGTTTTCTTCTGTATGAGGCATAGACCAAACCACACCATCTACAGCACAAACGCATAGACCGTGAAAGTTGCTATATTGTTGTTGTGAGTCTTTAAACCATGCCTGACTTAATGTCGAAAATAAAGCACTCATGGGTTCTAAGCCTAAGCGTTGTCTTGCTTGTACGGATGCACTCGGTACACAGTATTCTGCCGTACCGAAAACAAGTTGCAATTGTTGAACCACATACCAAATCGGTTGATTTCGAAATAGAGCAAGTCCGATTACCAGCCAAACAACATGTTCAGCAGGCAGTTTTCTTTTTCGAATTGATGCTTTACCTGTTTGGTCTAAGCAATCTTCAATCCAGTTTAAATCAATCAATTCACTGAATTGTGAAAGTGAAGGTAGGGTTTGTTTTAATGTTAAATCTAGATTCTGAGATAAATTCATAAAAAAAGAGCGTATTTACATACGCTCTTTTTACAGCATTTTAACTTTTTTTGCTTAACTGACTGGCATTACACCTTTCGATGCGCTTTTTTCAATTCCGACCGATTAAAGATCGAAAAGTTTACCCGGATTCATGATGCCATTTGGATCAAACACTTTTTTCAGAGCTTTCATATATTCAATTTCTTCCGCCGAACGCGAATATTCAAGATATGGCTTCTTGGTCATGCCCACACCATGTTCCGCAGAAATTGAACCGTCATATTTTTTCACGGTATCAAAGACATACTTGTTCACCACCTGACATTTGGCAAAGAATTCATCTTTAGACAAATCAGCAGGTTTTAAGATATTTAAGTGCAAGTTACCGTCACCGATATGACCGAACCAGCAGATTTCAAAGTCTGGGTAATTCGTCGATACAATCGCATCAATTTCTTTAATGAATGCAGGAACGTGCGTGATCAGAACGGAAATGTCATTTTTGTATGGAATAAATGGCGCGATAGATTCAGAAATATCTTCACGTAAACGCCATAAACTTTCTACCTGATCCAGGCTTTGGCTCATTACGCCGTCCAGTACCCAACCTTGTTCCATGCAATGCTCGAAGATTTCCATCGCCTTGTCCATAATCGGCTCAAACGGCGCTTCAAACTCAAGCAATACATAGAATGGGCATTCAGTTTCAAATGGACGTTGCACGTGACCATGGGCCAAGACTTTCTGCATCGCCAGTTCACCAAAGAACTCAAATGCAGTCAGGTCAATTTTCGCCTGGAAGGCATGCAATAACGGCATGATCGCATCAAAGTCAGGTACACCCAGTACCATCACTTGCAGGTCTTGCGGTTGACGTTCAAGCTTGATTTCCGCTTCCGTCACCAGACCCAGCGTGCCTTCACCACCAATAAATAAATGTTGTAGCGCATAACCGGTTGCATTCTTGATCATACCTTTGTTCAGACGCAATACATCGCCCTTACCCGTCACAACGGTCAGGCCAAGTACCCAGTTACGGGTCATGCCGTATTTAATCACTTTGATGCCGCCAGCATTGGTGCCGATGTTACCGCCAATTTGCGATGAACCTGCCGAAGCAAAGTCAACTGGGTAATACATGCCCTGCTCTTCAGCATAGTTCTGTAACTGTTCAGTCACCACACCTGCCTGTACGCGCACCATACGATCTGCCGGGAAAAACTCCAGAATCTGGTTCATCTTGTCCATGCTGACCACGATCTCGCCATTGGCTGCGACTGCACCTGCAGAAAGACCGGTACGACCACCCGATGGAGTCACTGCAACATTAAATTGGTTCGCCAGTTTTACGATGTCTTGAACTTGCTCAGTTGACGACGGAAAAACGACGACTGACGGGTTTGGATCAAAGTGCTTCGTATGATCGCGACCCCAATTCTGGAGGCTGTCCGTATCGGTTTTAATACGGTTTTCACCCACAATTGCAGTCAATTGGGTCAATAACTCAGGGGTTAAAGCGACTGGAGCATTCATCGTTTGCAGACCTAGCATGATTTAAACAAGAGAGACTTCGCTGGTTCATTTGCACATTTTTTATGCATAAAAACATGGATACAAATCAGGCGAAACATGGTTATTAAAGCACCGGATCACGCTGCTTTAATAACCATGGCGCAATATTATAAGCTATTTTTTGGTGTTTCCCGCGAAAAATGACAATTTTGATAATATACCTTTGAAAATGCAGATTTAAATCAAACACCATGATCATTATTATCAATATATCTTGCCAGAATAGCTGATGTGAGCGTCATTAAGGAAATGTATAACCGCCCCATTCCTGTGCTATCATACCGCGACTAAATTTGGCCTTTGTAGCGGAGCCGTAATGAGCCAACATCTTTCTCTACCTAAAGATAAAATCCGTTTTCTATTACTAGAAGGCGTTCACCAGAACGCAATCGATACATTGAATGCAGCTGGATATACCAACATTGACTATCGCAAAACAGCGCTTGAGGGTGAAGCACTGAAAGAAGCGATTAAAGATGCACACTTTGTCGGTATTCGTTCCCGTACTCAATTGACTGAAGAGGTATTTGAAGCCGCGAACAAACTGATTGCAGTAGGCTGCTTCTGTATCGGTACCAATCAGGTCAATCTTGATGCTGCAATGCGTCGCGGTATTCCGGTATTTAATGCACCATATTCAAATACACGTTCAGTTGCTGAACTGGTATTGGCAGAAACTATTCTTCTTCTGCGCCGTGTACCTGAAAAATCAACAGATACACATGCAGGTGGCTGGAATAAATCGGCTGTCGGTTCATTCGAAACACGTGGTAAAACTTTAGGTATCGTAGGTTACGGTTCGATCGGTTCACAACTTTCTGTACTGGCTGAAAGTCTGGGTATGAAAGTAATCTATTTCGATACAGTGACTAAATTACCTTTAGGTAATGCACGTCAAGTCGGCTCTATGGGCGAATTACTTGCCAATGCAGACGTGGTTACTCTACACGTTCCGGATCTGCCATCTACCCGTAATTTCTTTGGCAAAGAACAGTTTGCGCAAATGAAAGAAGGTTCAATCTTCCTGAATGCGGCACGTGGTACATGTGTCGTAATTGAAGATCTGGCAGATGCGATCAAGTCTGGTCACATTGCTGGTGCTGCGGTTGACGTATTCCCGAAAGAGCCTAAAGCAAACGGTGAAGAATTTGTTTCTCCACTGCGTAACCTGCCAAACGTAATTCTGACTCCACACGTAGGCGGTTCTACGATGGAAGCGCAAGCGAACATCGGTCTGGAAGTAGCTGAGAAATTCGTGGCTTATTCTGACAAGGGTATGACGCTTTCTGCGGTGAACTTCCCAGAAATCGCATTGCCGTTGACTGAAGGCAAACACCGTTTACTGCACATCCACCAAAATATTCCGGGCGTGTTGTCTAAAATCAACAACCTGTTTGCTGAACAAGGCATCAACATCTCTGGCCAGTCACTGATGACTAAAGGCGATGTCGGTTACCTGGTGATGGATGTCGATGCTGCTGCATCTCATGAAGCACTCGATATGCTTTCGAATGTTGAAGGTACAATCCGCGCACGCGTATTGTTCTAATTCAATATTGTAGAAAAACCACAGCTCTCGGGCTGTGGTTTTTTGTTTTTAAGGTTTGTATTTTTAAACCTTTTTCAGCTTATGCTGCTCTTCCGCTATTCGAGCAATCGAAACCTATTTAGTCATGCTGAATTTTAAAATTGCACCTATTGTGCAAGCGCCACTAATTCTGTTGATCGCCATGATCAGTATGCAAAGTAGTGGTTCCTTTGCCAAATATCTGTTCGGTCAGTTTCCGATCCTGACTGTTTCCGCAATGCGTCTGCTTTTGGGCGCTGTGATTTTGGCACTAATTTTTAAAATTTGGCAAATTCATTTCAGACAAATCAAATGGCCGGCCATTATCAGTTATGGCCTTGCTCTGGCCGGCATGAACCTCTTGTTTTACCTATCGATTGATCGCCTACCGCTGGGAATTGCCGTCTCTTTTGAATTCATTGGCCCCTTAAGTGTTGCCCTGTTTTATGCACGGCAAAAATTCGACTTTGTCTGGGTCGGACTGGCGATTCTGGGCTTGGTTCTGCTATTTCCTTTTGATCAGGCTGCCCAGCCGCTTGACCCGATCGGGATTGCATTCGCCTTGGGTGCCGGTGCTTGCTGGGCCTTATATATCGTTGCCGGCCAAAGACCTTCAGGCGTTTCTGGCAATCATACTGTATGCTTGGGCATGTTTGTCGGCATGCTGGTGCTGATGCCGATTGCGCTCTTGGCAGGCATGCCGGCACATACTTTTGAACCGATGAGTTTGTTGTATTTTGTGGCTTTGGCTGTGTTGGCCAGTGCCCTGCCTTTCACTCTGGAAATGATCGCACTGCGTAATTTAAGCGCACTCAGTTTCGGCACTTTGATGAGTCTGGAACCCGCCATTGCCGCACTCTCGGGGCTGGTCTTTCTAGGTGAAACCTTGTTGTGGACACAATGGCTGGCATTGGCCACGATTATCAGTGCTTCAGTGGGTTGTACGGTGACCAGTCAAAGAAGAAAAAATACAGTTGAGCACTTTTAAATTTAAAATTCGTTATAAGAAATACTACTCACTTTGAATTTAAAAAAATATTAGCTGGAAAAGCCTACTCAAAGTCGATAAATTCAGTCTAATACTCTTCTAAGATCAAAATTTTCTCTTTTTAAAAGTAACTTTAAATTTAAAATTATTTCCACCCCTACTCATTAAAAATTAACCGTTTTGCTATAATCCCGCTTTCTTCCATGTCCTGATTACACCTTTCTGGTGTAAGTAACTCCCATGCCAAACGCCCAACTCCTTGCTGTGTTGTACATGGTTTTATCCATGATGTCGTACCAGATCAGTGCATCCTTCGCCAAGCAACTTTTTCTGGTCCTTGACCCTATCACAGTGACCATTTTAAGACTCTGTTTTGCAGCGATCATTGTCGGCGTGATGTTTCGTTCCTGGAAAATCATTCAGCGTTTGCCTTTTTTGAAATGGCGGGATTTACTCTGCTATAGCGCCGCTTTAGGGGTCATGAATATTTTATTCTATTTGTCTCTAGGAAGATTACCGCAGGGAATTGCAGTCGGTCTGGAGTTTATTGGTCCTTTAGGTCTGGCCCTGCTCTCGATCAAACATCGTAGTGATTATATTTGGGTATTGATGGCCATTTTAGGCATTGCGTTAATGGTGCCATGGGGACAGGCCAATAGTAGTAATTTCGACCTTCTGGGCGCCGCCTGTGCTTTAGGTGCGGGTTTATGTTGGGCACTGTATATTTTCTTCGGGCAACGCGTAGTTCAGCAGAATATCGGCATGCATGCGCTGACCATTGCCATCAGTATGTCGGCTTTGTGTCTGCTACCTATCGGTCTCTACAACAACACGCCCGCATTGATTGATACGCAACATTGGGGCAAGGCAATTAGCATTGCTGTACTGGCAACAGCCATTCCTTATGCTCTGGATTTAAAGGCACTTCAGCATTTGAATAAAACCAGCTATGGTACCCTGTCCAGCCTGTCTCCGGCTTTGGCTGCACTGGCCGGTTTTGTACTATTAGGCGAAAAAATTACGCTTCTTCAGACCGTGGCACTGATCTGTATCATGCTGGCATCAGTCGGCGTGACTGTACGTGCCGCCCGTCAAGGATCGGGAGAAAAGAATACCTAAAAGGCTTATTGGAATTTGAACAACTAAATATATCTCATCATTAATCTCTTCACTTTATCCATTTGATATAACTAAAAAAAATAGATGAATGGATAAAAATCTCATATCTCCAGATAAAAAGATGATCAGATGCCCTAGTTGCAATAAAGAGATTTTTGATACGCGAGTGTGGCAAGGATGCCACATGTTACCCATCACGACAGGACGTCGTGTATGGGTAACAAAAGACTTTTGCCTACTTTGGGTCTTTCCAAAGTATGGAGATTGCCTACACAAAAGCATTTAAATTTTTAAGAAATGAGGCTGTACAATCATCTTCTTAAGCTAAACATGCATAACGATTAACTCAAACATCTAATTTGAGTTATAAGTTATGGAAAAGTAGCTAATCAAATGTCATCTTTTCGATGTTTAGTTTTGTACCAGCATATCTTTTTTCATTTCTTTATAACGCTGGTATTCATTCTTGTACTGCACTGCTAAAGCGGTCTTCTGCTCTTCACCCAGAATTTTACCGGCCTGCTGGAAGAAACCATGTTCCTCTTCTTTTAAGTGATGATGCACTTTTTCGGAAAGTTTTTTAGCAATGGCAATCCAGCCTGGATTACTCAATTCAGTTGCAGTTAATTCCTCGATCATTTCATCCATTTCATGATGTTCCGCCAAGGCATGGCGGGTAATATTCAGGCCCGAATCGGTCATCATCAAGGGAATATAAAAATAACGGTCTTCCGCAGCTTCATGGGCAAATAATTCATTTTTGAGTTGCTTGAACAGCTCGCGGCGTTCTGGTGTATCCCCGGAAGTCTGTAATAATTTTTCTGCAAGATCACGCTGAATCTCATGACTCTCTCTTAATGCTTCAAAAATAGTCGTCATTCCGATATTTCTCCGATTGTTTTATTTTTCATATCATTGATTCTAGAAGATTTTCAGAACAGGTTCAGACGCAGTTTATACAGTGATTTGTTAAGAAATTTTAATATCGAGAATGATTTACATCGGGTTTAGATCTAAAAAACATCTGGTATGCCATCCGGCAAATCAGCAGACTGACCAGAATCAGGAATAAAATCCGGATAAAGCCACTGCCATATTTAAATGCCAAGCGCACCCCGACCAAGGAACCACAAATATTGGCTACCGCCATCATTGCCCCAACCATAAACAGCACATTACCACTGGGAATAAAAAAGCTTAAGGCGGCCAGGTTGGTGGTGAAATTGGCAATTTTCGATAAAGCCGATGCATGCAGGAAGTCGACGCTTAAATAGCGAATAAAAAAGAAAATAAAGAAACTGCCGGTGCCCGGACCAAAGATACCATCATAAAAGCCTATCGCCAGACTGCCCAAAGCGGCCAGAATCAGCATTTTCCGATTCAGTTTTTGTTCGGTATGCACCTGGCCAAACTGTTTTTTCATTAAGGTATAGATTGCGATCACGATCAACATGACCAGCACAAAAGGCTTAAGGATCTCGACTGGAATTAGCGTAACGCTGGCTGCACCCATAAAAGAACTGACAAAACTGCACAGTGCAATCACGCCCAAGAGCAGCCACGGCAGTTTTACCTGACGCAGATAGGAAAATGCCGCAGAAGCGGTGCCACAAATGGACGCGAGTTTATTGGTGCCAAAGACCGTAGCAGGCTGTAAATGCGGTAAACTCCCCATAATTGCCGGGATCTGGATCAGACCACCACCACCCACGGCAGCATCAATCGCCCCTGCAAAAAATGCAAAGACAACCAGACTGATGATGATCTCTATTTCCATATCTTGACTCGATTAGAGGTTCAGGACGCGTTTGGGTACCAGACGTTTTTTGTCGGTAATTTCTGCCAGCCCCAGACATTTCTCGCCATCAAAAACCAGCACCTGTTCAGCTGCTTCATGTTCGATATTGCTTTCCATGCCGCGGCTAAAATATTCTGCGCGACCTTCGGGTACCTGCACTTTTGGAAAATGATCAACCGGTGCATAGGCCGGCAACAACAGTGCATCACGCTCTGCTTCGCTCAGGCTTTCCAGATATTCAATGGTATAACTCGGGATCAAATCAAAATGACCGGTTTTGATGCGGTGCAGATAAGTCAGATGGCCATAAGTTCCCAGTGCTTTGGCAATATCTTCACCCAATACCCGGATATAAGTGCCTTTAGAACAGGTAATATCCAGCGTAATACTGTTTTCGGTAAAGGATAAAAGCTCAATCGCTAAAATTGTAATCGGACGTGCTTCACGCTCAATCTCGATACCTTTGCGCGCCAGTTCGTATAAAGGACGGCCTTCTTTTTTCAAGGCAGAATACATCGGCGGCACTTGCTGGATATCACCCACAAATTGCGCCAGTGTTTTTTGAATCAAAGACTCGGATAATTCAGGAACCGCTTTTTCCAGAAGCACCTCGCCTTCCACATCTCCCGTGGTGGTGCTATGCCCCAAAAATACGGTCGTCTGATAACGCTTGACCGAATCTAATAAATAATGCGAAAACTTGGTCGCCTCCCCCAAACACACGGGCAATAAACCGGATGCCAGCGGATCCAGCGCACCGGTATGGCCGGCTTTTTGTGCCCGATACAACCAGCGGACTCTTTGCAATGCAGCATTGGAACTGATGCCCAAAGGCTTATTAAGCAGGAAGACACCACTAAGATGACGACGCTGAATTTTAGGAGATGATGCTTTCATGGCAAAAAATCAGACATTTTATAAATTGGCGCCATGGTAAAACCCTGCGAGAGGATTTACAACTTTTCTATAGTATCTGATGATTTTTATGGCATATTGAGCCGGTTTGAACAACTCAACGCTTTTAAAAAGCTTAAACCTCTAAAAATAATGAAATAACGAGAAAATAGGTGCATAGGATATGCAGAAATATAAAATATGGATCATTCTGGCGTTGCTGGTGCTGTGCATTCTCACGCTGATCTTATGGCTGTCCCCAAAAGAAAATACTCAAACAGATACCGGGACAAAAACGCCTTTAACTGAAACTCAGGCAGAGCAAACCGTACGCTTGGTCAATGGCCCTGCCAATGCTTCCTTCCCCAGTGCCAGCCAACAAGATACCGAAATTAATTGTCAAATGCAGTTAGATGTCAGCAATCGTCTGATCGTGAATGAACAGACCCGCAACTGTTTTGAATATTTTATTACCCAATTTGGTGAAAAAAATCTGCAGCAGATCCAGCAGGATTTTAAAGCCTATATTCGCCAGAATCATAAAGAACCGGGACTCTCGCAAATTCTGGATTTATGGGATCGTTATATCCAGTACCGTCAGGGTTTGGGCCAGCTCGCTGCACCGGCTGGGTTGAATCAGGAAGATCCTGCCTATTACCGCAGTATCTATAACACTACCCAGAATTTGCGCCAGCAGTACTTTTCCAAGTATGAAATTGAGGGCTTGTTTGGCACAGAAGATGCCTATCATGAATATACCCTGGACCGGATGAGCGTATTGGCAGACAAAAGCTTGACTGAGACTGAAAAAGCTCAAAAGCTCAAAGCACTGTTTCAGCAACTCCCGCAGGACTGGCAGGAAAATCTGGAACAACTGAATAAACTGGAAGATCTGCGCAAACTCACCGCTGATATTAAAGCCCGGGGCGGTTCCCGTGATGAAATCCGGCAGATGCGGATAAATCTGGTCGGTCCTGAAGCCACACAACGACTGGAACAACTGGATGTACAACGCAGCGACTGGAAAAACCGGGTGACGGGCTATTTAGATGAACGGGATCAGATTACCCAATCCAGCATGTCCGATACTGCCAAACAGCAAGCCATTGCCCAGCTGCGTAGCAAGCATTTCAATACACCGCAAGAACAGCTGCGGGTAGAAACCTTTGAACAGGTGCATGATCAAGGAGGTAAGCTACCCTTTGCTGACTAAGCCTAAAAGCCATCACCTGTTGATGGCTTTTTTATCGCCACAATTTAGATAATTTTCTACTTTATCTTAACGTGACATCCCTATTGTTGTTTCAAAATATTTCCATTTACATAAGTTAACTTAAGAAAATCACAAATATTTCAAGGACTTTTTATTTAAATACATTTGTATATAAACCATATATTTACACTTAAAAATCCTTTTACTCGACATGTCCCCAAATGACATGGTTTTAGATAGCTGAAATGAAAAAATACTGCTGCTTACAAAGAAAAATGGCTCAGCCACTCAAAGCCAAGACTGTATTTTAAAACGTCTGATTGTATGGCCTATAGCACTCTAGAAAAGCAATGATTGCTTTAATAATGATAAAATTAAAAAGGGACGGTTATGCGTACTTTCAACAAGACAATACAGTTACTGACTGTGACTTTAGCAGCGGCTTTGGGCTTAAGCTTTGCTGCACACACCCAGGCAGCGGCAAGTGCCACACAAGTCATCGAAAAGACCAAGTCCGATTATGCCAAAACCAAATATCCGATCTTGATGGTACATGGCTGGCTAGGCTGGTCACGCATTGGTACCGATAGCATCGGACTGGATTACTGGTATCAGATTCTGCCGGATATGGCACGTAACGGCTCCACCGTCTTTGCTGCACAACTGTCTCCGGCAAATACAACGGCACATCGCGGTGAACAACTGATTCATCAGATTGAAGATGTTTTGGCCATTACCGGTAAGAAAAAATTGAATCTGATTGGTCATTCCCATGGTGGGCCGACGGTACTCTATGTTGCAGCAACCCAACCGCAGTATATCGCTTCGATTACCGGCGTTGCAGGCACCTACCACGGTTCCAAAGTGGCAGATGATATTCAGAATAATAGCCTGACCCGTACCGCCTTCAATATTTTAGGTGATTATATTATCGGACCATTGATCGCACTGGGTCAGCTTAAGCCTGAACTGGAAATTGATTTTGATGCTTCCATGAAATCCCTGACCCAGATCGGTTCAAATACCTTTAATGCCACAGTGGCACAGCAGGTGGTGAAAGATGGTGTATTAGCTCCTACAGAAGACTGCAATAAAAATTTAAAACAGAGAGACAGCAAAGGCATTCATTATTATTCATGGACGGGTGTGGCCCAAGCCACCAATGCCCTGGATATTGATACGATCCTAATGCAGCTCGGCCCCTTATCGTATGGCAGTAAAGACAATGATGGCATGGTGTCACGCTGTAGCGCGTTCATGGGCAAGGTCATTAATGACCAATACAAACTCAATCATACTGACCTAGCCAATATGATGTTTGGTCTGAAAGGTATGTTTGCACCCGATCCGGTCGCCCTCTACCGCCAGCATGCCAACCGACTCAAATTAGAGGGTTTATAACCCCAGAGCGCCTATATTTCAGCTGAAATATAGGCTTTTTTCTAAGTACTTATTTGATCTATCAGTGATCCGGAAGTTGCAATGAAAACTCCAAGTTACTCCCTTGAATTTTTTGCTACGGTTTGCCCTATGGGCTGACCTTTATTTTTGGTCATGTCTCATCATTTTAATTACAGAAGCGTAGAAAAGTGAATCCTTGCTGCATCGGGGACTTTGCAAAACCAGATGAGGATCATCCGGTTAAAACAACAAAACTGAGGAAAATATCATGAAATTCGGAGCATTAATCACGGGTCTGCTGCTGGCATCTACAGGCCTCAGCACTCAGGCCTCCACCCAAGCCAGTCAGGTCACAGCTAAAGCCAGTTCACAATATGCCAAGACCCAATACCCGATTGTATTTGCTCATGGTATGGCAGGCTTTATCCGGGTCGGTACCGACCAGTTTGGACTGGATTACTGGTATCAGATTTTACCGGATCTGGCACGGAATGGCGGCAATGTCTGGGCCACACGGGTATCACCATTTAACTCATCGGAAATTCGTGGTGAACAGCTTTTACAGCAAGTAAAAGAAATTCGGGCGATTACCGGGGCATCCAAGGTTAATCTGATTGGTCATTCACATGGCGGCCCGACCATTCGTTATGTGGCAGGCGTGGAACCTAGCATGGTTGCTTCCCTGACTTCAGTCGGTGCACCGCATAAAGGCTCGCCAGTGGCAGACCTGATTCTTCAGGCAGAAGGCACGCCAATACAAGGTCCTTTGGTAGGTGGCATCAACCTGGTGTCAAAAGCTATTACTTGGGCGCAAGGTCTGGATCCAAACAGTTTTCCGCATGATTCACTCGCAGGTGGTAGCAGCCTGACTATGGCACGATCTGCTAAATTCAATCAGAAATATCCACTGGGTATGCCGACCACGGCCTGTGGTGAAGGCATTTATCAGCAAAAAGGGATTTATAGCTATTCATTCACAGGTGTAGGTCAAGTCACCAACCCGCTCGATCCTGACTCAGCCCTCAAAGTTACAGCTCTACTCATTGACGGCGGCAAGGACAATGATGGTCTGGTTTCCCGCTGTAGTGCCAGATTCGGTAAAACCATTCGGGATAACTACAACTGGAACCATCTGGATGAAGTCAATATGGTTCTTGGACTGAAAAATATCTTTGCACCTGATCCGGTCGATGTGTATCGTCAACATGCTAACCGCTTAAAATTACAAGGTTTATAAAGCTATACGAGCCTCTATTCATCTAGAGGCTTTTCTCCCTTATTTTTCCTAAATTTTTTCTAAAAATTTAATTGTTAATCATGATCAAACTGCATATAAAATATTCATCAAATATAAAAAGAACTGTGAAATAAAATAAATGCAGAGATGTTCTATAGAAATCAAAAACAAATTTAAAAGAGCCTGTCCCTGCTGCAAACAAAAAGTCATTGATCCTTTTCAATTTAAAAAATATGAGCTTTATTCTTGTCATCGACATATTGTCGTAAATGCATGGATCAGTATTTTACTTATTATCACTCAATGCTTTATTTGCGTTCAACTTTTTAATGCAGGATTCCAGTCTTGGGGATATTTTGTATTATTGCTGATGTTTATTCATAAAATTTTCTTGGATATTTTGGATGCAATGATCTTGCCTTTGCAGGAATATTTCACATAAATCTGAAAAAAAATCAGGCATAAAAAAATGCGCCCAAAGGCGCATTTTTTTACTCGTATAAAACTTAAAATTAAGCTTTAACTTTACGAGCTGGTAATTTTTCACGGATACGTGCAGCTTTACCAGACAATTCGCGTAGGTAGTAAAGTTTAGCGCGACGAACGTCACCACGACGTTTCACTTCAACTTTAGCAACGATTGGAGAGTGAGTTTGGAATACACGCTCAACACCAACACCGCTAGAAATTTTACGTACTGTGAACGCAGAGTTCAAACCACGGTTTTTCTTAGCAATTACAACACCTTCAAAAGCCTGAAGACGCTCACGGTCGCCCTCTTTAACTTTTACAGAAACAATTACTGTATCCCCTGGTGCAAATGCAGGGATGTCTTGTTTCAATTGTGCATTTTCAATTACTTGAACTAAAGGATGCTTACCGCTCATGGGGTATCTCCAATAATGCGAGTCAGAAGAGGTCTGATCATCGCGGGGGCTAGAGGCTAAAGCGCATAGACCCGATTATCTTTCCCTTTAAAGTTGACCATCTCAACTTTAAAGAGCCTATTAAAGAATACTTAAACTCAATTTAAGTACCGTTTTCGAAGACAGCACCAATTTCTCAGCAATGTCTTACAAATCTTTCAGCCATTTTTTTTGCTGCTTGGTCAATTCTACTTGTTCGACCAGTTCAGGTCGACGTTCAAGTGTTCGCTGATAACGCTGCAAAAACCGCCATTTTTCAATGTTTGCATGATGACCTGATTTAAGTACCTCAGGCACATCCAAACCTTCAAACTGGTCAGGCTTGGTATATTGTGGGCAGTCTAACAGACCATCCACAAAGGAGTCTTGCACATGGGATTGTTCATCAGACATCGCCCCCGGAAGCCTCCGGATAATACTGTCTAATAAAACCATCGCTGGCAGTTCACCACCCGACAAAACATAATCACCAATTGACCATTCCTGATCAACATATTGCTGGATCAAACGTTCATCGACCCCCTCATAACGCCCACACAGTACAATCAATCCGTCATATTGAACGAAGTCTTGTACTGCAGTTTCGTTTAAGGTTTTTCCTTGCGGTGACATATACACCACAGGAACCTGAACTGCGCCTGCTTCATTTGCAAGCTCTTTGGCACGGTGGATTGCTTGTGCCAAAGGCTCCGCCATCATCACCATACCCGGACCACCACCGAATGGACGTTCATCCACCCGTTTGTAGTTGCCCGTCGCAAAATCGCGAGGATTAATGCAATGAATTTGCATCAAATCACGTTTTGCTGCGCGCCCGCTAATACCGTAGGCTGTAATCGCTTCAAACATTTCAGGAAAAAGCGTAATGACTGCAAAAAACATCGCAGACTCCCTTATTTCCAAAAAGTGTTAGTAGTCTACGCCCCAATTGACGTAAATACGACCAGCTTCAAGATCAACGCGTTGTACCACATCTTTATGCCATGGAATCATGCGCTCTTCGCCATCGATACTGTCGGCAGTTGCGCGAACCACCATCACATCATTGGCACCTGTTTCAAACAGTTCAAAAATTTGACCGAGATTCACTTCTTGATCCTCATCATTCAGACCTAACACTGTTAGACCCTTTAAATCAGACCAATAATATTCATCTACACCCGCTTGAGGCAGTTGAGCTTTTGAAATCCAGATATTTGCGCCAACCAATTCATCCGCGCCAGTGCGATCACTCACACCTTTCAGCGAAACAACCAAGCCTTTGCCATGTGGTTTCCAACGTTTTACATCGACAATTTGCCAACCTGCTTTGGTCTCAATGTACCAAGGCAGATAGTCAAATATGTTGCTCATAGGTTCTGTATTGGAATAGACCCAGAGCCACCCATTTAATCCATATGCTGAACGCAACTGTCCAATCTGAATACGATCTTCGGGAACATTCTGTGTTGGTGTCATGGGCAAGCTACTACCTAATTTATATAAAAATTATGCAGCAACTGCAGCTTTTTTAGCTTGAGCAGCTAAAGAAGCAACACGATCAGAAGGTTGAGCACCTTGAGAAACCCAGTGAGCAAAACGGTCAGCATCTAAACGAAGCTTTTCTGCTTTACCTTGAGCTGTCGGGTTGAAGAAACCGATACGTTCGATGAAACGACCGTCACGTGCATTACGGCTATCAGTCACAATGATTTGATAGAACGGACGTTTTTTAGCACCACCGCGTGCAAGACGAATAACAACCATGATAGAACCTTATAGTTTTTACGGATTATCCTTGTACCGACCATCGATACACCTCAAACCCCTTTCATAGAGGGCAGTATTTTACGTTAATTTTATGCTGAAAGAAAGAATAATTTAGATTTATCCACAGTTTTGAATTTGGATTTTTTACAAAAAAGAGCATCTAGGAATGCTCTTTTAAGAGACTTCATCAAACGAGAATTAACGACTTTCCCAATTTGAAGAAGTAGAAACACTGCATGTCGTTCCTTTCTCCCAACATTTTTGTCCTTGGCTATTTAGCACCACTGCTCCATTACCATCTTGAACTGTATTCGGGGTTGGGACTGCCGTAAGCGTCCAAGTTTGATCGAGTGGCGCAAGGGTGATGGTATATACACTTCCTGAAGCAGGATAGGCTTTACTCACTGTGCCATTGTCCAATCTTGCGTTGGTATAATTATGATTGATGACATAATAACTCTGTAACCGTTGGGCTATTTGCATCATTTCACTTTGCACATCTGCCCGATTGGTACGGATTTTGTACTGTGTGTAAGATGGATAAGCAATTGCTGCCAAGATGCCAATAATTGCGACAACAATCATTAATTCAATTAAAGTAAATGCTAAAGAGTATTTTTTCATTACCATGACTCGCTATAACTGCCGCAATTTGCATAACCTGTCACTACATCTTTGACTTTTGTCATACAACGTATACCTGTATTGCTTAAAAGCAGATCGTAATTACGTGGCTGTTTTGGCTCACCATCACTATCCTTAGCCCGCTCTAGCGACATTACCCAGCTCAAACCGTTCACACTCGCCGAATCTGCTGTTTCTTGACCATCAGGTCCTTTAACAATCGTTAAGGGCTTATGTCCTGTTCCTCCATTCGCCAATGTCAACGTATATTTCGCAGTGGAACTCGTTGAGCCTAGTGGCAACAACAATTGACCCGTCGTTTTATTATAATAACTGGCAGTTGTAGGATTTCCATCAGCATCCGTCTCTGTATATACATACAAATAACTAGCATCAAAACCTTTATAACCAAAATTCCTTGATTTAAACCGTTCAAGCTCTGCAGCAATACGCAAGGCTTCTTGTCTCGCGATTGCCAAATCTCGTCTTTCCATGTATTGCGTATAATTAGGATAAGCGATGGCAGCAAGAACTGCCATAATCACGATAACAATCATCAGTTCAATAAGTGTAAATCCAGCATTGCGGTTGAGGCGGGCGAATCCCTGCTTGCAAGTTTTTAACTCACAAGCAGAGTTCGCAACTATATTCGACCTGTGCAAAAAAACCACCCTAGCGAAGTATTTTTTCATGCTTTACCCCTTAACGAGTTTCATACCAACGTAACTGTCTAAGTTTCGCTGTGGTGGTAAACTCCTGACATTCAGGTAAATTTGGGCTAGTGGTACAATTGAGCGTGTTAGGGCGGTTTACAATCAACCCAGTATTATTGGCACTACTACGTCCTTGACCTAAACCAGCACCCAAAATACCCGCACCAAGTTTTACGCTATTCGGCACCCCAGATGTGGTTGTATTAAATGGACATTTTCCTGTAGGCAAACAGAACTGATAGACATAGCTGTCACCTTTGACACCTGCACCACACGAACCACCAATACCTGTACCATCACGATGAAACACATTGACATACAACATACCATCTAAGGCATATAGCTCATTCATTCCTTTATAAGCACCTGCAGTACTTGAATAGGTATATTTCCAACCGCTATTTCCATTAATTGCAACACCTGTACTCATGTTACTGTTTAAGGAAGACAGCGCAGTCCGGGTGGTTAATGTTGGCGTACCATAAAGATCCATTTTTGCAACGTCTTTATCATAAGCCACAAATACGCCATCTACTGCACTGGTTGCTGAACCCGCCTGATTCGTGCCAGCCGCCCCAACCAATGGTGAACTGCGATTACCTGAGCTAAACGCAACGGCAGCAACATAGCCATCATCGCTGTCATGTATAGACACACTTGGCATTTCATAGAAGCGAGGGCTTGCCCCACCTGTTGCATGTTCATCAAATAAGCGTACAACACGTTTAGCAAAATTCGCTTTTTTAGCACTTGCGGTCGTACCTGTTGCTGCATTATTTAAGTCGACACGGAAACCTTGTCCACCTAAGTCACCAAAGTATAAGTTGTCGACCAAACCGTCGCTATCACGGTCAATGGCATTGATCTGACTGACTACACTATATTTCATGTTAATGCTCGTTGCACTGACATTGGTATAGGCTTCTGCACCACCTGCTGCTGTTGCATTGGCACTGGTCCACCAAAGCAAGTCGCCATTATTGGCATCAAACATATATACGCCCGCACCGCCGCCTGTTGTAGTATTTTGGTCATAAGCCGCATCTTCATAACCAGGGTCATAACCCCCACCCACAAACATGACCAGTTTCTTGACCCCACCAAAATTCACATAAGCAATGGTCGGTTTAGACCAGCTTTGTCCCATATAGCTTAGAGCGGTTACACCTGTAGTTGTGGAACTTGATTTATAAATTTTTGAGTTGGCTGGGTCGATGTGAAATTTGAGCTCTGGATTATCTAAGTCAGATAAATTCAAAGCGTAATAACTTTTGCCTCCCATACGCAAACCACCATAGACCCACTGCAAACCTTTAATGGCAATATCATCACCACTGGCATTTTGTGCAACACGACCTGAGTCGTTAACGGTCAATGTTCCATCTGCTTTTGCAACATACTGGGTATAAGCCGTCCACGGTGCATCTATACCGTAGAACAGGTTATTTTTGCCCAAGGTAGTACTGGTTTCAGATAGAAAAGCATTCTTTTGATTTTGCATCATTTCGTTTGGCGCAAAGGCAAAAACCTCTTTACCACGATTTGCATCAGTTGCATTTTTGCCTGCCCGTACGACATGCAATAATCCTTGTGTACTACCGAATAATAAGTAATCGTCACGATCAGTGGTGTCAATAGTGCCAGAAGTGTATGAAATTTTACCTGACTGGGTGAGCAAAATAGGAGTGGAGTGCATAACCGAACCGACCTGACGCAGTTCAGGTTTGGTCGCAAGATCTGCTAAAGTGACTATACCTGTGGTGGCAACATTATAGCCGAGCAGGTTCAACCAATAGTTTTTATCTGGGTCATTGGCAAATAACGCTGTAGTGCCCGTACCAAATAAAGTCGTCACATTGACTTTTTTCAGTGAACCGATTTCACTTGCTGCATACGGAGCCGCAGTACCTGTAATTTCCCGATTGGTATAAAGAGTACGGTTGGCAATTTTTTCATTTGCGCCATTGGTGCTTAAACCCAAAGGCAATTGTCCTTTCATGCCCTCGTCGGTCCAAAGCCCTTTGGCGGCTGCGTCAAGCGAACCATCTGACTTAATTAAGCGAATAGTTTTGCTTGCATTATATAGTTCGCCGTTAAAAATATGATATTTATTCATATTCCCAACCCAAAGCTGGGTCGATTCCTGCGGTTTCGGCAAAAATGAAGCGTAATAACCATAAGGCTGAATGCGTAATGGATTTAAAGCATCTTGCGGTAAAGTCGGTGAACCTGTTGCAACAGGGTCAAAGGGAGGTTTAGTATCATCCACGAAATATTTAATACTATCTATAATATCTTGGGTAGATTGAGCAGAATAAAAACCACCGTTACCAAAACCACCTACGTTACTAGGTAATTGAGCATGTTGTTTAGCTCCCCAGTTACAAGCATTTTTAGCATCTCCAGATAACTGAGAACAGTCATAATAAGGCTTAATTTTCTTTGTTAGTGGATCTTCTAATAGTTTAAGAGTATTTTCATTAACAATAAAATCTTTACCAAAACCTACTACTGCAGTTTTTATATTGTAATCAGACCGTATTTTTTTAGCGAACGCTCCCACATAACTCATTTGATTATTATCTTCACTTCCATTAGGCAACCCACCTGAATCAGAAAAATCACTACTAAGACCTAATGCTCGTCTCATTAATTTAGATGAATTATTCGAACTGTTGGGTGCACCATCAGTCAAGAAATAAATACCTTGACCATTACATGTGTCTGTTGGGGAAGGTAGAGTTGTGCCAAACGGTGATTTATATTTATTGTCTTGCTTTATATCTGTAGTATTAGATTTATCAAAACCACTACCAGCATTCTCACTACTGCCTTTAGTTGTCCTACCTAACATATATGCACCAATCTCAGCATAAGCATGGGCTGTAGGTGTACCACCATATGGGGATAAATTGACAATAGCCTTAATTAAATTATCACTATGCGTATTATCCATCGGCTTTGCTGCAACTAGAATTCGTCCAGTACTTCCATCAGCATTACTTGAGGTTTCAATACTTGAAGTTGAACTAGAATACTGCCCCAATCCAATAAGAATATTATTATCTTTAATTTCAGCATCTTGAAATACTTCAATCAAAGCATCTTTTAATCGAGTTAACCGGTCGAAACATCGCAGTTCAGTGCCTGACTCGGTACAAACACCCTTATCTTTTAGTCTTGTATATTCCGATGATGAATTTCTTACCCTACAATAATATCTTGTGTAATTAACAGTCGTGTTATCCGATAATGTAACAGTTTTCACCTCTGTACGGATATTCGAATTACTTTCATATCTAGTGGAATTTGCATTCACACAAACTCCATAATCTTCCTGTAAACTATTTGTGGAATGAGATCCAGTAAAAATTCCGAAAAATGTACTATAATAAAAAAGACCATTACCCATACTACCTGATGTATCGAGCATCATGGTAATCGTGGTTTTGCCACTAGTCGTATTACTATAAATATCAATATCACTAGCTTGTGCAGACACGCTGTAACATACAGCTAGAGTCATGAACATTGACACCGCAGCTGAAAGCGTATTTTTATGATTTATTTTATCCATCTTTAAACCCTTTTTCTTTACGATACCAGCTTCGGCTGACCGCCAACGGTATAGTCCGAATGCTGCATGTTATAGGGAATACCTAACCCATCAAAACATGCCCCCACGGCCGAAGCCCGCTGCTTAAAACAGTTCTCTATTTGCGTAGTAGTCGCACCTGCAAAACCTGGTAAGACTGAAATGACAGTCGCGCCGATATTATGCATGGTTACCGGCACATGACTTTGTCCAAGACTTGTTCCTTTTGGCACACCACCAAATGGTGTAGAGGTTGTTGCATTTTTGGTTAAATACACTTGTGACAACACTGCAGAACGCCCCATTGCAAATTGATTGGCTTTACAAAAGCCATCAACACCAATCTTGGTCGTTGATCCATCCTCTGTAATCGCGCTAGCTTTAGATAATTTAAAGAAAGAATTTTCCGATGCGCGATAGCAAAATACCAATTCGTCATTTGTATTGGCAGACGAGTTAAAATAAGCAAACATACCATCCAGAGCCAATTGTCTTTCAACCTCAGCAGGGTTTTCAATATTAAACAACGCTGAATCGGAGTTTTCTAACAACAACGCATTCACCTGACTATTAGTTGCAATTTTTAAGCCCACAATCCCCATTTTTACCGCTATAGTCCCCAGTAATGTGATAACGATCAAAATGACCAATACCGTAATGAGTGTTGCACCTTTTTGTTGTTTCATGATGATGCTCCCAAGGTATTACGAATGGCGACCACTTGATTTACCGCCTGACGCAAATATCGCTTATTTACTGCTACATCCCCTGAAAGCGTGACTGGAGTTCCAGCAACATTAAAGCTGGTTTGAGTATTTAAATTTGCATCTGCCCCAATTGTTCCTGTAGACCGAGACAGAATACCAATCTCCATAGAAACAACATTCAAATAGGTTTTTGAACAGGTATCTTCAACTATTGGGGTGGCACAAGCTGCACGGATTGTCTCCATCGCAGTAATATATTCATTAATCGTCATATACCGTAACTGACCCGCAGGATTTTTTACCCCTAAGCGTACTTTAAACGCATCGACCCGCTGCATAATTTGTTGTGCATTGGTATTTAAACCGACTAGCCCTGCACCATCATAAGAAGCAGCATCACAATACAGCGAGTACGAGGTCGGCTCACCCGGTACTTGTTGTGGACTTTCTGCCACATAATAACGTTGCACAATGGTTTTCGAGGACGCATTCGTCACCTGTACGCCTTCACAATTAAAAATCTCACTGCTTGCAGGGACATATTGTATAGTTAACCGATCACTTGTCCCAGTAGTGTTGTCAGTATCCTTATTTTGCAAAGTAACAAATTCAGCTTCTAAATTAGGTGTTGCTTGCAATGCAGTTGGTAGATTTTCTTTTTTAAAAATAATCCCCGAACCATTGTTATAATTATTCACCCTATGTGAAGAGGCAGTATTTAAATTGGTATGTCTCAAATCATGTGTAACGAGCGACATTCCAAAGTTAGCATTTTGCTGCAACTCACTCATGCCAGACTGTAAACCCAAAGAACGCTGACTACTCAAAAACACAGCCAAACCTGCGGCAACAATTAACAATCCTAATGCTAAAGCAATCATCAACTCCATGAGGGTGAAACCTGAGGTATATCGCTTATGAGCCATAGTTATATACCTCCATGATGATGCATTTCGCATTTGGCACATAGGCTGCACCATTGGTGCAATCAGAACTACTTGTACCATTGGTCGCAGTTGTTTCTTCCCACGCCACATAAACACATTTACGCACTAAGGTAGATCCTTGACAATTAAGCACATTCATGCTCATACCCAAGCCAGTTGCACGGCTGCTTACTAGTCTAAAATCGTATTTAGCCATATCTTCAGGGGAGCAAAATGCAGTTGCGCAATTCGTGGTATCGGTATTCGCAACATATCCCACCAACCCATCCCGATTCATACGCATCCGCTCCGCCAAATCTCGGGCAATATTGGTCGCCTGAACATTCATCGTCGCTTCGTTGCTAGCCGTGATGGCTCTAATTTGTAATGCCACAAACCCCAATACAGCAATACTTAGAAGTACTAAAGCCACAAGCACCTCCACCAACCCAACTCCCGTTTGACGTTTCATCATTTTTATTATTCCTTCCCCTCAAGTCGGACAACTTGTTGCCGCTTTATTGTAAACAACCGTTCCACCCTTTTGTACATACACATATGCTTTTAACGCAGCATCACTACTGTGTTCAAAAATAAAGCACTGTCCGTTTGTGGAAACACTGGTCTGCCCCAAACGATTAAAAGTCACACTGCTATCCCCACTCGTTTTTGTGACATGCGTTGGCACCCAAGTTTTAAAAGGTGTTGCCACACTACTATCTAACGCTACGACCCGATCACTCTGTTTAAAGATCGCTTCTGATCTCGTTTCGCTCAATAAATCCACAAAATCACGGGTATCGCTTCGCAATTGATTACTCCGAACCATTTGGATAAAAGACGGAGCCGCCATCATCGCGATAATTGCCATCACCGCAATGGTCACCATAAGTTCTATGAGTGTAAAACCTTTATTTTTTTGCATATCATCCCCAAGGCAACCCTTTACCTCATTAAAAATAGTATCCAATTAGATTACAAAACCCACACAAATAGAGATGAATGGCATAAAAAAACAGATAACTGCAAAAAATAGTTATCTATTTTTTAAAATTATAATTCAGGTGATAAGTACGTTACATTTTAAGCTTGAGTGACTGGAATACGTAACTCTTTAGGCAGGCTAAAAGTGATATTTTCTTCACGTCCATTTAGTTCTTGAGGCACGTCTGCACCCCAATCTTGTAAACGCTGAATCACCTGTTTAATTAGAATCTCTGGTGCGGAAGCTCCAGCAGTTACACCAATTTGAGACTTACCTGCAAACCATCCCTGCTTTAGCTCATCGGCATTATCGACTAGATAAGCCGCTTTACCCATACGCTCAGCCAGCTCACGTAGGCGGTTTGAATTTGAAGAGTTTGGAGAACCTACTACTAGAACCACATCACAACGTTCCGCCAGATCGCGCACGGCATCCTGACGGTTTTGCGTAGCGTAGCAAATATCATCTTTACGCGGGCCTTGGATCATTGGGAATTTTTGACGTAAAGCATCAATCACTTTTGCCGTATCATCAATTGATAAAGTCGTTTGCGTGACAAAGGCGACTTTTTCAGGATTTCGCACAGTTAAAGCAGCAACGTCTTCTTCGTCTTCTACTAAATAGATATCACCGCCATTTTTCTTGTCATATTGACCCATGGTACCTTCGACTTCAGGGTGACCCTCATGACCAATCAGGATCGCTTCTACACCTTCACGGGCATATTTGGTCACTTCAATATGTACTTTAGTGACCAACGGGCAAGTCGCGTCAAAAACTTTTAAACCACGGCGTTCAGCCTCAAGCTGGACGGCTTTAGAAACACCATGTGCGCTAAAAATCACGATATTATCGTCAGGAACTTCGTCGAGTTCATCGACAAAAATCGCACCACGCTGACGTAGGTCATCGACGACAAATTTGTTGTGCACCACTTCATGCCGCACATAAATCGGTGGGTTAAAGCATTCCAGGGCACGGTTCACGATCGCAATGGCACGATCTACACCAGCACAAAAACCACGTGGGTTGGCTAAAACAATTTCCATAGAATCCTCAATACTCACACCATTTTTAGCGGTTCAATTGAAATAAATGTAAACAATCGACTGACAACTATTTAGTTTAAAGCCGCTCTACTCTAAAATAGAGAAGATATTTTATCATATCAGGAAAAATATCATGTCGGGTCTCTTGTTTGTCGTTTCTGCAGCGTCTGGAACAGGCAAAACATCCCTTGTTAAAGCCCTACTTGAGCGTGTCAACAATCTTCACGTTTCTGTGTCACACACCACACGCGGTCAACGACCTGGCGAACTCGATGGCGTACACTATCATTTCTCCAATAAAGACGATTTTTTAAATCTGGTCAATGAAGGTGGTTTTATCGAATACGCCGAAGTATTTGGTAATTACTACGGTACCGCGCAGGCCACAGTCAAAGAACAACTAGCCAAAGGCCATGATGTGCTACTGGAAATTGACTGGCAAGGTGCACAACAGGTTCGTCGACTTTTTCCTGAATCTAAACAAATTTTTATCTTGCCACCAAGCCAGTTCGACTTGCGTGAACGCCTATCTAACCGTGGTACTGATGCTGTGGATGTGATTGAACATCGTCTAAGCTGCGCGGTAGAAGATATGCAACAATATAGCAACTTTGACTATATCATCATTAATGATGACTTTAATAAGGCGCTGCATGACCTGGAAGCGGTGATTATCGCCAATCGTCTGGTGCTGAGTCAGCAAGCCAACCGTCATAAAAAACTGATTCAGAAACTGATTACGCCGACTGAGCAGTGATTAAAACTTGAGTCTATAGACAAAGCCTTTTATACTGTGCAGTCTGTTAAAATTTATTATTCAAACGAGAATTCTTATGGCACGCGTCACCGTTGAAGATTGTTTAGACCATGTAGACAACCGCTTTGAGCTTGTACTAGTGGCAAGCAAGCGCGCGCGTCAATTGGCACGTCAAGGTATTGAACCAACTGTAGAATGGGACAATGATAAACCGACTGTTGTTGCTTTACGTGAAATCGCTTCAGGTCATGTATCAAAAGACATTTTGAAACAACGTGATCAAGACTATCAAACATCAAGTCTGGATCTTGCACTTTCTGCAAATAATCTAAACTTAGACGGTTTTTCTTTCCAATAAGAGATCGTCACTCAAAAAGCCTAGTTCTAAACTAGGCTTTTTTTGTTATGTGACTTTTATATTTATGCCAGAACGGTTATAACATAAGGGTTAGCTATCAAGTTTGAATGGGTTTTCTGCTCTGTAGCAGCAAAAAACTATCAAGCCAGGAAATTCACATTTCTAGAATGCTTTCACGTTTTATTTGTAAAAAATTCAGTTGAAAAAGGTGTTTTATGCCAGGCCCACAGGTCAGTCAAGCCAAGCAGCAGTTAGAGATCATTATCGATGCGTATTTAAGTGAAAGCGATGTCGAACGTGTGCTTGCGGCCTGTGATTATGCAGATATGGCACATGACGGGATTGTGCGTAAAAGTGGTGAACCTTATATTTTACATCCGATTGCGGTCAGCTGTATCTTGGCACATATGCGTTTGGACACTGAAACCTTAATGGCCGCCCTGCTGCATGATGTGATTGAAGATACCGAATTTAACAAAGATGATATTAGCAAGATTTTTGGTTTTACCGTCGCTGAACTGGTCGATGGTGTCACCAAACTGAGTCATTCGAGCGATAAAGAATATAATAAAGCGGCTTCTTTCCGGAAAATTCTGCAAGCGACTTTACAAGATCCACGTGTCATTATTGTGAAACTGGCCGACCGTTATCACAACATGACCACTTTGGACGCATTGCGCCCCGACAAACGCGCGCGTATTGCCCGCGAAACCTTTGAAATTTTTGTTCCCATGGCCCGTATTGTCGGCATGAATGAAATGGCCGATAATCTGGAACATCTTTGTTATCAGAATCTAGATCTGGACATGTATAACAATGTGCAGGCCGCCCTGTTGGAAACCAAGCCAAAACGCTGTGAATATCAGGCTAAATGGGAAAAAAACCTGACCGAACTGCTGCAACAGAATGCCATTCAGGGCCGAATTAAGAAGAAAAATAACAATATTGAGCTACTGCGCCACTTCGTTAAAAATGACATCGATCTACAAGAATTAACTCACAGCCATGCTTTTGAAATTATTTTACAGAGCATTGCCGATTGTGACCGACTGGCAGAGATTCTGACCCATAGCTTTAAGATTCAAAGCTATGAAGACCATATCCGTCGTCCATTACCGGGTGGCAACCAGTCCCTGATGATGCGACTGAAAGGCGAAAAGACGACCTTGTCGCTCACCATTCAAACAGAACTCATGCGTAAAGCGGCACGCTTTGGTGTCGTACTCGGTGAAAGTGCCCCGCAGGCCTGCCGCTCTGCGATTCAGGCCTCGATGCAGAATCTGAATGTTCTGGTCGATGGTGAATGCGCCAAAACGACTTTTAGTGAATTACTGGATTATTTACATCAGGAAAAAATCTGGGTCTATACCCCGCACGGCCATTTACATGAATTGCCACAAGGCGCCACGGCGGTTGACTTTGCTTATGCCGCGAGTTTATTCCTAGGCAATCATGCGGTGGGTGCAAAAATTAATAATGAAACCAAGCCCCTTTCAACACCTCTAGTCAGTGGTCAGGTGGTAGAAATCATTACTGATGTCTTGGCCACTCCAAATCCGGATTGGCTCAGTTTTATTAATACCCAGAAAGCTCGTCGTGCTATTCAGAATATTCTGCGCGATCAGGATCCAGATGAGCAACGTTTGGTCGGACAACAGGCTCTCAATCGTGCCTTGAAATTGTTCCATCGTTCTATTCGTGATCTGACGGAAGCAGACTGGAAAAACCTCTTAGAATGGCGCCATGTTTCCAGTAAAGAGCAGCTGTTTGAACAGATTGCAGTCGGTGATTTATTACCGCAACTGGTGGCCAACCATTTATTTGCCCAAGATCAGCATCAGAATATTGCCAGCTCAGACCGTCTGATTCAGGGAACGGAAGGTGTCGATGTCAAATATGCACATTGCTGCAATCCTGTGCTGGGTGATCCAATTCAGGGGCATTTGACCCGTCGCGGTCTGATTGTGCATCGTGCGCGCTGCCATAACCTGCTGCATGAACAGCATCAGCATCCAGAAAATATCATGTTGTTGCAGTGGACCTCTGATGATCTGGAAGATATCAGCTTTACTGCCTATCTCAGCATTGACCTGGACATGAATGACGAGCAGATTTCCGACCTGATTTACCAATGTCGTAAAGCGCATTCCGGGGTGGAAATGGTGCGCACTCAGGATGACAAAACTTACGTCAATATCGTGGTGCATAACCGTAAACAGATTGCACAGATTATCCGGGATTTACGCATGTATTTCGGTTTCCCGCGAATTATCCGTCTGGCACAGCCCGTCGTTTTCAGTGAAGCCTCTAAAGCGAGTTAATCATTTAAAACGATAGTGCTTTGATCGGCCGAATTGATCGAATATGATGTATGTCGATGATAAAAGGAGAAATTAATGTCCCGCCAAGTAATCCATACTGAAAATGCCCCTGCTGCGATTGGCACTTATTCGCAAGCCATTTTAGTGGGTGATACCTTATATCTATCAGGTCAAATTGGCCTGGATCCTTATAGTATGGAACTGGTTGAAGGCATTGAAGCTCAAATTCGCCGGGTGTTTGATAACTTAAAAGCAGTCTGTGAAGCCGCTGGTGGCTCTTTGGCAGATATTGCCAAACTGAATATTTTCCTGACCGACTTATCTCACTTTCAACTGGTCAATCAAATTATGGGTGAGTATTTTGCCCAGCCCTATCCAGCACGTGCCGCTTTAGGTGTGGCCAGCCTGCCTAAAGATGCCTTGGTTGAAATGGATGGCATTGTCATAATTAATCAATAAGTTATAAAAATTACTCAATCCCCACCCTGCAATATCTCATTCTAAATCATGAATCGCTTTTGTGTGGAAATCCGAGCAGTACTTGGATTTCCGCTCAGGTGGTGATTTTTTATCTAAATCATCAATCATGATAAAAGCTATTTCAAATGATTTTTATTGACAAACGATAACAATTATCAATAATATTACTTATCTTATTTAATCACTGTGGTTGTGTCCTATGTACGTTTGTCTATGCCGCGGCATTACAGATCAAGACATTAAAGATGCTATTGCAAATGGCGCTGAAAGTTATCGTGATGTCCGCGATATGTTGGACTTGGGAACTTGCTGTGGTCGCTGTGCACCAGAAGCCCGCATGATCATCAGTGATGAGGTTTCACAAATTGCAGCACGGCTAGCAGTTGCAGCATAAATTTAAAAAGATTTCTCCCTATAAGCATAATGAAAAAACAATGATCTTTGGTCATTACTCCTCCCCCGCCTTTGACTCTGGCGGGTTTTTATTGCCATTCATCTGAGTCTGAATGGATTCGATGTCGATTTTCATTTGCTGTTCCTTGACATCCTCACCTCTTTAAATAGAGCTGATTCCTCCTGCGAGACGCTTATGCCCAAGCGCAAGTATGTTCTTAGCACTATTCAAGTCCCGATCCAGAACACTTGAACAGTTTTCACATTCCCATACTCTTATTCGCAAATCTGTTCTACCTTTCGGACTGCTTGCAGTGACCTCGCCACAGCACGAACACATTTGGGTTGTGAAACTTTCACTAACTTCTTCAAACCATACTCCTGCGTTCTCGCATTTATACTTGAGCATGGTCTTGAATGCTGAAAATCCGGTATCCAGAACAGACTTCGCCATCTTGGTTTTCACCAGTTTTTTCGCACTCAGATCGCCTACAACAATTAGTGCATTTTTCTTTATAAGCATCGTACTTGCTTTGTGCAAATGGTCTTTACGACAGTTTGCAATCTTGGCGTGTAATGCACGGACCCGTTTTCTATTTTTCGCTCGTTGAGCAATCCCTAATTTCTGTTCATATTGACGGTAGAACTTGGGATTTGAAATTATCGTACCATCCGAACAAGTGGCTATATCCTTTAAGCCCAGATCAATCCCAATCAAATTAGTCGCACTCGATTTCTCAATTTTAGAGCTATTCACAACTAAGCAGACATACCAGCGGCCACGCGCATCCTCGACAAACGAACCAGTCTTGATACTGTAATTTGACAGTCCATAGCTATCCCATATTTTAAACTGATGCTTGCCATACTGGATATGGCCATCAGCATACTTGATTGCTACTTTCTTAAAGGGTATCCAACCTAGTGATCTTCTGGCTGATTTCTTATGACTGACCCGCCATTTTAGTTTAGTCTTCTTGAATTGCTTTCTGCGTATGACTAATTCTTCGGTAACAGCCTGAATGGTTTGACTATGTAACCCACAAAGCCTAGATGTACCTTTCGTATATTCAGCAATATCGTAAGCACTGAGAAATTCACCTTTTCTTTTAAGGTGTTTAAAGCTTAAATCATTGACATAATTCCAGACGAAATTCACTTCAGATGCTAATTGCTCTAATATCTTGGAATGTTTATCTTTAATGCGTAATTTAAGTGTTTTCATGCGATTATTTTATCAATGAAAATAACCAATAGAATATCCAAAGTTAAAAATGTTAATTTGAAACGACATTTCATGTCGTATGGCTTAGGTCACTCATTTATATCCCTGCCTTGAAAACGAGGTTTTACGTTTGATTTGATAAATTACTCGCCATTTGCCCCTGACTTGCTTTACTATCAGGATTAGAGCGCTTTCTTAGAAAGATAAAACAGGTCCAAATGGAGTTATGCGATGAAAGGCAATCGTGATGTGATTAATCAGCTCAATCAGGTGTTGTATCACCACTTAACTGCCATTAACCAGTATTTCCTGCATTCGCGCATGTTTAATGACTGGGGCATTGAGAAACTGGGCTCGGCAGAATATAAAGAATCCATTGTTCAGATGAAACATGCCGATAAAATTATTGAACGTATTTTATTTTTGGAAGGTCTGCCGAATTTACAAAATCTGGGCAAACTGTATATTGGTCAGTATACTCAAGAAGTGCTGCATTGTGATGTACGCAAAGTCAAAGAGAATATTGAAGCCATCCAGAAAGCAGTGGCATTGGCTGAAACCCAAATGGATTATGTGACGCGTGATCTGGTTCAGGAAATCCTAGAGAAAGAAGAAAACTATCTGGACTGGACCACAACACAAATTGATTTGATCGAAAGCATTGGCATTGAAAACTATATTCAAAGTCAGCTCTAAACTTAAAATTAAGCCAAGAAAAAGCCAGCATCTGCTGGCTTTTTTTGTATTTAGCGAGACATATCCTGCGTTAATTCCTCATAACTCATTTCAGTTTTCTGAATGGTCTTTAAGCGTTGCAGCTGATGCTTGGCCTCAGCCTCGTAGCCATTAAAAGCTAAGAGTTTGGCATATTTGATCAGGTTATATTTGGTTGGATAGCTCAAGACCATTTGTTCACCTTCCTGAATCTGTTCAACAGACGCTTTGCTATAAGGATTTAAACGAATCCAGCCAATGCGATGATTAAACTCGGTCAGCAGATAGATCGGTTTTTCATTGGTGATTTTTTCCTGCTGCTTTTCATAACGAATACTTTGTCCGAGTTTTGGTACTGCAACGTCATAATCCCGATAAATCACAATCAATAGAAGTAACCCAACAGCAAAAGTGAATTGCATGCCGATTGATGGCATAACCACTGTTTTAATTTTTGGATTTTGTGCCAGAACCGTACCCAGAATAAAACCGACTGGCAGCAGGAAATAGGCATAATGCTGTGGAAACTCAAACATGGCATGTGTGACAAATGCTCCAATCATCAAAATTCCAATGACAGACTCTGGCGTATTGACCCAGCGTTGCAACTGATAGCCCAAATAACCAAAGTAGGCCAAGAAAGGCAGACCGATGATCAGTCCATTCCAGAGCAAAAAGTCCAGAATAAAATTATGCGCACTTCGAATCCAAACTGGGCCTTGTATGGTATCGCTGATCGAGACAAAAGCCACACTGGTCTGATACCAGCCATAGCCAAACCATGGCTGCGCCTGAATTGCGGCCAGCATCTGCTGCCAGATGGCGAGTCGTGACATATCTCCGGTAGCACGAGATACCACATCCCTGCTTTGTACGATGTCCGTATTCATCGCCTGTGCAGCCAACTGACTGAGTAAAGGAAAGGCCACAATACATGCAATAAAGAAAATGAACCAAGCGATGCTGTAATACCATTTCAGGCGAATAATGCCTTTATATTGATAAATGGCAAGATAAATCATGATGGCTATGGCAGCTACCCACGAGGTACGGGATTGGCTAAGCGCGATGCCCATAATGATCGATAATGCGCAAGTCATTAACCACTTTGTTTGAATCTTTTTCTTTTCATAAAGATATAGGCAACTCATCAGCGACATAAGTAAAAACGTCGCCATATTATTTGGCTGGGCAAAATTGGCATAGGGACGTTGAGTACCACTGATATTCACCATGCCTACCAAGACTGAATCCAGATTTATCCACTGACATAGAGCAATTAAGCCTGTAATGGTGCCTGACACCAAGAATACATAGCTTAAATGGGTAAAGGTTTCTTCTCGGCTATTGTTTCCTCTAGAAAAATTATAGCCAAGTACACTTGCCAGCCAAAAGCTAAAAACAAAAATAAAGCCCATCATGGCAGTGCTAAAGAAAAATACCTGTCCTGTCAGAAAATGTATCAGTGGTACACAGGCGAGTAGCAATAATGGCAGACTGAGAGCTGGAATTTTGAGTTTTTCTTTGAGGCAAATTGCAGCTAAAGCAAATAGTGCAAAAAAGGCATATAGCTCACCCGTATATGTCACCCAAGGCCGATAATGAATGGGCATGAGCCATGCAAGGGAAATGAGGATTGCTGCTATTAGAGCGAGCATAAATTTCATGGAAATATCAAGCGGTAGAAGTTTGGCACATGATAAACAAAAAGCAGATTAAAGGGGAATCTGCTTTTTGTTTTGATCTTTCAAATACAAGTTAGTTCCACGGGCGAAGGTCGACGATTGCAAGTGGTTTACCCTGTGCATCAAGCAGTACCGTCATATCTATTTGACTTGCCTTTAGTGGTACAAATCCTACTGCTGTAGGTGAGTCGTCTAAAATTTTACGAACACTTAATGCCTCATTGTACTCATAAAGTTTTCTAATATTCAAAATATTTTTACCTTGCACAAGTGCTTTATTATCAAATTCAATATAACGATCTGGCATTTGTGATAATGACACTCCTCCAAGCACTTCCGTAAATAAATCGGCTTGACGCTTTTGAATATCTGTAGCCACCTCGACCATCACATATTGAGGTTTTAATAATGAGGGCTGTTTGTACTGTGGCTGTGCCTTTTCAATATGTTCATTGATGATTTCATTTTTACGCACAAGCTCAAAACGGTCTACATTATAAACAATCCAAGCTGGTCGCCCCTGCTCCAAACTATAAATACCATACATTAAAGCCGAAATCTGGATCAAAATAATGACAGTCAAATCAAATTTTAAGGTTTTTTTATGTTCTTTATAAACCAATAAACCTAATAAAGGTCCAACAATAATATCAATAGCAAATAACATTAAAATGATATAAGTTACACCAACAGCTTTTGCAAGTGGTGTAGGGTACCAACAGTAAAAAACAACCCCAAGCACCACTAGGGCAATGATAAAGGATAACGTTAGATGCTTGATAAAAAACTGAATACGCTTTGTCATAACCAATTACTTCATGTTTGGGGCTGATAGATCATCATGCTTTTTTAAAAATAGCGATGCAATATTATTACTTTGGTGTGTATCGATTTTTGATAAATCTTTGAATAAAGCCTTTTTATTATATAGTGCATTCGATACTTCAAAATAATAATTTGCTTTCACCCAATCTTGATTAAAGTAAAATATTTGTGCCATTTTAAATAAATTATAGTAGCTTGGTTGACTAACTACATAGTGCTCAAATGAATCTAATTTGTCTTCAGCATACTGTTTATCCACTTTTGCAACAATAAACTCAGCTCGATCTGCAAACTGTGAAAAAATGACTGATTGCTTATTTTGTGATTGACCTGTATTTTCCATACCTGATGCATAGCCCAGATTCGTCAACCATTGATCATATTGTTGAAATATTAAAGCGTAAAATATAATTGAAAATAAAAAAGTTACTTGCTTTAATTTTTCATTGATTGAGATTGTATTGACATTGCAATTTATCAATAATACTCCAACAAAGAACCCCAAAGGGAATAAGAAATAGCTATAATATAGTGGATATTCAAGCTGAGCATGCACCAATATACATAGCATCATTATAAATACATAAAGTTCATCTGTTGTTTTAATATTACAAATAATCACCTTGATTAAGTACAAACTATAAAAAATCAAAAGAATACCAAATGGAATGCCTACCCATAGTATTAAATCAATCATAATATTGTGTGCACTTGAGAGATTGCCTTCATTTTGAAATAAAAGTGCACCCTCGAATTGAGCAATCGAAGTTTGATACCAACCGTAACCCGACCAAGGTTGCTGTTGGATGGCATAGATCATATGCTTCCACATTTCAATACGAGCAAAACCACTATTGATACGATCTTCTAAAGGAATCGGTGCAACTAATTTTAAGTATTCAGCAATTTCAGCATTAAAAATAAAAAGAAACACATACAATGCGAGCGATAAAAATATGATTTTTCCTGTTGATGTTCTTTGAAAATTTATTTTTTTTAACACATATACAACTAGTAAGACAATCATAACAATCCATGTCGTTCTAGACTGCGTCAGGCTAAGAGCATGAATTTCTAAAACAAGTAATAGCACACATAAGAACCATTTATATTCATGCCGCTCATATAAAAACACCACACTGCAAATACTCATCATTAAAAGTGTTGCTAAATGATTGGGTTGCCCTAAGTTTGCATAAGGCCGATTATGACTTAAATTTAAGATATAAGGATGAGAGATTTGAAGCCATTGCGCAATGGCGAATAAACTACTAATCAAACCAATAATCGTAAAAAAATATGCAATATATTGAATAATTTTATTTCGATCTGCTAACTGATGACTGTTATAACCATAAAAAAGAGACGCTAAAAAACCAAAAACAAAACAAAAACTAAAAAAAGCCGTAGAAAAATAATAGACCTGGCCAAATATAAATTGGATAAAAGGAATTAAACAAATATAAAGAAGAGGAATAATAATTTTGGGTAGTTTAACTTCTTTTTTATAAAACAAAAAAAAACATAAAATTAAACCCAAAAACCATAAAAAATCTTGCGAGGATGATGTCCATGGGAGTGCTGATAAGCCTATGAAATAAGATAAGGCAAAACAAAGAAAAATCGTAAAAATTATAATTTTCATATTAATTTCATTTGTAAAAAAAGCTGACCGAAGTCAGCTTTTACTACTTTCAAACTCTTAGAAAGTACCTGCAGTTTGTACTTTACGGCAAGTAGCTGGCAAATATTTCTGTTTATCAGCATCGCCACTCACTAAACCACAAGACCAAGACTTAATTAAAGCTGTTGTAGCTGTATCAGTAGTTACACCTGAAACAGTAGTTAAATTTAATGCAACGTTACCATCAACATCAGTTGTAGGTGTCATATAGATATTTAAACCTGCTGCACTTTTCAATGAAGTATCATTTGTTAATGTTACGCGGATTTGTCCTACAGAGGTACCAGAATTTGAAACTGCTACTTGTTGAACATATTTAGTTGCTGCTTTTGTCTTATCTGTACCAGCTTCACCTTGTTCACAGCCCCATTTTTGACCTGTAGCTGGAATAGTACCTGAATCAACTGCTTCAGTTACTGCTGAACGACAAGAAGAGGCAGCTAAAATACCTTCAGATACTTTGGCGCGAACTGTATAGTCTTGATAAGCAGGAAGAGCAACCGCAGCAAGAATACCAATAATCGCAACAACGATCATTAATTCGATCAGGGTGAAACCCTTTTGAACTGATTTCATAACATTCTCCACAAATGTTTATTGTTTATTTATAAGCCTAAGGAAAAAGCTCATTTAGCTTAATTTTATATTTAGCACTAAGTATGCCAAGTTTTATTATAATAATTTTAGAATAAAAAACAGTACTTTAAAAAAATATTTTTATTTTTGTAATTATTATGTTTTCTTTTGTGTAACTAACTGACAAAAATTGTCAGTTAGTTACACAGTTCACCCTAATACAATGGGTTTATTCCCTAATTCATTTTCTAAATCATCTATTTTACGATCATAGTACTGATCTAAGACCTGTCCAATCTGCTTAATCCCTTCAATTACACCTTCTTTAAACTTCTGCTGAGCGAGATGTTGAATAATATTTTGGCAGATTTCATCCCAAACTTGCTGGGTCGTTGCATCTTTAATTCCTCGATCAATCACAATCTCAACCTTATGCTCGCAGAGGTTCAAATAGAGCAGTACCCCGCTGTTATATTCAGTATCCCAGACACCGAGCTCGGCAAAGAGTTGTCGAGCTCTACACAAAGTATCCTGATAATAGGCTGATCGTGCAGATAAGCATCCCTCGATTACGACCTGAATTTCTCCGACATGACCATGCTCTGCTTCTTCAACAGCTAGTGCAATTGCATGTTGATCCTGCTTGGAGAAAAAACGCTTGGTCGCCGGCATATAAAAGAAATGCTTGAGCCAGCGCTTAAAACTCGGCTGTGCATGCTCTTCTAACTTCGGCTGTGTGACAATCTCTGTTGTATCTGTTGTTGTTACCATGAGCCTGATGCTCCTCCCCCACCAAAACCGCCACCGCCACCACCGAAGCCGCCACCAAAACCACCACGACCATTACCGCCGCGGCCACCACCGGCCATAAACGCATGTAAAATCAGCTGAGCCAGTGAAGTGACCAATAAAAAGAATACTCCGGCACCAATCATTAAACTCGCAATTAAGCCCATGCCATTGACCAGTCCAGCAGCAGTTCCAGCCACTGCAGCCGTTGCAGCACTGAGCTTTTTACCAAAAATCATCGAAGCAACCACACCAGCAATAATAATAAAGATCACAGCACCAAAAGTTGCTTGAGAAGCTTGTTGCGCTTTATAGGCCTGTTCGTGTAGTTCTTTCAGTTCATCTGCAGCTTGAGCTGCAATTTCAGGATCTAGATTTAAAATCCGTTCAATTTCTGCCAGTCCAGAATCAATCCCCTGAGCATACTGTCCTTGCTTAAAATACGGCGTGATGTTGTCATTAATAATCCGGCCAGCCACGATGTCAGGCAACACACCTTCCAGACCATAACCGGTCAAAATCTGAATGCGGCGATCATTAATGGCAATGGTCATCAATAAACCATTGTCGCGTTTGGCTGAACCCAGCTGCCAGGCTTCAGCAACGCGCATGGAATAATCAAAAATATCTTCTTGCCCCGTGGTCGGAACAATGACTACACCTATTTGCCCTTTGCCTTCATTATAAAGTTTCAGAATACGCTGACTGAGTTGCTGTTTTTCAGCGGGACTAAGTAAATTTGCCTGATCAATGACCGGCTCATTCATACTCGGTAAATCTCGCTGTAGCTGCCCTTCTGCCATATCGTTGGTAATCTGTGGCTGTGATGCTGCTTCAATTTCTGTTTCAGCTTCACTTTTTTGAGCTGAAGTATTTTGACCAATTTTTGGCTGCAAAATTTCACGAGCTACGATGACTTCTTCAGTATCTGTAGCTGTGGCCGTTTCTGCTGAAACAAGTGTCGTCATCCCCATGCCCAGCATGAGAATCAAACCAGCACAGTATTTCAGCAGCATCTCGGACATCTGATCTCTCGCTTATTTACAGATCTTACTTATTCAAAGGAAACTGTTGGAGCTTTCTGTGCACTTTGCTCGGCGCTAAAGTTCGCTTTGGTGTCCATACCAATCACTTTAGCGGTCATGACTTGCGGGAACTGACGAGCATAAGAGTTAAAGTCCTGAACCGTTGTGATATAACGGTTACGTGCCACAGCAATCCGGTTTTCAGTCCCTTCTAACTGTACTTGTAAATCACGGAACTGTTGATTTGCTTTCAAATCTGGATAATTCTCAGTGACGGCTAAGAGACGAGACAAGGCGCTGGTCATCTGCGCCTGTGCTTCCTGATAACGCTGGAATAATTCAGGATCTTCCAGCACTTCACGATCTACTTTTAAACCGGCAACATTGGCACGTGCTTGTGTCACTTCAGTTAAAACCTGCTCTTCATGCGAGGCATAGCCTTTGACCACATTTACCAGATTAGGTACTAAATCGGCACGGCGCTGATACTGGTTTTGTACTTCGGACCAAGCGGCCGTTACGGCTTCATCTTTGACTTGCAAGGTATTATAGCCGCAACCACTTAAGGTCAAGGTACTGGCCAGCATCAAGGCGATAAGAGATTGTTTAAATACACGCATGATATCTTGTCCTCAATTCTTTATTAATATTTATATAATTAATTTGATTTTAAACAGTATTTTCTAAAGTTTTGTTACTTTTTATAATCTTTTTTAATGGCCTCTCTTTAAGTTAGACAATATCCAAAAATAAAAAACCCGCCGTGGCGGGTTTTTTGAATGATGACTATTGATCTTTAACGGTTAGACATCAAGGTAATCCAGGATACCTTCAGCTGCCTGACGGCCTTCCCAGATTGCGGTTACCACAAGATCAGAACCACGAACCATATCACCACCAGCGAAGATTTTTGGATTTGAGGTCTGGAATTTGTATTGTTGCTGCTCAGCGGCAACGACACGACCTGAACCATCCAGATTAATTTCCACATCGGTGAACCAGTCTGCTGGACTGGTACGGAAACCAAAAGCCAGCAGAACTGCATCTGCCGTCAAAATTTCTTCTGAACCTGGAATCGGCTCTGGACTACGGCGACCACGACTGTCTGGCTCACCTAGCTGAGTAGTAATAAATTTCACGCCAGTTACTTTGCCATTTTCACCGACGATTGCGATCGGCTGACGGTTAAACTGGAAATTCACCCCTTCTTCACGTGCATTTTGTACTTCACGACGTGAACCTGGCATATTTTCTTCATCACGACGGTAAGCACAAACGACCGATTCAGCACCTTGACGAATTGAGGTACGGTTACAGTCCATAGCTGTATCACCACCGCCTAAAACGATGACTTTCTTGCCTTCCACGCTGATGTATTCAGCTGGGTCTTTTTCCCAGCCCTGACAACGATTGACATTCGCAATCAGGAAATCTAGTGCATCATACACACCATCCAGATCTTCACCGGCAAAACCACCTTTCATATAGGTATAGGTTCCCATACCCATAAATACCGCATCATAATCGGCAAGTAACTGGTCGATGGTCACATCTGTACCAATCTCAGTGTTCAGACGGAATTCAACACCCATACCGGTGAAAATTTCACGGCGGCGCTTCATTACGTCTTTTTCCATCTTGAACTCTGGAATACCGAAAGTCAGCAAACCACCAATTTCCGGACGTTTATCAAAGACCACAGGTTTTACCCCGTTACGCACCAGAATATCTGCACAGCCAAGTCCTGCCGGACCTGCCCCGATAATCGCGACTTTTTTATTGGTCCATTGCACATTGGACATATCTGGACGCCAGCCCAAAGCAAAGGCGGTATCATTGATATATTTTTCTGCATTCCCGATCGTCACTGCACCGAAACCGTCGTTCAGGGTACATGCCCCTTCACACAGACGGTCTTGCGGACAAACACGGCCACAGACCTCCGGCAAGGTATTGGTCTGGTGACACAGTTCAGCCGCCTGGAACAACCGGCCTTCAGACACCAGTTTCAACCAGTTGGGAATGTAGTTATGTACCGGACATTTCCATTCACAATAAGGGTTACCACAGCCTAGGCAGCGATGCGTCTGATTGGCTGCAATTTCCGCTGTGTAAGGCTTATAAATTTCCACAAATTCTGCTTTGCGGACATCAATCTCTTTTTTCTCTGGATCTTGGCGTGCGACATCCAGGAATTGAAAGTCATTATTCAGGCGTTCTGCCATGTCTCTCTCCGTGGGTAGATGTAAGGGGTTCACAGTTGCCTTACATCTGCCTATGTTTCTGCAGTAGTGGAATTATTGTGGATCAGCTTGAGTTGTTTTCAACAGCGTTTGCAAGTTGGCTGCTTTTGGTTTTACCAACCAGAACTTACGGCTGTAGAAGTCAAACTCATGGCGGATCTTGTACGCCCAAGCACTACCCGTTTCTTTAATATGTTCATCCAGGATACGACCCAGGAAGGCTTTGTGCTCTTCCATCGCTTCGGTTGAAATACGATTCAGCTCAATCAGCTCATGGTTATAATGATCAACGAAGTCATTATCCAGATCAAGTACATAAGCAAAACCACCCGTCATACCTGCACCGAAGTTATGCCCAACTTTACCCAGTACCGTCACGATACCACCTGTCATATATTCACAGCAGTGATCACCTGCACCTTCAATCACGGCAAATGCACCCGAGTTACGTACTGCAAAACGCTCGCCTGCTGTACCCGCTGCATATAGCTTACCGCCAGTCGCACCGTACAAACAGGTATTACCAATAATCGCGGTATTTTGCGTCTGGAATGGTGAACCTTTTGGCGGAAAGATCGAGATACGACCACCAGCCATGCCTTTACCGACATAGTCATTGGCATCGCCTTCCAGGCTGATATGCAGACCACCGGCATTCCAGACACCCAGCGACTGACCCGCAGTACCATTCAGGTGAACTTTCACCGGATGGGCCTCCATGCTCAGGTTGCCATAGCGTTTCGCAATTTCACCAGACAGACGGGCACCAATCGAACGGTCACAGTTACCGATCGTGAAGCTATATTCGCCGCCAGTTCCTGCTTCAATCGCAGGCAGAATCTCATCCACCATTTTCTCTGCCAGAATCCCTTTATCGAATGGTGCATTGCCTTGAACCTGACAATACTGTGCTTTACCTTCTGCAGCAGGATGTGACTCAAGCAATTTGCTTAAATCAAGATGTGCATGCTTTGCAGTTTCACCCGGCAAGACTTCCAGCAGATCCGTACGGCCAATCAGGTCTTTCAGACTTGATACACCGAGTGCTGCCAGCCATTCACGGGTTTCTTCAGCAATAAAGGTGAAGAAGTTGATCAGCATTTGTGGCTCGCCAATATAATGCTCTTGACGTAAATGATCTTGCTGGGTTGCTACACCGGTTGCACAGTTATTCAAGTGGCAGATACGCAGGTATTTACAACCCAAGGCAATCATTGGAGTCGAACCAAAGCCGAAGCTTTCTGCACCCAGAATTGCTGCTTTGACAACATCCAGACCGGTTTTTAAACCGCCATCTGTTTGTACGCGAACTTTACCACGCAGGTCATTGACACGAAGGGCCTGATGCGCTTCAGAAAGACCCAGTTCCCACGGTGAACCTGCATGATGAATTGAAGAAAGTGGAGAAGCCGCTGTCCCGCCATCATAACCAGAAATGGTAATGAAATCGGCATACGCTTTCGCTACACCTGCCGCAATCGTACCGACACCCGGTTCAGAAACCAGCTTAACTGACACCATCGCCTGTGGGTTAACCTGTTTTAAATCAAAGATCAACTGTGATAAATCTTCAATTGAATAGATGTCATGATGCGGAGGTGGCGAAATCAGGGTAACGCCCGGCACAGAGTAACGTAAACGGGCAATCAGACCATTCACTTTACCACCCGGCAACTGACCACCTTCACCTGGTTTTGCACCTTGCGCGACTTTAATCTGGAGAACTTCTGCTGATGTTAAATAAGCAGGCGTTACACCAAAACGGCCCGATGCAATTTGTTTGATTTTCGAGTTACGGATGGTGCCGTAACGCGCTGGATCTTCACCGCCCTCACCCGAGTTTGAACGACCGCCAATCGTATTCATGGCAATCGCAATCGCTTCATGTGCTTCAGGTGACAGTGCACCCAAAGACATACCCGCAGAGTCAAAGCGAGGCAGGATCTCTTCCACAGATTCCACTTGTTCGACTGGAATCGAGTTGTCTGTTTTCAGTTTGAACAGGTCACGAATCGTCGCAATTGGACGGTTATTCACCAGTTCCGCATATTCTTTAAAATCTGCGTAGTTCCCAGAACGTACTGCTTTATGTAGCGAGTTGATCACGTCCGGGTTAAAGGCATGGTATTCCTTGCCGAATACAAATTTCAGCAAGCCGCCCTGATCGATTGGTTTACGGTTTTTCCAGGCAATATCCGCCAACTGTTTCTGATCATTTTCAAGGTCGACAAAAGTGGCACCCTGAATACGGCTTGGCACACCGATGAAGCATTTACCCACCACTTCATCCGATAGACCGACTGCTTCAAACAGCTGACCACCACGGTAAGAGGCAACCGTAGAAATACCCATTTTCGAAAGAACTTTCAATAAGCCTTTTTCAATCCCTTTACGGAAATTGTTTTGTGCATAAATCGGATCACCCAATAATTCGCCTTTCGCGACCAGATCATTGATCACGTCATAAGCTAGGTATGGATAGATCGCAGTTGCACCAAAACCAAGTAGCACTGCAAACTGATGTGGATCACGGGCAAATCCGGTTTCAATAATCAGGTTAGCGTCAGTACGCAAACCGGTATTGATCAGGTGATGATGCACCGCGCCGGTGATCATGAAAGCATTGGCTGGCAAGTAACCTTCACGGATTTTTTTGTCTGAAAGCACCAGTAAGGTTTTACCATCACGAATGGCTTGCGCAGACTCTTCACAAATACGCGCAATCGCAGCTTCCAGACCTTCGGTTTCAGCATAGTTCAGGTCGATATCTGCAATTTCATAGCCGGCACGACCCAGCGTACGGATCTGATGCATTTTCGAATTAGACAGCACAGGGCTAGAAATGATCAGACGATCAGCATGCTCAGGTCCTTGTTCAAATACATTTTGTTCACGACCTAAACAGGTTTCCAGTGACATCACAATCGATTCACGTAGTGGATCGATCGGCGGGTTGGTCACCTGTGCAAACTGCTGGCGGAAATAATCCGACACATGGCGCACCTGACGAGACAATACCGCCATTGGGGTATCATCACCCATAGAGCCAACAGCTTCCTGACCGCTTTCAGCAATCGGACGTAACAACTGGTCACGCTCTTCAAAGGTCACCATGAACATTTTTTGTGCCGCTTTCAGACCATCGCCTTTTAAGCCTTGATCACATAAATATTCTTCCAGCTCTGGACTACCTTGCAGACGCACAGAATTTTCACGTAACCATTCGCGGTATGGACGCATGCGTTTCAGATGATTATTGACATCTTGCGTATCCAGCACCTTGCCGGTTTGTGTGTCGATCACCAGCATCTGACCTGGACCCACACGTCCTTTAGAAATCACATCTTCAGGCTGATAACCCCAGACACCAATTTCAGAAGCCAATGTGATATAACCATTTTTGGTAATGACCCAACGCGCAGGACGCAGACCATTACGATCCAGCATACAGATCGCATGACGCCCATCCTGAATCACCAGACCTGCCGGGCCATCCCAAGCTTCCATATGTTTTGAGTTGAATTCATAGAATGCACGCAAGTCTGCATCTAAGGTTTCCACATTCTGCCAGGCAGGCGGAACCAGCATACGGAGTGCACGGAACAGATCCATGCCACCACCGACCAGAATCTCCAGCATGTTATCCAGGCTTGAAGAATCTGAACCGGTACGGTTCACAATTGGATTCAGTTCAGTTAAACCAGGCAATAACGGATTTTCAAATTTTGGCACACGCGCCATGGCCCAGTTACGGTTCGCAGTAATGGTATTAATTTCACCATTGTGCGCCAAGTAACGGAACGGTTGTGCCAAAGGCCAGCGTGGCAGAGTATTGGTCGAGAAGCGCTGATGGAACACCACAATATGCGATTCCAAACGTGGATCAGCCAGATCTGTATAAAAATCTGCAATCGCTTCCGGCATCATCAAGCCTTTATAGCTGATCACCGTTGAACATAAAGTCGTGACATAGAAAGACGTATCATTGCTTAACAGCTGCTCTGCACGACGGCGTGCCAGGAATAACTTACGGTTAAATTCAACCTCAGTCACACCCATTGGACAGTTAACAATAATCTGTTCAAATGCTGGCATCGATTGCAAAGCAATTTCACCAAGGGCATCGACATTGGTCGGAATCACACGCCAAGCCAAAACGATTAAACCTTCAGCTTCAATCTCTTTGTTTAAAACCTGTTTGGCATGAGCAGCAAGCGCAGGATCAAGATTTAGGAATACTGAACCTACAGCAAAGACTTCACTTAAGGTGGTATCACTTAAGCGTTTTGCTTCTTCACGGAAGAATTTTTTTGGCATTGCCAAGAGCAAACCACAACCATCTCCAGTCTTGCCATCTGCGGCAATACCACCACGGTGGGTCATACAACTCAAACTATGAATCGCGGTCTTGACGAGATCATGGCTAGCATCACCCTGCATATGGGCGATCAAACCGAAACCACAGTTATCTTTAAACTCATCCGGTTGGTATAAACCTTGAGCGGGAGCTACATTGTTAGGCGATGGCATGTGCATAGCGTACCCTTCTTTCACGAAGCCTCAACAGGCTGTTAAACAATCTAAATTTTTCTCTGCGCTGGCGTCTAATGGACTTGAGAAGACCGTCTTGGTAGAGCAAAAGTATTTTTCTTTATTTCTTCAGACTAGTCCTTTTTTAGACTAAATGCATAACAAATAAAGTTTATTCTGCTCATGAATAACATAAAAATCTGGAATAAATATGACATTCATACGGTGTCATCGAATCATTTTTCGCGCTAAAACAGGGAGATTAATTCAATTCATGCACCAATAAAGCAAATTCCATGCCAACAAACAGCGCATAAATTAAAACAATACAGATGACAAAGATTTAGCGCAGAACAGCACTCTAAGGGTTAATTTTAATGTGCATTTTTTGCACCAAAAGCGCTCATTTTTAATTCTGTAATTTTTTGGATGCGCTATTTTAGACCGAACTAATTAAATGGATCACTAATCTCGTTATTTTGAGGACGCGGATTACTGCCCTGAGCAGGTCGATTATTGTTATTTTGCGGTTGAGGCGTGCCTTCTACAGCACTTTCAGATTTCTGTACATCGACCACATTTCCCGATGAATCACGGCGCACAATGGTGGTACTGGTAGTCGCAGCATCAGAACTACGCGGCTTGACCTCAGTCTGGGTTTGCTGCTGTCTAAGTCGCACCGATTCATCTACTTTCGGCAAAGGCACATTTTTCAAACGAATTTCGTAAAGCTTTTGATTACTGGCCAATTCATCTGAACCCAGATTATTGACCAGACTGACATATTGCTGCATTTGCACGACTTCGGGTTTAACTGAAGCCGGTAAATTTAACTTCAATGTAGAGAGTGCCTGATTGGCTTGTGACGCAGTATTATATTGACCATACAACAATACATATTGTTCTGGCTGATTTTCACCTGAGACTCTTAAATAAATAAAAGGTTTACGATCGGACTGTTTTTTAAGAAAACTTTTTAAAATTGCTTCATTGGTCACACGAAATAATTCAATTGAGTGCTGTTTTTGGCTTCATTGACAAATTTAGTACCGCGAAATTCTGGCTCATGACTGGCATTCACGACGGTACGTGTATTTAGGTCCAGTGGTTTCACTTCCTGAAAAAGTGCACCAAGATGGGTCATTGTGGCTACTTTTTCTGGTTGAATCTGCAACTGAACTTCAGTTTCAGGCTTTTTTTCAATTTCGATGACATCATCTGAATCAGTCACCGCCCAAAAGACTAAGGCAGCAAATAGGCAGCATACACCACAGACCAGCCAGAAATAATGCTGAATCTTTTGCCAAGGAGTATGTAATGCTGCCATAAAACTAAACCTATGCCTGATTGGCTAAAATTGCCTGTTTCATTAACTCGAGATCAAAGTCCCGGGTAATCACTGCTTCGCCTAATTGCTTTAATAACACCAAACGCAATTGTCCATTTAAGACTTTTTTGTCATGGGCCATATAGGCCAGAAAATCATCCAGAGGGATTTTAGGACAAACCACAGGAAGTTTGGCACGAGAAATGATTTTTTTTGTACGTTCTAAATCTTCTTGAAAAATCCAGCCCATACGCTGTGACAGATCCGCAGCCATCACCATACCGGTGGCAACAGCCTCGCCATGTAGCCAGACACCATACCCCATGTAGGATTCAATCGCATGACCAAAGGTATGGCCTAAATTGAGTAAAGCACGTTCCCCTTGCTCCTTCTCATCATTGGCTACGATCCGTGCCTTATGCGCACAGGAACGATAAACGGCCTCAGCCAATAATTTCTCATCACGAGCGACCAGAGCATCCATGTTTTCTTCAAGCCAGACCAGAAATGACTCATCGCCTAGTAGCGCATATTTAATCACTTCAGCCAAACCTGCTGAAAGTTCGCGGTCCGGCAAAGTAACAAGCTGCGACATATCCGCCAGTACCACTTGAGGTTGCTGGAAAGCACCAATCATGTTTTTACCCAGTGGGTGATTAATCCCGGTTTTTCCACCCACACTAGAATCGACCTGCGACAGCAAGGTTGTCGGCACTTGGATAAAGTACACACCGCGCTGGAAACAGGCTGAGGCAAAGCCAGCCATATCTCCAATTACACCCCCACCCAACGCAAGCACGGTGCAATCCCGGTTAAAACCGGCTTCAAGCAATGCATCAAAAATCAGGTTCAGATGCTGGCTATCCTTATATTTTTCACCATCAGGCAAAATACAGGTCGCAACACGTTTGTCTAGAGCTTCAATCGCAGTTTGATAACGCTGCAAATAAAGTGGAGCAACTGTGGTATTGCTTACAATCATCATTTGCTTACCCTGAATATAGGGAGCCAATAAGGCCTGTGGATCCAGATCGCTCCCGATAAAAATAGGGTAACGACGTTCTCCGAGTTCTACATATAAGGTTTGCATGCTTGATTAACCACTTTATTCAATGAACTTAGTTTTTAGAAGTAATAAGATTGAGAATCCGTTGCGCCAGATCACGCGCAGCACCCTGATTGGTCTCAATAATATGATGTGCCACTTCTCGATACAAGGGATCACGGACTGCCAATAAATCACGTAACTTTTGTTCCGGATTTTCGACTTGAAGGAGTGGACGGTTTTTATCGCGATAGGTACGTTGCAGTTGAATTTCAACCGGCGTATAGAGATAAACAACGATTCCGCGCTGTTTCAGATAGTCCCGGTTTAAAACCTGAGTAATTGCACCACCACCGGTGGCTAAAACCAGATGGGGACGTGAGGTAAGGTCATTAATCACAGCAGTTTCACGGTCACGGAAACCCTGCTCCCCTTCTTTTTCGAAAATCCAGGGAATAGTCGCACCTGTTTTACGTTCAATTTCATGATCACTGTCTAGAAATTCGCGTCCTAACAATTCTGCGAGATGTCGTCCTACTGTTGTTTTACCGGCCCCCATCGGCCCTACCAAATAAATATTTGGTAGGGTTTCAAACTCTTTGCTTGGCAAGGAGTCACCTATTCGTTTTGTTAAATTCAAAATATATTAATGATTTCTTGAAACACTGTCATTAACAATTCGAGGTGTAACGAAAATCAGCAACTCACGTTTGTTATCCGCCTTTAAATCTTTACGGAATAAACGACCTACGTAAGGAATATCACCCAGAAATGGCACCTTGGTTTGCGCATTACGGGTTTCTTGCTCAAAAATACCACCTAGAACCACTGTTTCACCATTATCAACCAGGACATTGGTATTGATCTGGTTTTTGTTAATAGTGAGCTGTCCGGTCGGTGTCGGGTTCCCTGGTGAGTCACTGGTAATATTGAGTTCCATCTGTACTTTACCATCTGGGGTAATGCTTGGCGTGACATCCAGACTTAAAGTCGCATCAATAAATGCTGTAGTCGACACGGCATTAGTACCCCCGCCTTCAGCAGATTGATACGGAATTTGTGAGCCCGAAGCCACAGTCGCTTTTTGCTTATCCGCAGTCAGTACTTTAGGGGTAGAAATCACTTCACCATAACCGTCTGCCTGAAGTGCAGAAAGCTCCAGATCCAGCATAAAATCAGAGAGGCTGATCAAACCAAAGGCAATACGGCTTGCTCCTTGGCTGGTAACACCCAAGTCCACATTAAGATTATCCGGCCGTTGAATCGTATACTTACCATCATCATCAGGTGTTTTTAAATCCCATAATGTAGTATCACTACCACCGACCAATAGATGATTATTATCAGTTACACCTTGAGACAGAAGCCCCCATTTTACCCCCATCTCTTTGGTGAAGTCAGTGGTAGCTCGCACAATACGTGCTTCGACCATCACCTGCTTGACCTGCACATCGAGCAGATCCACCATATTACGGATTTTATCGATAAAGAGCTGAGTATCATTCACAATAACGGTATTGGTTCGTGCATCAATAGACACAGAGCCACGTGAACTCAATAAGCTTTCTCTCTCATCATTATTTGTAGTGTTACTCGAACTACCTGAACTAGATGCGCCTTTATTCTGCGTAATCAGTTTCTCAATATCAGCGGCTTTGGCATAACTGAGCTGCATATATTCCGTTTGGATAGGCGCAAGTGCAACACTCTGCTTAATCGCCTTAGCTTCTTCCTCTTCAGCCTTTATCAGCTCTGCAACTGGTGCGATCCAGATCACATTGCCATTACGGCGTTTATCCAGGTTTTTGGTTTTCAGCACAATATCCAGCGCCTGATCCCAAGGTACCTCTTTCAAGCGCAAGGTAATATTACCTTGCACACTATCTGCAGCCACCATATTGATATCGGTAAAATCTGCCAATAACTGCAACACGCGGCGCACTTCAATATCTTGGAAATCTAGCGAAATTTTCTTACCGCTATAAGCGACAGTTTTAGGACGCAATGGACTCTTGGCTTCCGGACGTTTCAAGCTGATGGTCAGCTTATTATCTGTTTGGTAAGCCATATATTCATAACTTTCCGCAGACTGAATCGTAATGACTCCTGAACCATTTTGATTCACAGCATCTACACTTGATACCGGAGTCGCGAAATCTGTCACATTAAGACGGCGGGTCAAATGAGCCGGAATCTTGGAACCTAAAGTGCGCACAATAACCTTGGTACCCTGCTGCTGTACATCAACAGGAGTATTATTTCCTAATAGATCAATAACGACCTGGCCTTCACCTTGCGTACCGCGCTGGAAACCAATATTGCTAATACCCTGAGCTGACTGTTGCTGCACAGGTTGAGCTATGGCTACAGGAGTTGCAGAGTTAATTTTAAGAATAAAAGTATTGCCTTCTACTCGAGTGGTAAAGGCACCTGCATCTGTCAGATTAACCGTCAAACGGGCACGCTGTGCATCCGAAGTGACCTCCACTGAACTGGCTTCACGCGTTGCGACCGGAATGTTGCTTTGTTTTAAATTCTGTTGGGCCTTGTCAAAGTCCAGAATCAAACGTGACGGTGATTCTAATTGATAGGCTTGTGGTTGAGGTGGTAAACCATTAAACATCACCCGAATTTCAGTTCCTTGACCAGGAAGCTGCATAGGTACCACATTCGTTACGGCCACTTGTGCGCTGGCTGCTTGCATCACCGCAATTGCAACAGCACCCATTGAAAACTGACGAAACACACGATTCATTGTATTAGCATCCCCAAAAATAAATTCTTTAATACTCTTATTCATTGTTATTCCTTTAAAACCTTATGGCGCCGGCCCAATGAGAACCAGACTTCGCGGACGTTCCACATATCCCTCACGGCCATCTGGAATAATCTCAATCAGATTGATCTGTGTCGGTGTAATTCCAATTACACGACCATGATTAAGTCCCATATAGCTGCCACGCTGAATCCGCTCAACCTCACCATCAGGCGTCTGGATTAAAGCCAGAATTTGTCCTGCCTGATTGCGCATACTGCCTTTCATGGTCAATGTTTCGAGCGGATAACTTTCTAGCGGTTGCAGTTGACGTGATAGGTTTGGATAAACCCGTTTCCCCGCCATAATTTTCAGTTCAGCAGCCAGAGAGCTTGGTAAAAAAGGGCTTTTGATCTGATGTGCTGCATAGTTGAAGGTTTCAACTGGCATAAAATCAGGAGCCGGTTCAATTGGCAAAGGTGGCTGATTACGAATATTAGCCATTTCCTGATTGACTGCATCAATGCGTGAATCGCATCCCAACAATAAAAACCCAAGTGTTAAAGCTGAAGTAATTTTAATGTTCTTCATTACTGCGCCCCCTGAGTAGTGCTATTAGCTTCAGGCTGTGCTGCAGCACCTTCAGCATTACCGACATAACGGTAAGTTTTGGCTTTTACCACATAATCAATGACTGGAATTTCAGATTTTTTCTCTTTATTTTCAGTACCGGTAATGGTGAAATCATGCAGCGTTACAATACGCGACAAGCCGGCAATACTGCTGACAAAAGAGCCAAAAGCGTGATAATCCCCAGTCGCTTCAATTGCAATCGGCTGTTCAATAAAGAACTCTTGTTTAATTTCAGGCTCTAGACGAATATTTTTAAACTTCAGGCCTGAATTCACACCGCTCAGGTTAATATCTTCAACCAGACCCGGAATCTCAGTTTCTTTCGGTAACTGTTCTAACTGCTGGTTAAAACGGGCTTCCATTTCCTGAAGCTGGATTTGATATTGTTGTAAGTTGCGTAATTTGGATTCTTTTTCACGGAATTCATTCAGCAGGTTTTGTTCCTGGGTACTGGCTTGTGAAATTGACTCAATCGTGCTTCTGATCATAACGAAGTAAATCACCGCAAATGCCAGCGCGGCAATAAAAATCCAGCAGGTAATTTTGACCGATAAAGGCCAACTACCATAATTGTTTGGATCCAATGTATTGAATTGCTGAAAAAACTTTTCAACAGTCATTTTATTTTTGGGTACAGCGACGACATCCTGGCTGAACTCATCGAATTCTTCATTACTCATGATGATGCCCCCGTAGTTGTAGCGACTGCTTGTTGTTCTTCGTTAAGTACTGGCTGAGCGATCTGATCCAGATCTACCGTCACGGTAAAACTGCCATAGGACTCTTCCACACGTGGAATAATCGAGCTCGGTGCCTTTTCTTTTGCTTCTTCAGCCACCAGGAAAGCGTTCATAAAGGCATTCCGATACCAAGATGATGCCTCCAGATTACGGAGCAATTCTGCTACCGTATTTGGACTTTCAGCCCGACCTTCAATGGTAAACTTATCGCCGATACGCTGGAATTTGGTGATATACATATTGCTTGGGGTCACCCGTACAATTTCATCAATCAAATGCACCGCAATCGGACGCTGGGTTTGTAGGCCCTGAATCAGCTTCATCCGTTCAACAATCGCATTACGCTGTTCTTGCAAACCTTCAAGCGCCTTTAACTGCACATCCAGATTCTGGTTAGTACTTTGAATCAGCTGATTGGCCTGCTCCTGATCCTGAAGTTTGTGATCATAATAAAACCAGGTTGAACCCGCTGCTGCTAATCCCAAGAAAAGCGCCCCCACGCAGATTGCCACGAATTCATTATTTCTTTTAATTCTTAGCTCATCACGCCAAGGAAGTAAGTTAATTCTTGCCATTAATCAAAACTCCTTAATGCCAAACCGCATGCAACCATGAGTGATGACGCGTCATTTTCAATTTTTTTAATATCAATTTGAGGAGAAAAGCCCATTTGCAAAAATGGATTCGCGATCGTGACACGGTAACCGAGTTTTTGTTGTAATAATTTTGCCAGACCTGGAATATTGGCATTCCCGCCGGCCAGTAAAATATGGTCAATCTCATTAAACTGAGAAGATGAAAAGAAGAACTGCAATGAACGGGCTGCCTGTTGTACGACGGCATCCAGAAATGGTTCTAGCACTTCAATATCATAATCATCCGGCAAGGCACGGGTTTTTTTAGCACGTCCAGCTTCTTCAAAAGACAATCCATAACGATTCTGAATTTCCTGAGTCAATTGCTTGCCACCAAACACCTGCTCACGGGTATAAATAATCTTGTTGTTCTGCATCACCGACAAGGTCGTCATACTATGACCAATGTCTAAAATACCAACCGTATTGACCCCCATCGGCAAAGTGTCCGAAAATACCTTAAAGGCATTTTCCAGCGCAAAACTTTCTACATCTGCAATCTTAGGCGTTAGACTGCTAATCTCTAAAACTTCAGAACGTGCTTCGACATTTTCGATCCGTGTCGCGACCAGCAGCACATTGACCCGGTTCGGATTGGAAAGGCGGTCTGGCAGAACTTCAAAGTCCAGACTCGCTTCATCGAGTGGAAAAGGAATGTATTGTTCCGCATCTTCACGAATCTGAACTTCACGTTCATCATCTGACATGTCTGCATCCATCTCAATGATTTTGGTGATGACCATTGAAGTAGGAATCGCAAAAGCGGCCTGATTCGACTGGGTATTGCCCAAATTAATTGCACGCCCAAGGGCATCAGCGACTGCTTCTGGGTTTAAGATGTTTTTTTCAACAACACTGTTTTCCGATAATGGGATCAAAGCATAGCTTTCTACCCAGTAACGGCCACTTTTTACAGAAAGCTCTAAAACCTTAACAGAAGTCGAACTAATATCGACTCCTATTAACCCCTTATTTGGTTTACGATATAACCTGCGCACAATACACTTCCTATTATTTTTTTGTCCCCAATTCAATCTAACTTACCAATTGGTCCAGTCTATAATTTTATATAGATACAATAACTCATCTAACAATATGGATATCGACAGGATATACTGACCGGTAATTAGTTCGCCATTAGCTCTTATTAAAACTTACTTGTTATGAAAAAGCTATCTTGTTCAGGCCTTGTTCATCCATTTTTTTTGATCATTATCATTATACTGATCTCAATTCCGATGGGTTTCTATGGCATGTATCTCTATATTGCCCCATCTTTGCCTGAAATGTCTACGCTTAAAAAGGCCCCTTTATTAAAGCCTTTACAAGTTTTTAGTTCAGATAATGAATTAATTGCCGAATATGGAGGCAAGCTTTCTGTTCCCGTGAAATATGAACAAATTCCGCCCGAGTTTATTCATGCTTTCCTCGCCGCTGAAGATTCCAGCTTTTTTGAGCATAGCGGGATCAGCTTTAAAAGCTTGGGACGCGCACTCAGTGAGACGGTGACCGGCTCGGCTGTACAGACCGGTGGTTCGACCATTACCATGCAAGTGGCAAAAAACTATTACCTTAGCCCTGAACGGACGCTGAAGCGTAAACTGACAGAAATTTTTCTGGCCCGTAAAATTGAGCAAAACTTAAGTAAAGAAGAAATTCTGACCCTGTATGTCAATAAAATTTTCCTGGGGAAAAATGCTTACGGTATCGCAGCAGCAGCTAAAATTTACTACAACAAGAGTCTAGAAGAGCTTTCAATTGCACAAATGGCCATGATCTCTGGTCTGCCTAAAGCCCCCTCTCGATACAATCCGGTCGCCAATCCCAAGCGCGCCTTGGAACGTCGTAACTGGATTTTGGGGCGTATGCTGCAATTGGGCTATTTAAATCAAAGCCAGTATCAGCAAGCCATTGCTGAACCGGTAAATTTAGATATGCCTGATCGGAGTACCCGTAATAAATTCCCGTATGTCGGCGAAATGGTACGTTCTGAACTGGTACAAAACTTTGGTGAACAGGCGGTAGATTCTGGTTATAAAGTCTATACTACCATTCATAGTGTACGTCAGGCCTATGCGGAGCAAGCGGTACAGGAAGGCCTAGAGGCTTATGACCGTCGACATGGCTGGCGTGGTGCTGAAGCACATGATCAACCTCTCGACAAGTTCCGTGCCTATGCCAATACCTATCCTGCGCAAGTAACTCAGGTAGGTAATTCCAGTTTTGAAGCACTCATGCAGGACGGAAGCAGCGTGACTGTTCCCTGGTCAGGTATGTCTTGGGCACGTCGCTTTCGTAACGTCAACAGTGTAGGTGGTGCACCGAGCAAAGCGTCCGAGATTGTCAAAGTCAAAGATATTGTTCGTTTAAGACCCAATGAAAATAAAACCTCTTGGTCATTGGTGCAGATCCCCAATGTGCAAGGACAATTGATTGCCATCAACCCAAATAATGGTGCGATTGAAGCCATTGTCGGGGGATATAACTTTTATCAGTCGAAATTTAACCGTGCAACCCAAGGTTGGCGTCAACCCGGTTCTACAATTAAGCCTTTTGTTTATGCACTGGCTTTGGAACGTGGCATGACGCCGCATACCATGGTCAATGATGCACCGATTACCATTGGCAAATGGACGCCACGTAACTCGGATGGCCGTTATCTGGGTATGATCCCGCTACGTCGTGCACTTTATCTGTCACGTAATACAGTCTCAGTGCGCTTATTACAGGCCGTTGGGATTGAACGTACACGCCAGTTATTTATGGATTTTGGTTTACAAGACAGTCAGATTCCACGTAACTATACCATTGCCTTAGGCACCCCGCAGGTCCTACCGATTCAGATGGCGACTGGTTATGCCACCTTTGCCAATGGCGGTTACCGAATCCAACCGCACTTTATTACCCGCATTGAAGATGCCTACGGCAATACCATCTTTGAAGCCAAGCCTGAATATGCCTGCATTTCATGTATTAATGAAAAAGAAGAAACAGTTCAAGCCACTGACCCTATTACCGCAGATGACGAAGCAATTGCAATCAACAATACAACTTTAGAGCAAAAACAGGCTGCACCTAAAGTCTCTGCCGAAGACAGTAATTATCGTCAGGCACAGCGTATTTTAAAATCCAGCTCTGCCTATGACATGGCCAACATTTTGCGTGATGTGATTCAGCATGGTACTGGCCGTGCTGCATTAAGAATTGGTCGTGGTGATATCGGCGGGAAGACCGGTACCACTAATGATGCCAAAGACGCCTGGTTTGCAGGTTTCAATGGTAAGTTAGTCACCGTGACCTGGGTAGGCTTTGATCAGCCAACCACTTTAGGTCGCCGTGAATATGGTGGTGTGGCAGCTCTACCGATCTGGACCGATTTTATGGGCAAGGCATTAAAAGGCCAGCCAGAAGCCTGGGTACGTTTAGACCGCAATGCTAAGGCACCGGTAAATCGCAACAAGGTGGTTCAGGCTGATGAAGCACAGAATGATCCGTCTTCTCCGCCTCTGGCGACAGCGCTTTACCGTCCTGCACCTGTGGTCGTCCCGAAACGCACAGAAACTGACTTTGAAGATTTGCCAGATCAACCGATTCGTTTACCAGATGATGAAAGTTCTGCACCACAAGAACAGCCTCTTCAGCCGAACCGGGTAGATTCTCTGGAAAATCTGATTGAAGAAGTCCAGTAATCTGACTGATATAAAAAAGCCCTCAGTTGAGTAATGCCAGTCAGTTAAGCAAAAAAAGTTAAAATGCTGTAAAAAGAGCGTATGTAAATACGCTCTTTTTTTATGAATTTATCTCAGAATCTAGATTTAACATTAAAACAAACCCTACCTTCACTTTCACAATTCAGTGAATTGATTGATTTAAACTGGATTGAAGATTGCTTAGACCAAACAGGTAAAGCATCAATTCGAAAAAGAAAACTGCCTGCTGAACATGTTGTTTGGCTGGTAATCGGACTTGCTCTATTTCGAAATCAACCGATTTGGTATGTGGTTCAACAATTGCAACTTGTTTTCGGTACGGCAGAATACTGTGTACCGAGTGCATCCGTACAAGCAAGACAACGCTTAGGCTTAGAACCCATGAGTGCTTTATTTTCGACATTAAGTCAGGCATGGTTTAAAGACTCACAACAACAATATAGCAACTTTCACGGTCTATGCGTTTGTGCTGTAGATGGTGTGGTTTGGTCTATGCCTCATACAGAAGAAAACTTTAAGCACTTTGGTTCATCCAAAGGCAAAACAGCAGCTGCACCTTACCCACAAGTTAGAGCGACTTGCCTGGTGAATACCAATACCCATGAAATGATTGATGCCCAAATGGGTAGTATGGATCAAGGTGAATTAACCTTAGCCAGTCAATTAAAAGCACCAGTTCGCAGTATTACCCTATTTGATCGTGCTTACTTCTCTGCTGATTTTTTAGTGAGCTGGCAATCTCAGGCAGAAGAGAGTCATTGGTTGATGCGAGCAAAGGACAACCTGCGTTATGAAGTGATTCATCATAATGCGGCCCATGACTTTCAGATCAAAATGCCTGTTTCAGCAAGAGCAAAAAAGATAAATCCGTCATTGGGTGACTATTGGGAAGCACGTTTAATTGAAGTTGAATATGCAGGAAAAATAAGACGTTACATTACATCATTAACAGATTCTAAAGTTTATCCATTCAAAGACCTTGCAATGCTTTATATCCAGCGTTGGGAAATAGAAATGTGTTATCGGGAAATTAAAAGTGATTTACAGGATGCAAGGATTTTAAGAAGCAAACAACCTGATTTGGTCTATCAAGAATTGTGGGGGGTATTTATTGCATATAATATCTTAAGAAGACAGATGAGGTTTATCGCTGAACATGCAAAGGTGAGTCCTTTAAGGATCAGTTTCCATATTGCATCTATGAGTATTATCAATATCTTAAGGCACACACCTTTAGAATCAGCAGGAAACCTACCCAAACATTTAGCGCAATTATTTGAACAATCTAAAATATTTGTATTACCTGAAAAAAGGCAAAGGCAATGTCCGCGAGTAGTGAAAATTAAAGCACAAAAATATCCAAGAAAATGCCAGTCAATTTCTTAACTGACTGGCATTACCTCAGTTGAGGGTTTTTTTATATGCATTTTTTATTTTTTCTGAAACAGGTAAATCTGATATTGCGCCAGTAATTCAAACTGATCCTGCTGTTCAAGTGCTAAACGACGTTCAGGTTTGGCCTTATAAGCATATGGCGTCATCGCAATCAGGTTTTTTAAATCAGCCTGTGGCAAAACCATTGGCGCATCAATCACCTGCTCACTAACCAGATTAAATTCATCTTGCAACTGCTCAACAAACTTCTGCGGCTCGTGTGGTTTGACTTCTTCAAATAGAGCTTCACGCATCGAGTATAAATGTTGCGGTGCCGGTGTCACCACCATCAAATAAGATTTTGGTTTTAGAACTCGCAGGATTTCCTGTTTAGGAATTGGACTAAACAAGCTGGTACACAGATCAATCAACTCATCTAATACTGGTAAAGTCGCTCCAGTTCCTACGACCCAAGTCACCTCTTTATTCAGTTTGGCTGCGACCTGAACCGCATTCTTGGCAATATCGACCCCGACGCATTGCAGCACTTCGGCCCGCATGGCATTCGTATAATAGCCTTCTCCACAACCAATATCTAAAAGGTTTTCAATCCGCAACTCGCGAATCTTTTCCACGACAGCCTGTTGCAAAGGCGCATAATAACCTGCACTGAGAAATGCGCGACGTGCCTGCACAGACTCAGGCGTATCTCCCGGGTTTTTACTGTGCTTATGCTGAACCACATGCAGGTTCACATAGCCTTGTTTGGCGACATCGTAACTATGATGATTCTCACAGCGCCATGTTCTTTCATTTAAGCTCAACTGCTGGCGACAGACTGGGCACATGAGTAAATTCATCATTTTCTCCAAAACAAAAAAGCCGGCATGCGCCGACTTTTTCTCATGCATTTCTTAGCGCAATTTTAAGGTCATTAGACCCAAAACTACCAGCATAATTGTAATAATCCAGAAACGGATCACCACCTGGGTTTCACGCCAGCCTTTCTTTTCATAATGATGATGTAGCGGTGCCATCAGGAATACACGTTTATTGCGCATTCTCAATGAACCAATTTGCAAGAACACTGAAACCGCTTCCACGACAAAGACACCGGCCATAATCGCAAATACGATTTCCTGACGAACCATGACGGCAATCGTACCGAGCATTGCACCGAGAGATAAAGCACCAACATCACCCATAAATACTTGGGCCGGATGGGCATTGTACCAAAGGAAAGCCAGACCCGCTCCGATCATGGCAGCACAGACCACCACCAGTTCAGACGAATATTTCACATAAGGAATATGCAGATAATTGGCAAAGCGCACGTCACCGGCCAAATAGGCAAATACGCCCAAACCTGTAGCAACCAGCACGATTGGCATGATCGCCAGACCATCCAGACCGTCAGTCAAGTTCACGGCATTGGATGCGCCATTAATCACGAAATAGGTAAAAATAATAAAACCAATGCCCAACGGAATCATCGACAATGGAATGCTTAGGTCTTTAAAGAATGGAATCAGCAGATCCAGCATATTCGCGGTATGCACCGGATTGGTCTGTTGCTGTGCAATGACATACAAGGCAATACCGGCACCCAATGAACCCACTGAAGTCCAGAAGAATTTTTTCTTCGCAGGCAAACCCGCATTGTCTTTATAACGGATTTTAATCCAGTCATCAGCCCAGCCTACTGCACCGAAAATCACCATCACACCCAGCACGATCCAGACATAAGGATTGGAAAGATCCGCCCAGAGTAAAGTTGAGATACCGATCGAAAGCAGGATCAGCACACCGCCCATCGTCGGTGTACCCATTTTCTTGGCATGGTTTTCAGGAGCATACGAGCTGACGGCCTGGCCGTATTTCAGCGCCTGAAGCTTGCGAATCATCACAGGACCCAGCACCAGACCGATGGTCAGTGCCGTCAAGACACTGAGCAAAGCACGTAAAGTTAAATAACGAACCACCTGAAACGTGCTGTCAAAGCCCGCCAAGTGTTCAAAGAGCCATAACAGCATTTAGAGTTTCTCCATCAATGCAGCCATCAATGTTTCCATATGGGTAAAACGCGACCCTTTAAATAGAAATGACATCGGCTGAGGTTGATGTGTTTCAATCAAATCAATTAAAAATGGCAAGGCCTGCTCCTGATTCAGGAAAGCCTGCATTTTTTTACCATATTGCGTACTACGGGCACCTTCTTGTGCGGCAGGCGCAAATTCACCCACAGCCACCACAAAGTTAATACCTTTAATAGAGACCAGATCCCGTCCAAGCTTGTAATGCTCGATTGCGGCAGATGAACCGAGTTCACCAATATCGCCGGTGACCATGACCCGGATGCCCTGCTGCTGCGCCAGAACTTCAGCTGCTGCACGCATCGAACCCGGATTGGCATTATAAGTGTCATCAATAAATAAATAGTCTTTGTGCGGAATAAAGTTCAGACGACCTTTCGCACCGACTGCCTGTTCCAGGCCAGCCACGATATCATCCAGACCAATACCGATCGCCAGGGCAAATGCAGCGGCAGCTGTGGCATTTTCGACATTATGCTCGCCGGCAAACGGCAACTGAACCGTTTTCGAGCCTTGTGGCGTATTCAGGGTAAAGCTTGATGATTGAGCATCAAGGACTACATCGCTGGCATAAACTTCACCGCCAGCACCAAAACTCAAGCTTTTTTCAGTTTTTACTGCGGCACGAATGGTTTCAGCAAAATCATCTGCAGCAGGAATAATTGAGATTTCAGAGATATGCGAATAAATCTCGGATTTCGCGCGGCAAATTCCGTCACGGCCGCCAAACTCACCTAAATGTGCCGTCCCAATGTTAATGATCCCCGCCACATGCGGCTGCACCATTTTCGAGGTGTAATCAATTTCACCCTGATGACTTGCACCGAGTTCCATCACCGCATATTGATGTTCAGGACGCAGCTCCAGCAACATTACCGGCACGCCAAGGTCATTATTCAAATTACCACGTGTCACCAAGGTCGGTGCCAGACGAGACAGAATGCTTCCCAGCATTTCTTTAGTCGTGGTCTTGCCACTACTGCCGGTCAAGGCAATGACTTTGAGTTGAGGATTCTGCTGACGGCGATAAGCGCCCAACAATCCCAATGCCAGACGGGTATCTTCTACCACCAATTGGCAAATATCGGCATCCACCGGACGGCTGACAATGGCAATTTCACAACCTTGTGCCGCGACTTGCGCAATAAAGTCGTGCGCGTCAAAACGCTCGCCTTTCAGCGCAAGAAAAGCATCACCCGCTTCTGCATCACGTGAATCAGTCAAAATCCGTTTGACCTGGCCTACAGGCTTTTTATCATTCAACCAGTAGCCTTGAGTAGCCTGCTGTAATTGTTCTATGCTCCACGGCTCCAGCGCCGCAGTACTTGTTGTTGAGGTATGCATATCTGAATCCTAATGCGCTGAATAGGCTGAATCTGTGTTGCAATGCTGGGCATCAATCGCAGCTTGCACTTCGACCACGTCATCAAACCAGTGACGTACGCCATCAATTTCCTGATAATTTTCGTGACCTTTCCCTGCGATCACGACAATATCACCCGCCTGTGCATGTTTAACCGCAAACTTGATCGCTTCACGACGGTCATGAATTTCATGATAGGTTTTGCCCGAAAAATCAATGCCATTTTTCATATCAGCAAAAATTTGTACCGGATCTTCCGTCCGCGGGTTATCAGAAGTGAGTACTGCGATATCTGAACCCTCTAAAGCAGCCTGAGTCATCAGTGGACGTTTACCGCGATCACGATCACCGCCACAGCCGAAAACAGCCCAGAGATTTTGTGAAACATGACGTTTCAAGGTCACCAGAACCTGGATCAAAGCATCTGGGGTATGCGCATAATCCACTACAAACAGACGTTCGCCATCACGCAGCACCTGCATCCGACCGGGCGCACCTTTGAGCTGTGGCACAGTTGCAATCAAACTTTCCAAGTCAAATCCGGCCTGTTCCGCCATGATCAGACTGGCCACCAGATTTTCAATATTGAAATGTCCCAGCAATGGACTGTTAACCACATATTCAGCAGAGGCAGTTTTCAGCTTAAAGGTCGCACCTGAAATGCTGTACTGAATATCCTGAACCTGATAATCCGCTTTTTGTGTGGTGGAATAAGTCAAAATTTTAGGCTGTGCCGGATTATTTTTCGCAGCATCCAGCATGATCTGTGCATGTTCGTCATCAATATTGATGACAGCCACTTTTAAAGATTCAAACCGGAATAAACGTGATTTTGCTTCTGCATAAGCTTGCAACGTACCGTGATAATCCAGATGGTCACGGCTCAAATTGCTGTAACCCGCAATCTCGATATCACAGCCATTCAAGCGACCTTGTTCCAGACCATGTGAGCTGGCTTCAATCGAGGCAAATTCCGCACCGGCCTGCGCATAGCCATGCAAGGCATTTTGCAATTGCAAGGCATCCAGGGTGGTATGCGAAGATGCTTCCAGATTTGGCAGAATGCCGTTACCTGTTGTGCCCATCACTGCACAAGCTTTGCCTTGCAGCATGATGAATTCAGCCACCAAGCGAGAAATCGTGGTTTTACCGTTGGTGCCGGTGACTGCCAAAATTCGAGCAGCTTGAACAGGTTGAGTAGCTTGCAAATACTGCTTTTGCCATTGCCCCATTAGATGACGTACATCTGCCACCACCAAATTTGGAGATACATCCAGCTCAGTTTCTGAAATCACAGCCAATGCACCATGATCCAAAGCTTTCTGGGCAAATTGAGCAGTTTTTTCCGGTTGTGACAGACTGGTCAAGGCAATAAAAATCTGTCCCGGTTTAACTTTACGACTATCCAGCTCGAAGCCCTGAAAGGATTGCTTCATCCAGTCAGCGGCCTCATGAGAGGTGTAGATATCTTGAAATGTAATAGACATTGATCACCTATTTACTGGACTTTGGGAGGTTCTAAAGGTTTGTCCAAAGGGACATTCAGGAGACGCAGAGATTCCTGCATCACGCGGGCAAAGACCGGTGCAGATACGGTACCCCCATAGTAGGTGCCCTGTGGGTTTTCTACCACCACCACCATGGCGATCCGTGGATCACTGACGGGTGCTACACCGGCAAATAAAGCCCGGTATTCATTGGTCGAATAACCTTTACGGTCAGCACGCAGCTTATGTGCAGTACCGGTTTTACCTGCCACACGATAGCCTGGAATGGTTGCGCGAGTCGCCGTACCACCTGGCAAGGTTGCGGTTTCCATCATCATCAGCACCTGATCGGCAATATTGGCATCGATCATCTGTTCACCCTGCGGCTGTTCTTCCAGCTTATACAGACTTAGCGGCATTTTTACGCCTTTATTGGCCAGCATGGCATAGGCGTCAGCCAGCTGAAGGACGGTCGCATTCAGGCCATAACCATAGGACATGGTCGCCACTTCTGATACATTCCATTTGCTTGGCGGCAGAATCAGACCAGCACTTTCCCCCGGGAATTTCACCGCTGAACGCTGACCAAAACCGAGGCGTTTATAGAAGGTTGGTAAGGTTTCATACGGCAACGATAAGGCCAGTTTCGCCACACCAACGTTAGAGGATTTCTGGATAATGCCACCCAAAGTCAACTGACCATAGTTATGCGTATCACGAATGGTATGATTACCAACCCGCATACTGCCCGGTGTGGTATTCACGACTGAATTCGCCGTATATTTGCCACTTTCCAAGGCCATCGCTACAGTGAGCGGCTTCATGGTCGAGCCCGGCTCGAAAGAATCGACTGCACCGCGGTTACGCATGGCATCCTTATTGAGCAGGCTGTTTTTATCATTCGGGTTATAGGATGGCCATGAGGACAGCGCCAGAATTTCACCGGTTTTGACATCTACCGCAATCGCAGTCGCTGAACGGGCATTATTGGCAACACCGGCCGCCGTCAGCTCACGGTACATAATATATTGGAGACGCGAGTCGATACTCAGGGTAATATTTTCGCCCGGCTCAACTTCTTTAATCACTTCAGGTTCTTTGACCCGGTTGCCTTTTTTATCGCGAATGATCTGCTGCTCGCCATCCTTTCCGGAAAGACGGCTATTCAGCTGCATTTCCAGACCTTCAATGCCGCTGCCTTCGCTATTGGTCAAGCCAATAATCTGAGAGTTTGGCTGCGGCTGCGGATAATAACGTTTATAGTTTTTCTCGGTATATACGCCCTGAAACTTACGTTTCATGATCAGTTCGGCCTGTTGTGGCGGAACTTCTTTTTTCAGGATCAGATAACGTGAACGCGGACGTTCTTCCATTTTTTTGCGCAGTTCTGCCCGATCCATACCGACTGCATCAGCCAGCTCATCCAGATTCAGGTTTTTATCGGGTAACTGACGTTTGAGCTTGCGGCTATTCGGTTCTTTTTCCAGCGCCAGCATGGTCTCGTCATAGAGTTTTTTATTGTCAAAATAATCACGTGGATCAATCACAATTTTCATGATCGGAGTACTGATCGCCAATGGAATGCCATTACGATCATAAATCACGCCACGCATCGCCTTGATGGTATTGGTTCTTAAAATATTGGCATTGGCTTTATTTTGCAAAAAATCTTTATTAATAATCTGTACATAGAAAGCACGGCAAATCAGTGTCACAAAACACAGCAGCACCACCGCCCACATGATGTAAAAACGATTGATATAAACATTTGAGGCATTTTTGTCGGTGACCGATTGTTTTTTACGTACCGGTTGCTTCTTTCTCTTGTCTACCATGTCGGAACGCTAGCCTTATTTTTTCTCATCTGAAGTTTGTGGTAAGGAAATCACGACACTTTGTGAAACCGGAGGTGAATACATACGCAGCTGTGTCACTGCACGCGTACCGATCTGTGCCGTCGCGCCAAAAGTTTGCTGTTCAATTAGCAAACGCCCCCACTCTGCATTCAGGTCATCCCTTTCACGCAGATAGGTACTCAGCTTTCTGTTGTCCTGACGGTATTCAAATACCTGAAATACCACAAATACTGCACTGATGAAGACCATCAATATCAGCATGAGATAGATTGTAACTTTTTTCAGCCACAATTTTTCTGTTTTTTTATCAACCACTTCCGTTTTCATGATCTGCCTATTAAGCTAAACGTTCTGCTACCCGGAGCCATGCGCTACGTGAACGAGGATTGGCTTTGACCTCCTCCTCACTGGCTTTAACACGAGAAACTTTCTTTAAACGTCGCGTATCTTTCTGTTGTTGTGGCATTCCCCAGCCTGAATCCTCTTCAAGCGTTGACTCTTTTTGAATAAATTGTTTAATCAAACGGTCTTCCAGTGAATGGAAGCTAATCACCGCCAAACGTGCTTCAGGTTTCAAGATTTCAACGGCCTGAGGCAAGAAGATTTCAATATCTTCTAATTCCTTATTAATAGCAATACGAATCGCCTGGAAAGTACGGGTCGCAGCATGCTTATTTTTTTCCCATTTCGGATGCGCTACTTTTACGATCTCAGCCAGCTTTGCCGTGGTATCAATATATCCAGCAGCTTTAATTGCTTTGGCAATACGGCGACTATAACGCTCTTCACCATATTTAAAAATGATATTCGCCAGCGCTTCTTCTTCAATCTGGGTCAGCCATTCTGCTGCGGTCGGACCTTGCGAGTTATCCATGCGCATATCCAGCGGGCCATCTTTCATAAAACTGAAACCACGTTCAGCCTGATCCAGCTGCGGTGAAGAAACACCGAGATCCGCCATTACCCCATCGACGTGTTCAATGCCCAGTTCAGCCAATGCATCTTTCAGATCAGCAAAGCTGGCATGAATAATTTTAAAACGTGAATCTTCTTGTTCGAGTTCAGCCGCTACAGCCAGTGCTTGTGGATCTTTATCAAAGGCATAGACGCGTGCATTTTCATCTAATTTGGACAGTAATAAACGCGTATGCCCACCACGGCCAAAGGTACCATCCACATAAGTTCCCGTATTGCGACCCGCCAACAAGGCATCAATCGTTTCGTGAAGTAATACAGAAATATGTGACATAAAAACTCAATCAATAGGGGGAAAAATTTAACTGCACATTATCACCCTGTTTAGGCAAAGCTCCAAACGACTTTTTGTAGATAAATATTACTTTCCATAGAGAAAACCGTTTTAGCATTTTTCTAATACAAGAAAGCCTCCGGTTTTGGAGTAATGCCAGTCAGTTAAGCAAAAAAAGTTAAAATGCTGTAAAAAGAGCGTATGTAAATACGCTCTTTTTTTATGAATTTATCTCAGAATCTAGATTTAACATTAAAACAAACCCTACCTTCACTTTCACAATTCAGTGAATTGATTGATTTAAACTGGATTGAAGATTGCTTAGACCAAACAGGTAAAGCATCAATTCGAAAAAGAAAACTGCCTGCTGAACATGTTGTTTGGCTGGTAATCGGACTTGCTCTATTTCGAAATCAACCGATTTGGTATGTGGTTCAACAATTGCAACTTGTTTTCGGTACGGCAGAATACTGTGTACCGAGTGCATCCGTACAAGCAAGACAACGCTTAGGCTTAGAACCCATGAGTGCTTTATTTTCGACATTAAGTCAGGCATGGTTTAAAGACTCACAACAACAATATAGCAACTTTCACGGTCTATGCGTTTGTGCTGTAGATGGTGTGGTTTGGTCTATGCCTCATACAGAAGAAAACTTTAAGCACTTTGGTTCATCCAAAGGCAAAACAGCAGCTGCACCTTACCCACAAGTTAGAGCGACTTGCCTGGTGAATACCAATACCCATGAAATGATTGATGCCCAAATGGGTAGTATGGATCAAGGTGAATTAACCTTAGCCAGTCAATTAAAAGCACCAGTTCGCAGTATTACCCTATTTGATCGTGCTTACTTCTCTGCTGATTTTTTAGTGAGCTGGCAATCTCAGGCAGAAGAGAGTCATTGGTTGATGCGAGCAAAGGACAACCTGCGTTATGAAGTGATTCATCATAATGCGGCCCATGACTTTCAGATCAAAATGCCTGTTTCAGCAAGAGCAAAAAAGATAAATCCGTCATTGGGTGACTATTGGGAAGCACGTTTAATTGAAGTTGAATATGCAGGAAAAATAAGACGTTACATTACATCATTAACAGATTCTAAAGTTTATCCATTCAAAGACCTTGCAATGCTTTATATCCAGCGTTGGGAAATAGAAATGTGTTATCGGGAAATTAAAAGTGATTTACAGGATGCAAGGATTTTAAGAAGCAAACAACCTGATTTGGTCTATCAAGAATTGTGGGGGGTATTTATTGCATATAATATCTTAAGAAGACAGATGAGGTTTATCGCTGAACATGCAAAGGTGAGTCCTTTAAGGATCAGTTTCCATATTGCATCTATGAGTATTATCAATATCTTAAGGCACACACCTTTAGAATCAGCAGGAAACCTACCCAAACATTTAGCGCAATTATTTGAACAATCTAAAATATTTGTATTACCTGAAAAAAGGCAAAGGCAATGTCCGCGAGTAGTGAAAATTAAAGCACAAAAATATCCAAGAAAATGCCAGTCAATTTCTTAACTGACTGGCATTACCGGTTTTGGAGGCTTTTTTCAATCCAGATGACTTGGCAGATCAATTAACGTTTGCTGTTATAAATCTGGTCGAAAATTGCACCATTCACAAAATGGGTTTTCTGTGCATTGGCCCAACCACCAAAGACTTCATCAATGGTAAAGGTTTTGATTTTCGGGAACTGTGCTGAATATTTGGCTAATACTTTTTCATTACGTGGACGATAGAAATGTTTAGCTGCCATTTCCTGACCCAACGGTGAATACAGGTAATTGATATAACCTGTTGCTAACCATTTATTGCCATTTTTCTCTACCGTACGATCCACAATCGCCACTGACGGTTCAGTCAAAATCGTAATCGATGGATAAACGATATCAAACTTGTTTTTACCCAAGGTTTTTTGCGTGACCAAGGCTTCATTTTCCCAAGTCAGCAATACATCGCCAATTCCACGCTCGGCAAAGGTGGTCATTGAAGCACGTGCAGCAGAATCCATCACTTTCACGTTCTTATAAAGTTTGCCAACAAAATCCTGTGCTTTAGCTTTATTGCCGCCTGGCTGTTTCTCGGCATAACCCCATGCAGACAGATACACCCAACGCGGCAAACCACCCGTTTTCGGGTTTGGCGTAATAATTTGCACGCCTGGTTTGGTTAAGTCATTCCAGTCCTTGATACCTTTTGGGTTACCCTTGCGTACCATGAATACGATCGTCGAGGTATAAGGTGCCGAGTTGTGTGGGAATTCCTTTTGCCAGCCTGGTTGAATCTGGCCAGATTTCACAATTTCTTCAATGTCATTGGCGAGTGCCAAGGTCACCACATCACCTTTCAGGCCATCGACCACAGAACGTGCCTGTTTGCCCGAACCGCCATGTGACTGCTTAAAATTCACATCCAGACCGGTGCGGTTTTTCCAGTAAGCCCCAAATGATTTGTTAAATTCATCATAGAACTCACGCGTGGCATCATAGGATACATTCAGAAACTGACGGTCTGCTGCTTGTGAAGCAGTCGCGGTCATGCCTAAACCAGTCGCCAATAAGGCAGCACTAAATAACGATTTTAATTGAGTTTTCATGGCAGCACGGAGTTTATCTTCATTAGATATAACTATATGAAATAAAATCATTTATCGCAATTCACCCTACAACATCACAACACGATAAAATGAAAGGTTTTTCTGACTTAATATTTTGTTTTTAAAAGGAAAATACAATTTATTATTCTACTTATATCTAATATATAGAATTTTATGCATTAGATATAAAGAAAATGGATAACACTTTAGCCATTTTCTTTATTGTATTTAGACTACAGCTTACTTATCTTTTTTCATTGTAAATCTGGTCATAAATCGCCCCATTGATAAAATGCGTTTTTTGCGCTTTGGCCCAACCACCAAAAACTTTATCAATGGTAAAGGTCTGTATTTTCGGGAACTGGGCTGAATATTTAGCAGCGACTTTGGCATCCCGCGGGCGGAAGAAATATTTCGCAGCAAGCTCCTGCCCTTTTGGTGAATATAAATAGTTCAAATAGCCTTTTGCCAGATGGGTAGTCCCATTTTTATTCACGTTCTTATCGACAATCGCTACCGATGGCTCGGCCAGAATTGAAATCGATGGATAGACGATATCGTATTTGTCTTTACCCAGACCTTGGGTCGCCAGCAAAGCTTCATTTTCCCAGGATAAAAGCACATCACCAATGCCGCGCTCGGCAAACGTGGTCAGTGAACCACGGGCACCGGAATCTAACACTTTGACATTTTGATAAAGTTTTTTCACCAGCTCTTTGGCTTTCGCATCATTACCGCCGGGCTGTTTCAGTGCATAACCCCAAGCAGACAGGTAGATCCAACGCGGCGCACCACCGGTTTTCGGGTTTGGGGTAATAATGTCCACACCCGCTTTGGTCAGATCATTCCAGTCTTTGATTTGCTTCGGATTCCCTTTACGCACCAAGAATACAATCGTAGAGGTATAAGGTGCCGAATTACTCGAAAACTCTTTTTGCCAACCTTTCTCTATTAAACCTGCATTGACGATTTCTTCGATATCATTGGCTAAGGCCAGGGTCACGATATCAGCCTGCAAACCATCGACCACTGAACGCGCCTGCTTGCCTGAACCACCATGCGACTGTTTAAAATTAACCGTTTGTCCGGTTTTCTGCTTCCAGAACTTGTCAAATTCTTCATTATATTCCTGATAAAATTCACGGGTTGGGTCATAAGAGACATTCAGGAAATCTTTAGCGACGGAATTCTGTACTGCTGTTCCCACTATAATTGTCAAGATTGCGGATGCTATTATTTTTTTCATCTGATGTAACTCAGTGTTTATATGACCTGCACTATACAAATCAAAAATAAACATGACAATCATATATTTATAACAATATCTATAATCTATTTCTGATTTTGAGATATCTACTAACAATTAAATTCGGATACATATTCTGCTAGAAAAGTAATCTTCTGCTACAATATAAGACAGTTCTTCACGTTCTCTTCACAGTTGTCTGTTAAAAATAGGCCACCAAAACAGGAAATTACGATTTTTGGTAATTTTCCACAGAGTTATATTATTTCTTTTGTAAAAAATGTGACTTGGTTCTACTTCTTTATGATCAACTGTGATTAAATTGTAGACAGAGTATTAAAAAAACATTTTTAACAAAATAAAACCAACCAGAAGTAAGGAGGAAGTTTGGATATGAAATTTACATTATTCACAGCCAGCATCCTAAGCCTGATTATGTTGTTCTCGATTCAACTCGGTCATGCCGTCGTTGTGAAGACAGATTTGCCGAAGCCTACAGTAAGCACTGTTGAAAGCAAGACTTCGCCGATTGAAAAAGCGATTCAGCAACAAAAAACTGAAAAAACACTTCAAACAGAAGATAATCTAAAAGTCTTAACTGCATTTAAAGTCGCACCTTCGCAAAGTTTCTTTGCAGAACAGAATTACCGCTTCACCCGCTTTGTCCAAAGTATTTTTTCGAACGCTCATTCTTAATCAGCCTCAACAGCGCTGAATATTCCCAGATTTAAAAGCCACATCACTCAATGTTGAATAAAGCATTAAGTGATGTGGCTTTTTCGCTATAATAGCTGCAATTTTATATCTAAGATTAGATCCGGTTATGACTGTTCGTACTCGTATTGCACCTTCTCCTACTGGTTTTCCGCATGTAGGTACTGCCTATATCGCCTTGTTTAACTTATGTTTTGCTAAACAGCATGGCGGTGAATTCATTCTTCGTATTGAAGATACTGACCAACTGCGTTCAACGCCTGAATCTGAAAAAATGATCCTGGATTCATTGCGCTGGCTGGGTCTGAACTGGTCTGAAGGTCCTGATGTCGGTGGCCCGCATGCGCCATACCGTCAGTCAGAACGTATGGATATCTATAAAAATTATGCCTTGGAACTGGTAGAGAAAGGTCATGCTTTCTACTGTTTCGCAACTGCTGAAGAACTGGATCAAATGCGTGCAGAACAGCAGGCACGTGGTGAGTCGCCACGTTATGACGGTCGCGGTCTGAATCTCACTCAAGAAGAAGTTGAGCGCCGTTTGGCTGCTGGTGAAGCACACGTCATCCGTATGAAAGTACCAACTGAAGGCGTATGTAAATTCAATGACATGCTACGTGGTGAAGTCGAGATTCCATGGGCACAAGTAGACATGCAGATTCTGCTAAAAACCGATGGCCTCCCAACCTACCACTTGGCTAACGTGGTGGATGACCATTTGATGCAAATCACCCACGTAATTCGTGGTGAAGAATGGATTCCATCTGCACCAAAACATCAGTTGCTATATCAATATTTTGGTTGGGAAATGCCGATACTATGCCACATGCCACTGCTGCGTAACCCGGATAAATCTAAGCTGTCTAAACGTAAAAACCCGACCTCAATTAACTACTATAGAGACATCGGTGTATTGCCTGAAGCCTTGTTGAACTACTTGGGTCGTATGGGCTGGTCAATGCCAGATGAAAGTGAAAAATTCACTTTGGCTGAAATGATTGAACATTTTGATATCAAACGTGTATCACTCGGTGGTCCGATCTTTGATGTCGAGAAACTAAACTGGCTGAATGGTCAATGGATCAAGGCACTCAGCCCGGCTGAACTTCTAGACACTTTATTGGCCTGGAAAGCAGATCGTGTCAAATTAGAAGAAATTGCCGCTGCGATTCAGCCACGTATTAACCTGCTGTCTGAAGCAGTGAACTGGTCGGCACATTATTTCAACCACTTCCCGACTCTGTCTAAAGAACAGTTTGAAAGCAAGAAACTGTCGGATGAACAGGTACGTCAAAGTCTTCAATTCGCAATTTGGCGTCTGGAAAGTCTGTTCACCTGGAATAACGACACGGTGAGCCAGACCTTGATGGACCTGGCGACACAGATGGAAATCAAGCTACGTGATTTCATGCCTGCCTTCTTTATTGCGATTGCCGGTTCGACTGCGTCTACACCAGTGATGCAAACGATGGTGACCATTGGTCCTGATTTAACCTTTGCACGTTTACGTCGTGCGCTGGAAATTGTCGGTGGTCCAAGTAAAAAAGAGCTGAAAGTCTGGGAAAAACTTAATGAAAGCTTAAAGTTGCCGAAAAATGAAGCAGTTGATCAAGCTTAATTAATTTTTGTGTTGACGTGTGAGCGCGATATCCCTAATATAGCGCTCACACAGACTGGGGTCATAGCTCAGTTGGTAGAGCGCTACAATGGCATTGTAGAGGTCAGGAGTTCGATCCTCCTTGACTCCACCAAATCAAGTCTTGCTTTAGCTGTGTTATTGCCTCAATTGTCCCTATCGTCTAGAGGCCTAGGACATCGCCCTTTCACGGCGGTAACCGGGGTTCGAATCCCCGTAGGGACGCCATATTCAAGATGACCATAATATATTATGGTGATCTTATAAAAAACCCAAGCATTGCGACTTGGGTTTTTTATTGCCTGTATATTTTATGTTGGGCAATATTTCGGTTTCTTCGCATCTTCCGATAAAATAATCAGTAATTTAGAATTTTGGAGTTGTAATGCAATATCGTTGCCCTAAGTGTCAAAGCCCGAAAATCATGCCGGTGGCCCAGCCAGGTCAAGCAGCTCCACGTCCGGTGGTTCCTAAAAGCCTGATGTTTCTGGTGCCCGCCCTATTCCTATTATTATTGCTAGTGATCATCAGTATCGCGATGTGGATCTTTGGTGATGGTGCAGGTACAACTTTACAGACTGCAACCGTCATCGTCTTTATTCTTTCTTTGATTGCAGGCTTTATGTTCTATAAAGATTTGCCTGATTTTAAAATTTCCATGCAGGCCTTCATGCAGACCCAAAAGAAATGGAAATGTCGTGAATGTAATCATGAGTGGGAAATCTAAGTCATTACCCACCACCCTATAAGCACAAAAACCAGCCCGAAGGCTGGTTTTTTATTTTAAAATCAGGGATTAAACACCAATTTTACGGTATTTTTGACGCTTCGCAACCAGATCATCACCATCGCGCTTACGGCGATATTCTTCAAACTCAGCATAGTTACCGGTGAAGAATTCAGGGGTTTCGCCTTCAAATGACAAAATGTGCGTTGCAATACGGTCCAGGAACCAACGGTCATGCGAGATCACCATCACAGTACCCGGGAACACCAGAATGGCATCCTCAAGCGCACGTAAGGTTTCGATGTCCAAGTCGTTTGACGGTTCATCGAGCAAGATTACGTTAGCACCCATTTGCAGGATTTTCGCAAGTTGTAAACGGTTACGCTCACCACCTGACAATTGACCGACACGTTTTTGCTGATCCTGGCCTTTAAAGTTAAAACGACCGATATATGCACGAGATGCAATTTCGTATTCGCCAATCTTCAAGATGTCTAAACCGCCAGAAACTTCTTCCCAAACCGTTTTGTTGTCATCAAGCGTGTCACGAATCTGACCCACATAAGCCACTTTCACCGACTCACCCAGTACCACAGAACCGGTATCCGGTTGTTGTTCACCGGTCATCATGCGGAACAGTGTGGTTTTACCTGCACCGTTCTCACCGACGATACCCACGATCGCAGCAGGCGGTACAACGAATGATAAATCTTTATACAGGGTACGATCACCAAACGATTTGCTGATGCCTTCAACTTCTACAACCTTGTTGCCTAGACGTGGGCCAGGTGGAATGTAGATTTCAGAGGTTTCGTTACGCTGTTGGAATTCACGCGAGTTAAGCTCTTCAAAACGCTCCATACGCGCTTTGTTTTTCTTTTGCTGGCCTTTGGCATTTGAGCGAACCCATTCAAGTCCTTTTTTCAATGCTTTAGCAAAAGATTCTTCTTGCTTGTTCTCTTGCTCTAGACGCGCATTTTTCTGCTCTAACCAAGAAGAGTAGTTACCTTGGTATGGAATGCCCATGCCACGGTCAAGCTCAAGAATCCACTCAGCCACGTTATCCAAGAAATAACGGTCATGCGTAATCGCAACGATGGTACCCGGGAAGTCTTTCAAGAAACGTTCTAACCAGGCAACAGATGATGCATCTAAATGGTTCGTCGGTTCGTCAAGAAGCAACATGTCTGGCTTAGACAAGAGCAAACGGCACAGTGCCACACGGCGGCGTTCACCACCTGAAAGCAGTTTAACATCGGCATCCCAAGCTGGAAGGTTCAGTGCAGCAGCTGCCTGATCCATCTGATTGGCAAGGTTATGTGCATCCCATGCATGGATAATGGCTTCGAGCTTTTCTTGCTCTTTTGCAAGTGCATCAAAGTCAGCATCTTCTGCTGCATATTCTGCAAATACTTCGTCAAGACGTGCCAAAGCATCCAGCGGCTCACGCAGACCATCTTCAACGTTGCCACGCACGTCTTTAGTTTCATCTAAAGGCGGCTCTTGCTCGAGATAACCGATTTTAGTACCTGGTTGTGCACGTGCTTCACCAGAGAAATCTTTATCTACGCCCGCCATAATACGAAGCAAGGTCGATTTACCTGCACCGTTTAGACCAAGCACACCAATTTTTGCGCCCGGGAAAAATGATAAGGAGATATCTTTCAGGATTTCGCGTTTCGGCGGCACCATCTTAGACACTCGGTTCATCGTATAAATATATTGGGCCACGTAGGACTCCTCAACTGAAAAACCAAATGGGGTTAAAACAACCACCCCAGCTCAAAAAAGAGCGAAAAAATAATCGGCTATTATACGCAGAAAGCTGCGAAAACATAAGCCATTGCCATGAACTTCAATGCATTGTTACAAGTTTATTGATGATGTTTTTTTAAACAGTTGTTTTCAGTAAAATAAACGACTCAAATCCAGGTCGATATATGAATATTTCATATATTTATTTCAATAAAATTGCACTTTTACTCATATGTGAAAATGCTACACTCAAGCCATAAACTTAAACAAGAAGATCAAACAGAATGAGTTATAAAGCAGAAACCCTTGCGATTCATGCAGGTTATAGCCCTGAAGCCACCACCAAAGCAGTTGCAGTGCCAATTTACCAAACTACGTCTTATGCCTTTGACAATACTCAACATGGGGCCGATTTGTTCGATTTAAAGGTACAGGGCAATATCTATACCCGAATTATGAACCCGACCACTGCGGTTCTGGAACAACGTGTCGCAGCACTGGAAGGTGGAATTGGCGCGCTGGCTTTGGCCTCTGGCATGGCTGCGATTACTTATGCGATTCAGACCATTGCGGAAGCGGGTGACAACATTGCTTCTGTGTCAACGCTATATGGCGGTACCTATAACCTCTTTGCCCATACCCTACCAAAACAGGGCATTGAAGTCCGTTTCTTTGATTATGAAAAGCCGGAAAGTCTGCGTGACTTGATTGATGAAAAAACCAAACTGGTCTTTGTCGAATCGATTGGTAATCCACTGGGTAATATTATTGATCTGGAAGCCATTGCTAAAATTGCACATGAATATGGCGTACCGGTGATTGTCGACAATACCGTTGCCACCCCAGTACTACAAAAATCTTTCGACTTTGGTGCGGATATTGTGGTGCATTCCCTGACCAAATATATCGGTGGTCATGGTAATTCAATTGGCGGCATTATTGTGGATAGCGGCAAATTCCCGTGGGGTAAATACCCTGAACGTTTCCCTGCCCTGAATACGCCTGATCCAAGCTACCATGGCGTGAACTATGTCGAAGTTTTGGGGGAAGCAGCATATATCGCACGTGCGCGTGTAGTGCCACTGCGTAATACCGGCGCTGCGATCAGTCCGCAGAATGTGTTTTTGATTCTGCAAGGTCTGGAAACTTTAAGCTTGCGTATGGAACGTCATACCGAAAATGCACTGAAAGTCGCTGAATATCTGCAAAAACATCCTAAAGTGAAATGGGTCAATTACGCCGGCCTGAAAGATCACCCACAGCATGCCTTGGCACAGAAATATGTGAAAGGTAAACCTTCTGCCATTCTGACCTTTGGGGTAGAACATGGTCTCGAAGGCGGCACACGTTTTATTGATGCCCTGCAATTGTTCACCCGTCTGGTCAATATCGGCGACGCTAAAAGTCTGGCCTGCCATCCGGCGACTACTACGCATCGTCAGCTCAATGCCGAAGAGTTAAAATCGGCAGGCGTCAGTGAGGATATGGTGCGTTTATCCATTGGGATTGAACATAGTGATGACCTGATTGCCGATCTGGAACAGGCGCTGGCGGCCGTTTAAAAAGGTGTCCGAGCCGCTTCGAAACCTCATCATTTTGGTGAGGTTTTTTTATTTATTTTCTAAAACAGCCACTTGCTTTACTTTTTATTTTCATGTTAAAAGTTAAATGAAAGAGTGAACACAAATAGAGCAATTACTCTAATTTTTATTTTAATTTCAATACTTTAATTTATAGATTTTCCTGAAGAATTGGTTATCATATCTGGACTCACCTTCGCTCTCATCTTCTATTAGAGCGCCATAGACCTTTAATAAAAATAATTTGAACGCTGACTTCAAATTAGGGATAACAAACGTGAAAACTAGACTACACAAACAACTGGAAAAACGTGTTGCAGGTAAAACCGTCCTGATTACCGGTGCATCCAGCGGTATTGGTTTAACGACAGCACATCAACTGGCTGATGCAGGTGCCCATGTTTTACTGGTGGCCCGTACTCAGGAAACCCTAGAACAAGTAAAATCAGAAATTGAAGCCAAAGGCGGCAAAGCCTCAATCTTTCCATGTGATTTAAACAATATGGAAGCGATTGATGAAGTTTCCAAACAGATTATTGCCTCAGTCGATCATATTGATATTCTGATCAATAATGCAGGACGTTCGATTCGCCGTGCCGTACATGAGTCGGTAGATCGTTTTCATGATTTTGAACGTACCATGCAGCTGAACTATTTCGGCGCGGTGCGTCTGGTGATGAATATCCTGCCGCAAATGATGATTCGTCGCGCGGGTCATATTATTAACATCAGTTCGATTGGCGTACTGGCCAATGCCACCCGTTTTTCAGCCTATGTCGCTTCAAAAGCTGCACTGGATGCCTTTAGCCGCTGCCTGTCTGCAGAAGTACATTCACATAAAATCGCAATCACATCGATCTATATGCCTTTGGTGCGTACCCCGATGATTGCGCCGACCAAAATCTATAAATATGTACCGACGCTTTCCCCAGAACAGGCGGCTGACCTGATTGCCTATGCGATTGTGAAACGTCCGAAAAAAGTGGCGACCGGTTTGGGCCGCCTGGCTTCCATTACCTATTCAATTGCACCGGATATCAACAATGTCTTGATGTCGATTGGCTATAACCTGTTCCCAAGTTCAACTGCATCTGTGGGCCAACCACAAAAATTAAACTTGGTGCAAAAAGCATATGCACGTCTGTTCCCGGGCGAACACTGGTAATTTTTTATACGGTTTTCATACGAATAATTTAATGGAAATGCGAGCCGCCGACCGGGCGGCTTTTCTCTGTCTCAGTTTTGCAAGATATGGAATAAAGTGAACTGATTTAAAAAACCACGACACAGCCTGTCCTGATCGATACAGATTTTTGCCGCAAATGCTGCGAGATCACGTACACTATCAGCGGATATTTCCTATCCGTATTTTTATATTTTGATTGAAATGATGGAAACCCTTATGAACAACGCGCAATGGCTCGATGAAGTAAAATTTAACGAACAAGGATTAGTCCCTGCCATTGCCCAGCATCATCAAACTGGACGTGTATTGATGGTGGCCTGGATGAACCGTGAAGCCTTGGCTTTAACTGCCGAAAAAAATCAGGCGGTGTATTTCTCCCGTTCACGCAGCAAGTTATGGCATAAGGGCGAAGAATCAGGACATTTTCAAACCGTACATGAAATCCGTCTGGACTGTGATGCCGACGTGATTGTGCTGCAAATTGAACAGCATGGTGGCATTGCCTGCCATACTGGCCGTGAATCATGCTTCTATCGCAAGCTCACGCCAAATGGCTGGGAAATTGTCGATGCACAGTTGAAAGATCCCTCTGCGATTTATGGCGAAAAATCCACGAATCCGCATACGCTGGCGATGGAAGCGTCAACCGCCCAATCTGAACAGGTCGAAGTCCTGTCTTATCTGGGTCAGATGATGGCAGAACGCAAACAGGCCGATCCAGATTCATCTTATGTGGCCAAGTTGTACCATAAAGGCCTGAACAAGATTCTGGAAAAAGTCGGTGAAGAAAGCTTTGAGACCGTGCTGGCAGCCAAAGATTTTGATCAGAATGCTTCCGCAGACCATAAAAATGATCTGATCTATGAAGTGGCAGATCTGTGGTTCCATACTATCGTCATGCTCGGCTATTTCGACCTGGATGTGCAATTGGTATTAAATGAACTGGCACGTCGCCAAGGCTTATCCGGCCTGGTTGAAAAAGCCAACCGTCAGCATTAAGCCTTGAATTCATCTGTGTCTGATTTAAAAAAACCGACCGCGACCTATGAGCAGGCGACTGCCATTGATAACGCACGTCTGGGTAAATCCTTTAAGGTGATTGCCTATGCGGGCACAGGTAAAACCACTACCCTGCAAATGATCAGTGATGCCATGCCACAAAGACGTGGCATGTATCTGGCTTTTAACAAGGCCATTGCCAGTGAAGCACAGGCCAAGTTTCACCGGGGTGTCGATTGCCGTACTTTTCACTCGCTGGCGTTTCGCAGTGTTCCACGTGGAGTCACCGACAAACTGCGCTTGCCACGCTTGAGTCCAAGTTTTATTGCCAAAGAATACCGGCTTGAACCGATGACCATGCGCCGTATGATGGGTGGGCGTTATGAAAAATATGTCTTGATGCCTTCGCGTCTGGCAAGTTTGGTTGCCAATGCGGTCGGCTATTTCTGCTCGACCAGTTCGCAATACCCTGCCCCACGGCATATTCAGGCGCCGAGCTGGTTGCATCCGGATGATATCGAGACTTTACAGAAGAAACTTTATCCGGCAGTCGAACGACGCTGGCTAGAGTCGATTGATCCAAATCATCAGGCCGGCATCGGTCATGACATTTATCTGAAGCTCTGGGCGCTGTCCGAGCCAAATATCCCGGCCGATTATGTACTATTCGATGAAGCTCAGGATGCCGATCCCTTAATGCTGGGAATTCTACTGAAACAGCGCAGCACCCAGGTGATTTATGTCGGAGACGCGCATCAGCAGATTTATGCCTGGCGTGGCGCAGTCAATGCCATGCAGCAACTGCCCTTACCTGAATCGCGCCTGACCACCTCATTTCGTTTTGGTCCTGAAATTGCCCTGAATGCCAATGCCATTTTAGGTGCCTTAAATGAAACTGTGCCTTTACTCGGCAATCCGCTATTAGATTCTAAAGTCGTGAATAAACCGCATACCAAAATGCGGGATGCAATTTTATGCCGGACCAATGCCCGCGCCATGGAACTGTTATTAGCAGGTTTAGTTCGTGGCGATAAAGTCAGCCTGCAAGCCGATCACGTCAAACTGAATCGTTTTGTCGATGCGGCTGCCATGCTGAAACAGGGCAAACGTGTGGTTGATGTGCCGGAACTGGCCTGGTTTAACTCCTGGCATGATGTCCATGAATACTGTGAAACTAATGAAGGCAGTGACATCAAGCCACTGGTCAAACTGGTGGACGAACATGGCACCGATCCGCTGAAAAAAGCTCTGGCTAAAATCACACCAATTGCCCAGGCCGACTATATTATTTCCACGGCACACAAGGCCAAAGGTCTGGAATGGGATCGGGTTCATATTGAAGATGACTATCAGTTTAAGCTGAATGAAAAAGACCATAAAATTAGTGATGAAGAATTAAGATTACTTTACGTGGCCTGTACACGTGCTAAAGTGAGTTTAAATATTCATCACATTTATGACCTGATTCAGCAACTGAAGATCAAAATGCCGCAGTCGCTTCGGCAGGCAGTCGGTTAAGGTGCATGGCATGGATGTAAACATCATAGGACAGGTGATCTATGCACATCCAAGCGCTTCAACTGAAACATACCCTGCATTTTTTCGACATTCAGCTTCAGTTTAATTATCCGCAATGCCCGGTTACCTTGATTCTGGGCAATCAGGGAACTGGCAAAACTACGCTTTTACGTTTTAGCTATCAGGCATTGACCTGGTTTGCAGCCCGTTATCGTGATAGCCGTGCTGCGGGTCTGGTGATGCAAGATCAGGACATCATGCAAAACCGGCTGCAATCCAAAATCGATATCCAGATTGGTTTTCCTGAAGAGATGGGCAGCTTGCCAGAATCCAGTCAGTCTGAGCCTGCGAACCTACAAAGCTGTTCATGGCAAATCTACAAGACTTTAAACAGTCAGGGGCTGGGTTTTAGCAAAGCAGAAACCTCACAGCTTGAAAGTGTGCTCAGCTTGTATCAGAAAGCCCGCTTGCACGATCCCCTGCTCGGCTTGCCCCTGATTGCCTATTATCCTGCTGAACGTTTTACCAATGAAGTCAATCTGCTCAACAAAAATAACCCGGCCATTCTCCAGTCCGCACATGCTTATGAAATCACTGCGATTCCTTTCACCACCTTTGCCCGTTTTTTTGAATGGTTTCGTGAAATCAGTGATATTGAAAATGCGCAAAGTGCTAAGCTTATGGATCAGATTTTGGCGCGTGCCTTACAGCAGCCAGAGGATATTCGCGGAGATGAACTGGCCCGGCAGATCGAGAAAGCCCAGGCACATCTGCATGCACCAAATCTCGCCGCTTTAAAACAGGCGTTGTCACTGATCCTGCCAGAAGTCAGCCAGATTTATTTAAAATACCAGCCCAAGCTGCAACTGATGGTAACCTATCAGCAACAGACCTTTAGCTTCCAGCAACTGCCCAACAGTATCCGCAACTGGATTGCGCTGGTGGGTGATATTGTGCGGCGTCTTTGTCTATTGAATCCCAATAGTTTATTTCCATGTCAGGAAGGTACAGGTGTTTTACTGATTGATGCGATTGATCATCAACTGGATCAGGAGATGGCAGCAGTAATCCTGTCACGCCTGCATCAGGCTTTTCCTAACTTGCAGATTATTGCAACCGGCAACCGGCCTGAATTACTAGAACAGGCGCAAGGCTTTCAATGTCTGAAACTGGAAAATAAACAGCTGCACCCCATTCATCTTGAAAGTATGAAAACCCAGTTTGATCAGATCTACGCAGAGCTGGAATTGCAGCGAAATAAAGACCTATCTTCCGAAGATACTTTATTGGAAACGGTCACCGAACCCGTCACACTGCTTGCAGTATTGCAAATGATCCGGGAACAGCTCAATCCGGAACAGCAACAAGAATTGCTCGCTTTACTTGCTCAGGAGCATCATCCGACGCTACCTCAGTCGCTCTAAACAGATTCAAAAAAATAAGAGCGACTGTTTGAGTAAACAAGGAAGCCTTTCCAGCATTCTGTTTTGCTAGGATTGAACTGTTTTGAGTCAAATTTACAATCAATGCCTGCAATTTAATCTTAATTTTCGGTCACTTCTAGATGATCTGTTTAAGCATGCAGCGCCTGTTAAAACCGAGCCGGCGTATAATTTATAAGTTCTATATAAAAACGTTGATGTTGTTGTTATCCTGTAATATGATCGGTTTTATTTGCGAATTTCATTGTAAAATCGGAATTTGCTATCGTTTATAAGTTGCGCAATACAACTGTTTTATATTCTTTTTGAATATTCTTTTGGCTTTCAAGGTTGAGAAGTTTGGGTCGCTCCTTGTGGTCCTGTAGTCCTTGAAAGATAAAGATTCACCTTAGGTTGGTCAAAACCTAAATCATGACAATGGATACGAGTGTGCTGCCGATTATTATATTGTTACCGTTAGTATTAGGCACAACCCTTGTCTCGTGGCTGAAGCAATTTTCGCGCGGGGTAACGGCTTTAGGGGCAATTGGTGTCAGCCTCAGCAGTTTCTTATTATTATTGAGTCAGGCGCCTGCCATCTTTGATGGTGCAGTGATGACCCAGACCTGGTCCTGGCTGCCCCAGCTCGGCATTGATTTCAGTTTTCGCCTGGATTCTCTGGGATTGCTGTTTGCCTTGCTGATCAGCGGAATTGGCACCCTGATTTATATTTATGCCTATTATTATCTCAATCCAAAAAATTCACTGAGCAAACTGTATCTCCTGCTGATGCTGTTTATGGCGGCGATGCTCGGAATTTCATTGTCGAATAACCTGATTATCTTATTGGTTTTCTGGGAACTGACCAGTATTTCATCCTTCTTGCTGGTAGGTTACTGGAGCAATTACGAAGCGGCGCAACGTGGTTCGCGTATGGCTCTGACCATTACCGGAATGGGTGGTCTGGCGATGCTGGGCGGTTTTGTCCTGCTCGGTCAAATCACCGGCACTTATCAGCTTGACCAAATCCTGATGATGACTGAACAGATTCAGTCGCATCATTTATTTGTTCCAACCTTGTTGCTGATTTTACTCGGCGCCTTTACCAAAAGTGCGCAGTTCCCGTTTCACTTCTGGTTGCCCAATGCCATGGCTGCACCGACACCGGTCTCTGCCTATTTGCACTCGGCCACCATGGTCAAAGCCGGTTTATTCCTGGTCGCACGTTTGCTCCCGATCTTTGCCGGTGCTGCACTGTTTCATAATATTGTGACCTTTGTTGGTCTGTTTACCCTGTGCATGGCCGCCTTCTTTGCCATTTTTAAGGAAGACCTGAAAGGCTTGCTCGCCTATTCCACCATCAGCCATTTAGGTCTGATCATGTGTCTGCTCGGGATTGGTTCACCATTGGCTGTTGCAGCAGCGATTTTCCATATTATTAACCATGCCACCTTTAAAGCGGCACTGTTTATGATTGCCGGCATCATCGATCATGAATCCGGGACTCGTGACTTACGTAAACTGTCTGGCCTATGGCAATTACTGCCATTTACCGCCACGCTGACCATGATCACGGCAGCATCCATGGCGGGTGTACCGTTGACCAATGGTTTCCTGTCTAAGGAAATGTTCTTTACCGAACTGGTCGCCAGTTTAAGTGGTCCACTTATGGTCGGCTCTGCTATTGTCGCGACACTGGCCGGGATTTTTGCGGTGGCTTATTCCATTCGACTGGTGCATGGAGTCTTTTTCGATGGTCCGCTAGGCAAGCAGGTCCCGAATAAAGATGCACATGAACCTGCCTTTGGTATGCGCGCACCGGCCACTTTGTTAGCAATTTTATGTATTTTAGTCGGTCTATTACCGGCTCTTCTGGTGGAAAAAATTGTCAACAGCACTACTCAAGCCACCACCCAGAATTTTGCCTTTGAAGGCACTCATCTGGCGCTTTGGCATGGTTTCAACCTGCCCCTTCTGATGAGTGTGATTTCTCTGCTCGGCGGAACAATCTTTTACTTTTCTCTCGCCAAAGGTGGCGTCTTACGTGAAATCGACTTGGATCCAAAACTGGGTCGCTTACAGGGCCGGGTGCTGTTCGATCTATTTTTGAAAAATTTGCTGCTGAATTCACGTCGTTTCCGCCGTTCCACTGAAAATGGCAAATTACAAAGCTATTTATTGTGGATTGTAATTTTTACCGTCGGGCTGGTGGGGCTCCCATTACTCAGCAATGCGGTGGGTACAGGTACGCGCGAGCTGACCCATGCTCCTGCCCTGGCGATTATCCTGTGGTTACTGCTGTTCTCTTCCTGCTGGATGCTGTTGTGGTTCCATCATGAGCGGATTAAAGCGGTACTCATTAGCGGTGCAGTCGGCCTGGTCGTCACCATGGTCTTTATCGGCTTCTCAGCGCCCGATCTGGCATTGACCCAGATTACGGTCGATGTGGTCACCACGGTTCTGCTCCTGATGAGTTTATCTTTACTGCCTCAGTTAACACCGTATGAATCGAGTCCGACCCGTCGCTGGCGTGATGCCATTATTGCCTTGGGCGGCGGTCTCGGGATTGCGGCAATTGCCTGGCTGATCATGACCCGTGATCACAATTCCATTTCATGGTTCTTCCTGCAACAGTCCATTCCTCTGGGCGGCGGCACCAATGTGGTGAATGTGATTCTGGTCGATTTCCGTGGTTTCGATACCTTCGGCGAAATTACTGTACTCGGCATTGCGGCGATTGGTGTTCTGAGCCTGATGGATGGCATGCGTGCGCATGGTACCACCATGACTCAGGGCCTGACCTATCGTTTTAACCCATCCCCGCTGATGTTGCGTATTACCGCATCCTGGATTTTGCCGGTCGCGCTGGTGGTCAGCCTGTATATCTTTTTGCGTGGCCATAACCTGCCGGGCGGTGGTTTTATTGCCGGACTAGTGACTTCACTGGCACTTATTATTCAATATATTGCAGTGGGACAGGACAAAACCGAACAGTTGCTTGGCGCCAAATCCGGTCGCCTGTATGAAATCTGGATCGGGATCGGCTTAACGATTGCAGGGTTGACCGGAATCGCGGCCTGGTTCTGGTCACGTCCATTCCTGACCAGTGCACATATTTATGTCTCTCCGCCCATCATTGGAGAAATGCATCTGGCTTCGGCTGCACTGTTTGATGTCGGCGTCTATGTCACTGTTGTCGGTGCGACCATGCTGATGATTTCGGTCTTGGGCGATTCACGTCACTCAAGCATGACTGGCCCCGTACCAAGAGGATAATAGAATGATCAGTTTAGAATTTTTATTAGCCTCTGCGATTGGCCTGCTGACAGCCACAGGCATTTATCTGATCCTGCGTGCCCGTACCTTCCCGGTGGTGTTGGGTCTCGCCATGATTGGTTATGCAGTCAACCTGTTTTTATTTGCCATGGGCCGAATTCAGATGAATTCGCCTGCAGTATTGACTGAAGCCTCGAAAGTGACCGATCCCCTTCCTCAGGCACTGGTGCTGACAGCCATCGTGATTGGCTTTGCCACCACTGCCTTTATTGTCCAACTGGCATTGCGTAGCCGCTACGAATCAGGAACAGACCACGTTGACTCCAAAGAAGAAATACCAAATCTTGACCCGCGCGAGGATGAGCCTTAATGACTGATCTTCTCAATTTCTGGAATCAACATACCCCTATTTTCAGTATTCTTTTACCGGCCTTTACCGCTTTTGTCCTGGTTCTTTTAGGCAACCCGGGTTCAGGCTCTCTGGCGACGGACTGGCGTCAGCCCTGGCGTCGGGGTATCAGCTATGTCTCGAGTATCTTGGGCCTGATCATTGCTGTCAGCTATTTAGTAGACAGTAGTCAGGGTCAGATCAATGTTTATACGCTGGGCGAATGGGTCGCACCTTTTGGTATTGTACTGGTTCTCGATCAGCTCTCTGCGATGATGCTGGTTTTGACCTATGCCCTTGCAGTGCCGGTGCTCTGGTATGCCAGTAAAGAATGGGATATGCGTGGGCGTTATTTCCATGCCATGGTGCATTTCCTGCTCATGGGTTTGACCGGTGCCTTCCTGACCGGTGACCTGTTTAACCTGTTCGTGTTTTTTGAAATATTGTTGATGGCATCCTATGTACTACTGCTACATGGACAAGGCAAGGCCCGTTTCCAGCTGGGAATCCATTACGTCACCATCAACCTGTTTGCTTCTGCCCTGTTCCTGATTGGACTCGGGATGATTTATGGCAGTGTCGGCAGTCTGAATATGGCAGATGTGGCCCGCTTGATGCCTACCCTCGCTGAAGATCAGCACAAGCTGGCGGTTGCTGGTGGATTAATGCTGTTTGTCGTGTTTGGAATTAAAGCAGCGATGTTACCGCTCGGCTTCTGGTTACCCAAAACCTATGCCGTAGCCACCACACCTGTGGCAGCACTCTTTACCATTATGACCAAAGTCGGGGTGTATGCAATTTTACGGATTAATGGAACTGTTTTTGATGATGAATACAGCCACCAGATTCTGATGAATTGCCTGCTGGTGATTGGTCTGATTACGTCGGTTTATGGCGTGATTTGTGCAATCGGCACAGAACGTCTGCGCCGTTTTATCGGCTTTATGGTGCTGTCTTCAGTCGGAACAATTCTGGTAGCAATCGGTATGAATACGACTGCAGCCTGGGCCGGTGCATTGTATTATATGGTGCACAGTACCCTGATTGGCGCAGCCTTTTATATCCTGTCAGGCTGGATTACCTCACAGCGCGGCGAATTTAAGGATCATTTTAAAATCGCGCCACTGATGAAACAGAACAAGCTGGTTTCGATTGTCTATTTCATCATTGCCTTGATGATGGCAGGCCTGCCACCGTTTAGTGGTTTCTTCGGTAAAGTCTTTATTTTGCAGGCTTCTGCCAATTCAGACTATCAGATGATTATTATCCTGACCATTTTATTGGTAAGCTTCCTCAGTATTCTGGCCTTTACCAGGGTTGGTTTCGTGCTGTTCTGGCGTTCGACCAGACCTGAGGATGACCTTAATTCTGAAGATTTTCACAAATATGAAGCTTTACCAAGTAAGGCACCGGCACGTAATGATCGTGTAATCTATCTATTGCTTGCTGGCCTGACTGCCTATGTGGTGTTTGCCGGACCGATCTATCAATATAATTATCAGACTGCGGAACAGATTAAAAATAATCCGGTTTATGAAGCTGCCTTGTTAAAACGCGATGCAGAAGGCCAGTTTATTAGTGTGCAACCTTTTGATCCAAGCTATTTACCTGAAACCAAGTACGGTGGTGAGACAGTCGATCCGAATGCACATCTGGTTCCTTATACGATTTCGGAAGCCACTCTGGAAGGTGAAAATATTTCTGAATTCAAGCAACGCCAGATTGATCAGCAGTATGTTGAACAAAACAGATATGATGATAATCAACTTAAACCGGTGGAGGGACCTTAATGGCTGTATCATTCCTGCAACGTTGGTTCCCGCATCCGCTAGTTTCTGTGATCGTTGGGCTAAGCTGGATTCTACTGGCACATAATCTGGAAGCTGGAACATTGCTTTTCGCGCTGGTTCTGGCGATTGTCATTCCGAAAATGGTTGCACCTTTTATTGACTATACCCCGAATATCCAGTGGGCTCCTGCCGTGCGCCTTTTCTTTGTCGTGGTTTGGGATATTGTAGTAGCCAATATTAAAGTCGCAAAACTGGTACTTGGTCCAACCAAGAACCTGCATCCAAAATGGTTTCGCGTGCCTTTGGAAACCGAGCATGAGGAAGTCAATGCCTTGCTGGCAATGATCATTACCACAACGCCCGGTACAGTATCTGCAGGCATTGATCAGGATCGTGGTGATATTCTGGTTCATGCCTTAAGCACAGAGGATGAAGCAGCAGAAATCGAAACAATCAAACAGCGCTACGAACAGCCTCTGATTGAAATTTTCAGCGCACAGACAGGAGAAAAAGCATGACTATTCTGCCTTATGCATTAATGATTTGCCTAGGTGCTATCACTGTCTCGATGTTACTCTGCCTGATCCGACTCATCACTGGCCCTTCTATCGTGGATCGTCTGTTGGCACTCGACACCCTGTTCCTGAATGCCACCTGTCTGATTGTCATTTTAGGGATTTACTGGAGTAGCAGCTTCCTGTTTGAAGGGGCCTTACTGGTTGCGATGCTTGGCTTTGTTTCGACTACAGCCTTGGCACGTTATTTCACCACTGGCCATGTGATCGACTAGGAGTTTTTAAATGTCCTTAATTTTAGAAATACTGGTGTCGATTTTTTTATTGATTGGTGCTTTCTTTATGTTGGTCGGCGGGATCGGTATGGTCCGTCTGCCCGATCTGTTTATGCGTCTGCACGCCCCGACCAAATCCAGTACTTTGGGCCTGGGCAGCTTTTTGATGGCCTCAATTCTGTTCTCGGCCATATATGGCCGTTTCGGTTTTGCTGAAGTGCTCATCACCCTGTTCGCCTTCATTACCGCACCGGTATCTGCCAATCTGATGGCACAGGCTGCATTACATTTGCGTTTACGCTCTTTGAGTGGCGAGGTTCCGGAAACGCTGGAACGCCCTCTGCCTTGGCAGCGCTCACGCCGTCGTACCTTTTATGAAAAGAAAATCAATCGTAATGATGATTTCGATTAATTGAGCAAGCAATTCAAGTTCTTTTAAATCTAAAAAAATCTAGAGATAAAAAAAGCCACCCGAAGGTAGCTTTTTTAGTCCTAAGACTTATTCATCATCTTTTTTTGCTTCAGCTTCAGGTAAGTCCTTCACTGCTTCAGCGATCAGACCAAACATATAGTTACCATATGCATTGGTCTTATCATAATGGAAACGTAGACGAGGCGTAATACGGGTTTTGATACGACGACTCAGCTCATGGCGCAAGAAACCAGATGCTTTGTTCAACACATCCAAAGTTTCTTTATTGGCTTCTTGGCTTTGCTCATCGCCAAGTTCACGTCCCATCACAGTGACATAAACTTCCGCATATCCCAGGTCTGGGCTCACCTTCACCGCAGAGATGGTCACGAGACCACCTAAGCGTGGATCTTTCAGCTCCTGACGGATCAGTTCTGACAACTCGCGTTGTACTGTATCCGCCATACGCTTCAGACGTTGACTACCCGCCATTAAAGACTCCGTTTAATCAGTTGAACATCGTACACTTCGATCTTATCAAGTGCTTTGATGTCTTTATAGCCTTTCACCGCAAGACCACATTCCATACCGGCACGAACTTCTTCAACCACTTCTTTGTAGCGACGAAGAGATTCAAGCTCGCCCTGGAACACAACCACATCATCACGTAATACGCGAATCGGTTTGTTACGATGCAATACGCCTTCAAGTACCATACAGCCCGCAGCCGCACCAAACTTACTTGAGTGGAATACTTCACGTACTTGTGCAACACCCAGAATCGTTTCACGATGTTCTGGTGCAAGCTTACCGCTCATTGCTGCTTTCACATCATCAATCAATTGATAGATGATTGAGTAGTAACGAATGTCGATACTGTCTGCATCTGCTTTTTGACGCGCAGCGTTGTCCGCACGTACGTTAAAGCCGAGTAGAACTGCTTCTGAAGATTCAGCCAGTGTCACGTCAGACTCAGTGATCGCACCTACACCAGAACCGATGATACGTACTTTAACTTCATCAGTCGCAAGCTCAGCAAGTGCTACATGCAAGGCTTCCAAGGTACCGCGTACGTCAGTTTTCAACACAACATTTACGATAGGCACATCTTTCTTGCCCATAGACGCCATGATGTTTTCAAGACGCATTGCAGATTGACGCTCAAGACGTTTTTGACGTTCACGATCCATACGCGCATCGGCAACTTCACGTGCTTTCTTCTCATCGCTGACCACAAGAACTTCGTCACCTGCCATTGGCGCTTCTGGAAGACCCAGAATTTCCACTGGAATCGAAGGACCTGCAGATTTGATACGCTGACCATTTTCATCCGTCATCGCACGAACGCGACCATAAGATGAACCGGCAAGAACAAGATCACCTACTTTCAATGTACCGTTTTGAACCAGAATAGATGTTACTGCACCACGGCTGTTATCTACGCGTGCTTCAATTACGACACCTTGTGCAGCACCTTCTTCAGATGCCTTAAGCTCTAGAAGTTCAGCTTGAATCGAAATAATATCAAGAAGTTCATCAATGCCTTGACCAGTATGTGCAGAAACCATTGCCACTGGAACGTCACCACCCCATTGTTCTGGCACGATTTCTTTCACAGTCAATTCATTCAATACGCGATCTGGATCAGCAGATTCTTTATCCATCTTGTTGATTGCAACAATGATTGGTGTACCTGCAGCACGTGCATGGTCAATTGCTTCTGCAGTTTGTGGCATTACACCATCATCTGCTGCAACAACCAGAACCACGATATCTGTTGCTTTCGCACCACGTGAACGCATTGCAGTAAATGCTGCGTGTCCCGGAGTATCAAGGAATGTAATCATACCTTTATCAGTAGTTACATGGTAAGCACCGATATGCTGTGTGATACCGCCCGCTTCGCCAGCAGCCACTTTTGCACGACGAATACGGTCAAGCAGCGATGTTTTACCATGGTCAACGTGACCCATAATGGTAACAACAGGCGCACGCGTAGATTGCGCACCACGTGCTTCTTCAGCTGCTTCAAGCAAGTTATCTTCAGCTTGTGTATCAGAAACCAGTACCGGATTATGGCCCATTTCTTCCACAACAAGTGCAGCAATTTCTTGATCAATCGCCTGGTTCTGAGTAACCAATTCACCCATTTTCATGAGTGATTTAATCACTTCACGAACCTTAACTGCCATTTTCGCAGCTAAGTCAGCAACGACAATCGTTTCACCGATTTCAACATCGTAAACCTGTTTTTTCACAGGTTTTTCGAAGCCGTGCTTGTTGCCTTGACTGGTTTTTAAACCGCGCTTAGGCTGTTTGCTGAAGCTTTGCTCTTCCTGACCACGACGACCACCTTTTTTCGGTGCACGCGCGCTCGGCGTATTCGTACCACGTTTGATTTCGCGGTCTTCTTTCGCAAATGAGTCTTCATATGCCTGACCAACAAGACCGGCAGCCAGAGGAGAATCATCAACAACACGAATCGTTGCAGCAGTATCTTCCGCGGTGTACTTAGACGCCATTTGACGCATTTGTTCAAGCGTACGTTGCTGCGCTTCTTCAGCCGCTTTACGACGTGCTGCTTCTTCAACAGCTTTTAATTTTGCTGCTTCTGCTTCACGTGCCTTTTTCTGTTCAGCGGTTTCAGTTGGTTTAACAACTTGCTTCACAATCGGCTTGTTGGTTGATTTGCGTTTTACCACAACTGCAGCTTTAGAAACTTCTTGCTTGTCGCTGGTTTGCTTTGCAGCAGCACGCATCGCTTCTAGAGCTTTATTCGCGTTATTTACGCCAGTTTTTGGAGCTTCAGCAGAAGCAGCTTGTGCTGTATTCTGCTCAGGCGCAGCTTTGGCCTGTTGCTCAGCCTTGGCTTTCGCCAATGCTTCTGCTTTGATCTGCTCTGGATCCGGCTTAACAAATGTATGCTTCTTGCGAACTTCTACATTAATCGTTTTCGCCTTACCTGAAGTACTGGCTACTTTAGCCGTACTAGTCGTTTTACGTTTCAACGTGATTTGCCCTGCTTGGCTTTCTGAACCCTGTGACTTTTTCACATGGCTCATCAAGCTATCTTGTTGTTCGGTGGTAATAATATCGTCAGCTTTACGCTGTGGTAAACCTGCCTCACGAACCTGCTCTAGGAGCTTCTCAACTGGACTACCCACATTGAGGGCTAACTCTTTAATCGACTTGTCCGTCATATACTACCTCCTAGTTAAACCATGATTCGCGCGCTTTCATAATGAGTTGACCTGCTTTCTCAGCACCCAAACCTTCAATATCTTCGATATCGTCAGTCGCCTGATCTGCTAAATCATCCACTGTTACCACACCACGAGCTGCTAGCGCTTGCGCGATCTCTACTGTCATGCCTTCCATTGCAACAAGTTCTTCACTTGGCGCTTGTATGTTCTCTTGCTGTTGTAATGCATCAGCAAGTGCAATTTCTTTCGCACGGCTTTGCAGTAGTTCAACCAGTTCCGCATCCAGTTCGATTTCATCAAACGTTTCTGCAGGAACATAAGCAATTTCTTCAAGCGAGGTGAAGCCCATTTCTACCAATGCCATCGCCAAATCTTCCGCGATATCCAGACGGGTAACAAACATGTCTAAATATTGTTGCGCTTCGTTTTGTTGACGGGCGTAGTATTCCTCTTCCAGCATCATGTCCAGCTTGTAGCCAGTCAATTCAGATGCCAGACGAACGTTCTGACCTTGTGAACCAATCGCACGTGCCAACTGATCGCTGGTTGCGAAAATGATATCTGCAGTACGTGCATCTTCATCGATGACAATACTCGATACATCTGCTGGTTCCAATGCACTTGCGATATATTGCGCAGGATCATCCGACCAAACTACCACATCAATACGCTCGCCATTGAGCTCTTGCTGTACAGCTTGAATACGGGTACCACGCATACCAATACAAGCACCCACCGGGTCAATACGGTGGTCATTGGTTTTCACTGCAATTTTAGCACGAACGCCTGGTTGGCGAGCCGCCGCTTTAATTTCAATAATTTCTTCAGAAATCTCAGGGATTTCTTTCTTCATCAATGCAATCAGCATATCCGGTTTAGCACGTGACAGTTGTAACTGCGCACCACGACCTTCACGGTTGACATTGAATAGAATCGCATTCACGCGTTGCTTCGGACGAAGGATTTCTTTCGGAATCATTTCTTCGCGAGCAAGATACGCTTCAGCATTGTCACCTAGGTCAATGATAAAGCCGTCTTTGGTTTGTTTTTTCACTTCACCGTAGATCAGCTCGCCGACTTTAGATTCGTAAGCATCGGCTACGAGTGCACGTTCTGCTTCACGGATCTTCTGTACGATCACTTGCTTGGCAATTTGCGCTGCAATACGACCGAAGTCAATCGATTCAACTTCAAGCTCACGAATGTCGCCAATCGACCATTTTGCCGGATCAACATCAGAGATGGCATCCTGACAAGCTGGCATTTCATGGTCTTCGTCTGCAACCACTTCCCACTGACGGAAAGTACGATAGTCACCTGTTTTACGATCGATTTCCACACGTAAACGTGCTTCTTCCGAATGTGTTCCTTCGTAGAATTTTTTCTTTGTCGCAGCAACTAAAGCTTGCTCAAGCGCTTCAAAGATCGCTTCACGAGGTACACCTTTTTCGTTACTAACCGTTTCAACGACGGTCAGAATTTCACGTGCCATACGTCACCTATTCGTTAAATTTTTATTTATTAAATTAATCTTGGAAGACCAAATTTGCTTTATCGATATTGTGACTGTCGATCTCCAATACCTGTTGCTTTTCTACTTCAACCTGAATCATTTCATTTTCAAGATCGACAGCAACCAGTTTGGCCTGGAATTTACGACGGTTATCTACCGCACTGATCAAACGTAGTGCTACGGTATGACCGATATAGCCTGACATCTGCTCGAGCTGGAAGAATGGACGGTCCCAGCCTGGCGAAGATACTTCAAGTGAATATTCACCCGAGATCGGATCATGAACATCCAGCATTGCACCCACTTGCTGCGTGACACGCACACAATCCTGAACGCCAATACCACGCCCCTGCTCTTCTTCACCATCTTCATTGATTGCTGGTGCAACGCTCTCATCGACTGGCTTGTCGATGTAGATACGTAATAACGAACATTTACCCTGTGGCAGGAATTCAATCCCCCAAAGGTTTACATTACAGGCTTCAACTGCTGGTGCAATCAAGTCCTGAAGTGCTTGAGTTTTATTTGATAGCTTCATTTACTCTCGTCATCTGGTGCGATTTTATGATCTATTTGACCACTACAAACCAATACAAACTATAGTAGTAGTGAAACATGGAGATTTGACCAAATAATGTCGACACTACACGATAGCCAATAAAAAAGGGCGTAAATCGCCCCAATTAATGCACAATTTAAGATTTTTTCAAATCCCACTGTGCAAAAAGGCCCACCTTGTTGTGAGCCTCTTTTTAGAAACTTGGTAGCGGGAGCTGGATTTGAACCAACGACCTTCGGGTTATGAGCCCGACGAGCTACCAGACTGCTCCATCCCGCATCAACGTGCAAAAATTATATACAAAAGATGAGAACTTTTCAATCAAAACCACATCATTCTGCATATTTGTCATCTGTCGCTGAAAAAGTGGTAGCGGGAGCTGGATTTGAACCAACGACCTTCGGGTTATGAGCCCGACGAGCTACCAGACTGCTCCATCCCGCATCAGCGTACAAATAACATTCAGTTTAAAAAACTTAAACTGCTTTTAAAGTTTGCATCTTTAAAAGATTGGTAGCGGGAGCTGGATTTGAACCAACGACCTTCGGGTTATGAGCCCGACGAGCTACCAGACTGCTCCATCCCGCAACAACATGCAAATTAATTTTCTCAACTTAAAACCTGTTTAAGCTGCCTCTTGAAAGTTTGCGCCTTTAAAAAGGATTGATTGGTAGCGGGAGCTGGATTTGAACCAACGACCTTCGGGTTATGAGCCCGACGAGCTACCAGACTGCTCCATCCCGCATCAACAGAAGTTTTTTCAGCTGCATACACCAACTTAAATTTCTGGATTATAAGTTGGTGCGGAAGGGGGGACTTGAACCCCCACGCCCGAAAGCACTACCACCTCAAGGTAGCGTGTCTACCAATTCCACCACCACCGCAGCTGTGACGCATTCTAGTCGTATCACTGAAAAAAAGAAAGGATTAATTAAAACTATTCGGTCGTTTCTGGTGCAGTTGGTGAAGTTTCATTCGATTGTACAGGTGTGGTCGGCGCAGACTGAACCGATCCCAAACTATAGGCATTCGAGGTTTGTTGCTTGGCTAAAATCGCCAAAGTCAGACTGGTTACGAAAAACAGTGCAGTAAAAATTGCAGTCAAACGGGTCATGAAATTACCCGAACCCGATGCTCCGAATACTGTCGCTGCACCACCGCCACCGAAAGAGGCACCAGCATCTGCACCTTTACCATGCTGAACCAAAATCAAGACAATCATCAAAACAGCTAAGATAATATGTACTACCAGCACAAAAGTTTGCATGCTGAACTCCTAATTATTGTGTATTTGCAAATGCATGAGCAATTTTATGGAACGACTCAGCATTGAGTGATGCACCACCGACCAATGCCCCGTTGATATCTGGGCAGGCTGCTAACTCTACTGCATTTTCCGGCTTGACACTACCACCATATAAAATCGCCATCGTCGCGCCATAACCAGTGATCTGGCTTAAACCTTGACGGATTTGTGCATGCATGGCCTGTGCATCTTCAGGAGAAGCAGTTTTACCAGTTCCAATTGCCCAGATCGGTTCATAGGCAATCACGATATTTTTCCATTGCTCAGCTTCAACCACAGCAGCAATATCACAAATCTGTTGTAGCACTACAGCTTCTGCCTGCCCTGCTTCACGTTGTTCCAGGCTTTCACCAACGCAATAAATCACGGTCAAACCGGCACTTAAGGCATTCTTGATTTTCGCATTTAAAATATCAGCATTTTCCGCAAATATTTCACGGCGTTCAGAATGACCCACTAGTACATAGTGAATTTGACTATCGGCCAACAATTCAGCACTGACTTCACCAGTGTAGGGACCTGTTCCAGAAATACGTGAAACATCTTGTGCTACGGTATAAATCGGACGAACCGCAGATGACAGCTCTGCCTGAATCTGGCTTAAGGCAATGGCAATCGGTGCCACACCTAAATGACATTGATCTTCGGCAATTGGCGCAGTTTCCAGCAAATTCTTAATACCACGCACCAAGCTCAATGCATCTGCCTGCACCGGATTCATTTTCCAGTTACCTATCACCCAAGGGGTAATCGTCGAAACCGACATAATTAACCTATTTCATTTACATATTTTGAATTGGGCACATTCTACACGGAATTGGAAAATTAAAAGAATAGTTTTCTTATCACTCCTTCTCAGTTTAGACTATCCAAAATGGTTATTTTTTGTTATCACTTAAAAAAATGGGGACTTCTTCCAACCAGTTCATGCTTTTACTGGAGATGAGGAAGCTAGCAGCACTCTTGGCTATGGTATTTTTACGTAACAAACGTATAATTTTAGTATAGCAATTAAAAGAATTTGATGAGTAGGCATTTATAGCATGACAGCATTACAGGGGTCGCCAAGATTTACCGGATTTATTCGTCGTTTGGTCGAGGAAGGCGTCATCTCGGCTGAAGATATGCGCAGTGCATTAGCGCATGCCAAACAAGAAAAAATCGATATTGTGGCTGAGTTAATTAACCAGCAGCAACTTTTTCCAACCGTCATTGCTGAAACGATTTCAGTCGAATTTGGCGAACCGCTGTTTGATATCAGTGCCTATGATCCTGCTCAAATTCTTCGGGATGCGATTGATGAAAAGCTGATTACCAAGCATCGCATTCTGCCGATTTTTAGAAATTCCAGTATTTTATATGTTGCGACCAGTAACCCGACCAATATCGAAGCGATTGATGCAGTCCGCTTTTCCACCAAACTCAATATTGAAACCATTATTGTTGAACACAATAAACTTGAAAAACTGATCGAGCAGAATTTTACCGAAGAAAGTACCTTTGAATTCGATGAAGACTTTGATCTGGATGTTGATGTCGAATCTGCTGATCCGAATAAAGAAGAGGATGACAGTAACAAGGGTGAAGAAGCACCGATTGTCAAATATATTAATAAATTACTAATTGATGCGATCCGTATGGGGGCTTCAGACTTACATTTTGAACCTTATGAAAAAATCTATCGGGTACGTTACCGGGTAGATGGGGTATTACGCCAGATTGCAACACCACCACTACAGCTGGCAAATCGCTTGTCTTCGCGTCTTAAAGTCATGTCGCAAATGGACATTTCTGAAAAACGGGTACCGCAAGATGGTCGTATTAAATTAAAACTTTCTAAAAATAAAGCCATTGATTTCCGTGTCAACTCTCTCCCTACCCTGTTTGGTGAGAAGCTGGTACTGCGAATTCTGGATCCCTCCAGCGCGATGTTGGGAATTGATGCACTAGGTTATGAACCGGAACAAAAAGACCTTTTTATGCAAGCGCTGGACAAACCGCAAGGCATGCTCCTGATCACTGGTCCAACAGGTTCCGGTAAAACCGTTTCACTGTATACCGGTCTGAATATCCTCAATCGTGAAGATACCAATATTTCGACAGCGGAAGATCCGGTCGAGATTAACTTACAAGGCATTAATCAAGTCAACGTCAACAATAAAGTTGGTCTTACCTTCTCTGCCGCACTGAAGTCCTTCTTACGTCAAGACCCGGACATCGTAATGGTCGGTGAGATCCGGGATCTGGAAACTGCCGAGATTGCGATTAAAGCGGCGCAGACCGGTCATATGGTGATGTCGACCTTGCATACCAATAGTGCGCCTGAGACCTTGACCCGTTTACGAAACATGGGGGTGCCCTCTTTCAATATTGCCACTTCAGTAAACCTGGTCATTGCACAACGGTTGGCGCGTCGTTTGTGTTCACAATGCAAGAAACCTGCAGATATTCCGCAACAAAGCTTACTGGAGATGGGCTTTACCGAAACCGACTTGCAGCAACCTGAGTTCCAAATTTATGAACCGGTGGGCTGCAATGAATGTCGTGAAGGCTATAAGGGTCGTGTAGGTATTTATGAAGTTATGAAAGTAACACCCGAAATTTCCAGAATTATTATGGAGGACGGCAATGCACTTGAAATTGCAGATGCTTCCGCACGTGCAGGTTTTAACAATTTACGCCGGTCAGGTTTAATCAAGGTGATGCAGGGGGTGACTTCTTTACAGGAAGTCAATCGTGTCACCAGCGAATGATCGGGCGCTGATCTAAAATAAGGATAAAGGTATGGCAGCAGTAAAGAAAGGCCAGATGATGCCGATCTTCAGCTATGAAGGAATTGATCGTAAAGGGGCAAAGATCAAGGGGGAATTGCCAGCAAAAAATATGGCTCTGGCCAAGGTCACCCTTCGGAAACAAGGCATCAGCATCAAGACCATTCGGGAAAAGAAAAAAAATATCCTTGAAGGCTTGATGAAGAAAAAAGTCTCAACACTGGATATTACAATTTTTACCCGACAGTTGGCGACCATGATGAAAGCCGGGGTACCACTGGTACAAGGCTTTGAAATTGTCGCAGAAGGTCTGGAAAATCCGGCGATGCGTGAAGTTGTACTAGGAATTAAAGGTGAGGTTGAAGGCGGTAATACTTTTGCCGGAGCACTGCGCAAATATCCACAATATTTCGACAACCTATTCTGTTCACTGGTCGAATCTGGTGAACAATCTGGTGCTTTAGAAACCATGCTAGATCGCGTTGCGATTTACAAAGAAAAAAGCGAACTACTCAAGCAAAAAATCAAAAAAGCCATGAAATATCCTGCTGCGGTGGTTGTAGTCGCCCTAATTGTTACCATCATTCTGATGGTCAAAGTGGTCCCGGTTTTCCAGGATTTATTCTCTTCATTTGGTGCGGACTTACCGGCTTTTACCAAAATGGTGGTCAATATGTCGGAATGGATGCAAAAGTATTGGTTCCTGCTGATTATCGCCATTGGGGCCGTGATTACCGCTTTTCTTGAAGCGAAAAAACGCAGCAAGAAATTCCGCGATTTTCTGGATAAGGCCGCACTCAAAGCCCCGATTTTTGGTGACCTGGTGTATAAAGCGATTATTGCACGTTATAGCCGCACTTTGGCCACGACTTTCGCAGCTGGTGTTCCCTTGATTGATGCACTGGAATCCACTGCCGGCGCTACCAATAACGTCGTGTATGAAGATGCCGTGATGAAAATCCGTGAAGATGTCGCCACAGGTCAACAACTACAGTTTGCCATGCGCGTGACCAACAAATTCCCATCCATGGCAGTACAAATGGTCGCGATTGGTGAAGAATCTGGTGCACTAGATGCCATGCTAGACAAAGTAGCCACACATTATGAAAATGAAGTCGACAATGCAGTTGACGGCTTAACCTCGATGATGGAACCGCTCATTATGGCTGTTCTCGGTGTGCTTGTCGGTGGTCTGGTGATTGCCATGTACCTTCCAATTTTCCAAATGGGTTCTGTGGTTTAATGCACGATTTTCTTCAATATTTTATTCAAAACCCAACGGCGTTGTATATCGCAGTTGGGCTTTTTAGTTTATGTATCGGCAGCTTTCTGAATGTCGTGATTTACCGCACTCCCAAGATGATGGAACAGGAATGGCGTACTGATTGCCAGATGTTCCTGCATCCGGAACAGCCGGTGATTGATGAAACTAAGTTAAGTTTAAGCAAACCCGCTTCAGCTTGCCCCAAGTGTCATCAGCCAATCCGCTGGTACCAGAATATTCCCGTCATTAGCTGGCTGGTCCTGCGCGGAAAATGTAGCAACTGCCAGAATCCGATCAGCATCCGTTATCCTTTGGTTGAAATTCTGACGGCAGTTTGTGCACTCCTTGTCGTAGCAGTATTTGGCCCTACCCTACAAATGCTGTTTGGCCTGATCCTGACTTATGTGCTGATCGCACTCACTTTTATTGATTTTGACACCCAGTTATTGCCTGACCGTTATACTTTACCCTTGGCCGCGCTAGGTTTGGGGGTAAATAGTTATGCACTTTATACCTTACCCGGTGCTGCCATCTGGGGCTATATTATTGGTTTCCTGTGTCTGTGGGTGGTGTATTATGCATTTAAAATCGTTACCGGCAAGGAAGGTATGGGCTATGGCGATTTTAAATTGCTTGCCGCCCTGGGTGCCTGGATGGGGCCTTTATTACTGCCTTTAATTGTGCTGCTGTCTTCTCTGGTTGGTGCGATTATCGGGATTATCCTACTGAAAGTCCGCAAGGAAAATCAGCCTTTTGCCTTTGGTCCCTATATCGCGATTGCCGGCTGGATTGCTTTTTTGTGGGGCGAGCAGATTATGAAAGTGTATTTAGGTCAATAAAGTGAAATTTATACTCGGATTAACCGGCGGGATTGGCAGTGGCAAGTCTGCTGCCAGTCAGTGGTTTGAAGCACAAGGGATCACGGTAGTCGATGCCGATGTGGTAGCGCGTGAAGTGGTCGAAATTGGGCAGCCTGCACTTACCCAGATCCAGCAGGCTTTTGGCGATTGGGTACTGCTTGCCGATGGCTCACTGAATCGTCGTGCCTTGCGTGAATATATCTTCCAGTCTCCTGAAGCACGCAAGACCCTGGAAAGTATTACCCATCCGGCAATTCGCACTTCCATTATCCAGCAACTACATGCTGCGCAAAGTCCCTATGCCATTCTGGTTTCACCACTTTTATTTGAAACCAATCAGCACGAACTCACTCAGCATACCTTACTGATTGATGCCACCATCGAACTGCAAATTGAGCGGGCCTCACAACGTGATGGCCAGAATATCGAACAAATTCGCAATATCATTGCCGCCCAAATGTCCCGCGAACAAAAGCAGACCATGGCCGATGATATTGTCCTAAATGATGGTCATCTGGATCATCTCTATGCTCATCTCAGACCATTACATCAAAAATATTTAAACATGGCAGCCAGCTGAAGCATAAAAAAAGCAGTCTGATTAAGACTGCTTTTTTTGTTCTGCTAATTTTCGGCTCAGACTGTCCTGATGCTGTAACCAGCGCCACGGCTGTAAGGCCCCGACGGCCATACCCATCAGGCCACACACCATGGCCAGACTTAAAGTTTCATTTAATAAAGGTACAGCCAGAATTGCCGCAATAAAAGGTGCAAGATTGGTAATACTGCCTGCCTTAAATGCACCAAGACGCTTGATGGCTTCTACATAGCTTAAAGTAGCAATAATCACCACAAATATGCCGTGAAAAATGGTCTGAAACAGTAAATGCTTGGGTTCAGGCACACTCAAATTTTTCGGTAAAAATAGCAGATAAATCGGCACATATATCACTGCCGACCAGATCGCGACACCACACATTGCCTGCCATGCAGTTAGCTGATATTTACGCAATAAAACAGTAAAAATCGCCCAAAGTATGGCACTGATAAAAAACAGCCCGTCCCCTGCCCCAAAGGCTACACCAGTTTCCCGATACATCAGCATACTCATGAGACATAGTACGACGATCATAATGATCAGGCTGGCCCAGGTATGTTTATCAAAAGCCTGCCCCATCAGAAAAAAAGCCATGATCGCGGTACAGATCGGAATACAGCCATTCAAGAAAATTGCAGCATGGGCGGTAGGTGCGTAGTGAAAAGCACTATAGGCAAACAGGCAATAAATCACCCCGCCAATCATAGCTAAAATAAAAGGCTCTTTTTTCAGTAAAAAAGCGGCCTCTTTACGATAAAGCAAGATCGGCATCAGAATCAGGAAGGCCAAAGAAAAACGCAAGGCCACAATATCCCAAGCACTGATCTGCCACAGCGCATTCAGGCGGGCTGTTAAAGTAAAACCGCCCCAGATGCACATGGTAACAACTAAAAAAACATAGCCTTGGGTACGGTCTGACAATGCCATCATCAATTAAAGGTTACGTTGACGGCAGGCTTCATACAGCGCCATGCCTGTAGCCACACTGACATTCAGACTTTGCAGATTACCTGCCATCGGAATATACACGGTCTGATCACATTGGCTTTGCGTAATTGGACGTAGGCCAGTATCTTCCGCACCCATCACGATACAGACGCCAGTACCGGTAAAATCAAAATTTTGAATCGGCAGCGCTTTTTCATCCAGCATAGTTCCGACAACACGAACATTAAAATCTTCTTTGATTTGACCCAAAGTACGCGCCAGATTGGTGACCTGAATGAATTTGACTTTGTCCGCACCACCTGCAGCCACTTTACGTGCAGTCGGGGTTAACGTTGCAGAACGATCACGTGGCGCAATCACTGCCTCAACGCCCATTGCAGCGGCTGTACGGATACAGGCACCGAGATTATGCGGATCGGTAATATGATCGAGGGCCAATAACAACGCTTGAGGATTCGCACTCAACAAGGATTCAAGATCTTTTTCATTCAGGGTTGGATGAGCACGAACTGCGGCTACGACCCCCTGATGAAACGGTTGCCCGGCCAGTTTCTCCAGTTTGTCACGGCTGGCTTGCTGCACACTGATCCCAAACGGTTCAGCCAGTTCCAGTACACGCTTTAAACGCTGATCATCGCGTCCTTTGAGAGTGAATAATGTCAAGACACGTTCAGGCTCAAGCTCTAACAATGACTCCACTGAATGTACGCCATAAAAATATTCAGGTTTTGCCATGAACGACCTCTAGATTAGTTATATACAAAAGAAAAATCCCGTAAAGCTGACTTCACAGGATTTCTATAGCTGATTAGTTTAACCGATTCGCACTGAAATTTCTTGCCCGGTTTACACTGATCTTGAATCTGGACTTAACCTTCAAAATGGCAGACATAGTCCAGCACATCATCGGTTTCGATTTTAAAACGGCTATTGCCCGGCACATAGAAAGACTGCCCCGCACGGAACAGCTCACTTTCTTCGCTATCGCCAATCTGAACACGGCATTCACCTGAAACAATTTCCATACGCTCAGGAACATGTGTTTCAAAGGTCAAGGCATTTTCTGATGGCAGAATGACACCCAAAGTTTTTTTGGTCCCGTCTTCAAATTGTACAATGTGGCTAATACACAACCCGCCGAAATATACATTAGATTTTTTAAGTACAGATACATGATCAAACTGAGCTGACATGCGATTTCTCCAGATAAAGCATTTTGTAATATTTTGATTGCTGTAGTTTAAATGTGCACCCTCAACTAATCAATCGAAGTTTGTCGGCGTCGATCAAATATTCTGTATCACCTGAACCCCTTCTATTTACAGCATGTTTTGGCCTGTATTTTGCTGATAGATAAACTTAAGTTTCGATCTGCACGCGCTCTTTTAAAAACAGGCTCAATTGAGTCTTTAATTTAAAGATTGGGGATGTCAAAAATATGAAAATCAGCAGTGCATTAACGGACTTCTGAGTCAGCTTCTTGCGAAAATACAGTGAAATAAGCATATATAAATCGCTAAAATTTAAGATAGAATGAAATTGATTCGTCCTGATTTATAATAATCACAGCCATGTTGCGACCCCAATCCGACATCAGGCTATTTCAATCAAACTTTTCGCAGCCCGGATGCGTTTATGCTGACACATTTAACTCTGATCAATTTTGCTTTAGCTGAACATCTTGCTATTGATATTGATAAAGGTTTTAACGTTTTAACCGGTGAAACCGGTGCAGGTAAATCCCTCTTACTGGATGCATTGTCTGCCTGTTTGGGTGAGCGAACCGATACCAATTATGTACGTTATGGCTCAGAAAAAGCCGATGTCACTGCCAGTTTCAGCTATCAGGAACACAGTCCTGAAGCCGCATGGTTAAAAGAACATGAGCTGGATGACGAATCAGGTGAAATTCATTTACGCCGGGTGATTTTTGCTACCGGCCGCAGCAAGGCCTGGATCAATGGACGTCCGAGCAGCCTGTCTGAACTGAAAGAAATTGGGCGTTTACTGGTACAACTCTATAGCCAGCATAGTCAGCAGCAACTTCTGGAACCGCCTTATCCGAAGCACTGGCTGGATCGTTATTATCATTTTTATGCGCCGGCTCAAGCAGTACGTGATGCGTATAGCACTTGGCAAAAAAATATTCGCCAGCATCAGGCAGCTTTGGATGCACAAGCGACACGCAAGCAGCGTCTGGAAACCCTTGAGCTGCAACTCGAAGAACTGGAAGAAATTGTTCAGACGGATTATCCTGAAATTGAACAGGAATTTGATCGGCTCTCGCATCATGAAGCCATTATGCAGGACTGTGTCTATAGCCTGAATGTGCTGGATGAAGCTGAACAGAATATCACTCAGGAACTGGCATCAATTATGCGTCGGGTTGAGTCGCATGCCGGACGCAGTGAACAGCTTTCCGGGATTTATACTTCCCTACTGAATGCTCAAAGCGAACTTGAAGATGCAGCAGCGAATTTACGCCAGTTTATGGATCGGCAGAGTTTTGATCCTGAACGCATGGAAGTACTGAATTCAACTTTAGAAATCTTCCATCGTCTGGCACGTAAATATCGTACCCAGCCAGAATTACTGAAAGAAGAATATGAAGCCTGGCAAAGTGAACTGGAACAGTTACATCAACTGGAAGATCCGGAAACACTGGCTGAACAGGTAGCAGTGTCTTATCAGGAATTTCTGGATAAAGCCCAACATCTGGATCAGATTCGCCGTGAAGCCGCAGCACCTTTGGCCAAGCAGCTCACTGAGCAGGTCAAACAGCTGGCACTGCCTGAAGCACGTTTTGAGTTTAAGTTTGAGCCTCTGGAACATCCATCTAGCGAAGGCCTGAGCTTTATCCAGCTACTTTTTACTGCCAATAAAGGCATTCCGGCACAGCCTTTGGCCCGGGTTGCATCAGGTGGTGAGCTTTCGCGTATTGCGTTGGTGATGCAAGTCATGAATGCGGAAAAAACCGAAGCGGAAGTGCTGGTCTTTGATGAAATTGATGTCGGGATCAGTGGTGGTACCGCAGAGATTGTCGGGCGTTTACTGGCCGATCTGGCCCAACATGTACAGATTCTGTGTATTACCCATCAGGCGCAGGTTGCAGCACAATCTGATCAGCACCTACTGGTGAAAAAACAGCAGACTGATCCTGCCAGCAGCACGATTATCAATCTTGAAGAAAATGAAATAATTCAGGAGCTTGCAAGAATGACAGGTGGTGTAGAGATTAGTGAAACCACCTTGCAACATGCCCGTCAGTTACGTCAGCTGAAATTTCAGCAGGCTTAAATATTTACAATCTGGACAAATAAAATTTGGTGAATCCAAGAAGCTCTAGTAACGTAGCTATTAGGATCATAGGATTTCTCTGCGAAGAAATTAATTTTAAGGAGAACTGCTCAGGTGACCAAACAGTTTCTGACACATCGTTGTCTGATTGCACCGCCGCATGCGAATGATGATTTTTTTGCCCAGACGGTCATTTATCTCGCACGGCATGATGAAGATGGTGCGCAAGGCATCATTATCAATCGACCTGCCGGCATTCAAATTAAAGAATTGCTGAATGATCTTGATATTGAAGCAGACAATGTCAATCCGCATGAAGTATTGCAAGGTGGTCCATTACGCCCTGAGGCCGGCTTTGTCCTGCATACCGGTCAGCCGACCTGGCATTCGTCTATTGCCGTAGGCGAGAATGTCTGTATTACCACATCGAAAGATATTCTGGATGCCATTGCGCATAATGAAGGCGTTGGTCGCTATCAGATTGCACTTGGCTATGCCAGCTGGGGCAAACACCAGCTGGAACAGGAAATTGCTCGTGGTGACTGGCTGATTTGTGATTCCGATATGGATCTGATTTTTAATTTACCTTATAACGACCGTTGGGACGCTGCCTATAAAAAAATGGGGGTAGACCGCAACTGGTTATCTTCCGAGATTGGACATGCCTGATGTAAACGCGCCACAAACCATTATGGCGTTTGATTTTGGTACACAAAAAATGGGAATGTCGGTCGGACAATCCCTGATTGCTAGTGCCAATCCCCTACCCTTATTTCCCATGAAAGATGGTATTCCCAACTGGGATGAACTACTCAAAATCGTGAAAAGCCATCAACCCAATTTATTTCTGGTCGGCTTACCATTGAATATGGATGATAGTGAATCGGAGCTGTCGACACGGGCGCGAAAATTTGCCCGCCGTTTACGTCATCAGACCAATATTGAAACCTGGATGGTGGATGAACGTTTGACCACCCGTGAAGCACGCGATGAACTGGATCATTACCAAGCTCAAGGTCGAGGCAAGAAACTCTCTGCGGACAGTATTGCGGCTGCCTTGTTGATTGAAAGCTGGTATCGCCATCCTGCCGGAATCACGCCTTAATCTGTTTTTAAATTTTTTTAAATCAGCATCCTTTAGGGTGCTTTTTTACACTCCAAAATGCTTCTTAAGGATAAAAATAACGAAAAGTCAGATTAATTCTCGGTGTTAAAACTTTGCTGGTTTTGCTGATACTGTGCTTCCAGTGCTGCTGCGTCGCGCCACGCATCACAATCAGTTGTCCACTGTGTAACAGCACATCGACTTTATCGCTGTGAATTTTATGCTTAAAGCTCATTTTACGGGTAGCTCCCAGACTTAGAGAAGCGATGACATTTTCCCGAGAGGTACCTGTATATAACGCCGGCTCATCATCACTATGCCAGCCCAAGCCTTGGGAACCATCTTCATACAAATTGGCCAGACAGGAATTAAAGGGATGACCGACCAGAATTTCAATATGCTGCTTTAAACGGAATAATCCGGGTGTCCATACCTGAGCTTGTTTGAGCGTACCAGAATAACGATACTGATAATGTTCATCGCCATACCAGACCACCTGGCGACCTGTGACATGGTGCTTGCCAAATAAATGCACTTCATCATGTTGCCAGGCCAGCTGACTGAGAAAATGCTGTAGATACTGCTGGCTTTGTTCCTGATCCAAAATCAGGCCATAATCCTCCACTACCCCATCAAAAGGTAATACATTGGCTTGCGGCTGGGGTGCAAATAAATCGAGAGTCATATCAATTCAATCCAGTATCCACATGAAAATACTGACATTCGACCTAAAGGATTACAACTGCTCTTCACAAATGACTACAACATTTATGCTTGTGGCTAGCCTAATTCCTGCCTAGACTGAATTCAACTTTCACAATAAAAATAATCCTTTTATGAACTTATGGCAGCTGTTTCAGAAACTTCGTCCCTTTGTTCAGCCTTACCGGTTGCTGGTGATTGCCACGCTGATTCTGACCCTGATTGGCTCATTCACCGCACAGGTCAATGCCATTACCTTGCAATATGCGGTCGACAGCATCAATTCGCTACTCGAAACCGGTCAAGGACTGGAACAAGGCTGGCATATTCTGATCACGATTTCGGCGATTTTGCTCGGCAAAGAAATTATCAATGCCTTTGTCCAGTTCGGGCAGAAGTTCTATGGAGAGAAACTGCGGATTTTTGTCTCTCAGGATCTGGCCCAAGGGATTATTGAAAAATTTTTAAAATATCGGCTGGAATTTTTTAATCAGGAAAATAACCAGGCCGGTAAATTACAGACCCGGATTGACCGTGGCATTGGCTCACTGACCCGTCTGGTGCAAATTTTCTTTATTGATATTTTACCGTTATTTACCAGTGCCATTGTGGCTTTGGGGCTAATGTACTATGCCAATGTGTATGTCGGTCTGGTCGCGACTGCTATTGTTCCTATCTATTTCTGGCTGACCTATAAGCAGGCACAAAAACTCGGGGGCTGGCGCCGCAGTCTTCGCGATGGTCGGGAGAGAAAAAGTCAGGGCATTCTCAGTATCATCAACTCGATTACCGTGATTAAGTCTTTTAACCGCGAATCGATTGAATCGGAAAAGCAGCTCGGTTTACAGCGTGAACTGACCGACAATCAGATGAAAACCCGCCAGACCAGTTTCCTGTTTGATGGCCTGAAAACTTTTCTGGAACAGATCGGGATTGTACTGATCATTATTTTAACCTCCTACTTTGTGCTGGATGGCCAGATGAGTATCGGTATGATCATGTTTCATGTGCTGCTATTTAATAATGTCTCTGCCCCAATTCGATCCCTGCACCGGATTTATGATGAAGTGAATGATGCCATGATCTATTCAGAAAGCTTTTTCAAAATTCTGGAGGCCGATGATGAAATTGAACAAAGCGGTCAGCAGAAACCGATTGTCCAAGGCAAATTTGAACTGAGTGGCGTGAATTTTTATTATCCAAACGGCCACCATGCCCTGAAAGATATTGATATGGAAATTCGCCCCAATAAAATTACCGCCTTGGTGGGCTTATCGGGTGCCGGAAAATCTACCCTCATCAGTTTGCTGGATAAATTTTATGAACCACAGCAAGGTCAGATCAAACTGGATGGCATTGACCTGAAAGATTATGACACCCAATATCTACGCGATCATATTGGTCTGGTCTTACAAAAAAATCATATTTTTCAGGGCACCATCTTTGACAATATCCGTTATGGTAAAACTACTGCCTCAATGGAGGATGTAATTGAGGCAGCAGAAAAAGCCTCGATTCATGAGCAGATTTTACAGTTACCGGATGGTTATGATAACGATGCCTTGATGCTGTCTGGCGGCCAGCAGCAACGGATTGCCTTGGCACGGATGTTCCTGAAAAATCCACCGATTATTTTTCTAGATGAACCGACGGCGAGTCTAGATGCAATTGCCACGGAACAGATTAAACACAGTCTGGACCAGATCAAGCAAGGCCGTACCGTGATCATCATTTCGCATAGCCTTTCGCAGATTATTGATGCGGATTATACTTACGTGATGAAAGAAGGAACGATTGCTGAGCATGGCGAGCACGACCAGCTTTATCATCAGCAAGGCGTGTATAAGGAAATCTTTGATGCGATGGCCAAAAGCCTGAATATTGAAAAAATTGCCAAAACTTTTGAAGATGATGCCGAGGAAGAAACTCATAGTTAGCTTCTCTATCTCAATAAAGAAACCTCCGGTACGGAGGTTTTTTTATTTTAATTTTTTAAGATTTAACGCTGAACTTTCTGTTCAATTTCTTCAACACTGGTATGACGCACATCAAAACCTTTGACCATATAGATCACCTGTTCCGAAATATTCCGGGCATGATCGCCAATTCTTTCGAGTGAACGCAGCACCCACAATACATTGATGACACGACTGATATGCCGTGGGTCTTCAATCATATAAGTCATAAGCGTACGTGTGGCTGACTGATATTCACGGTCAATATCCGCATCCGCCAACATGACCTTCAAAGCTTGATCTACATCCAGACGCGCAAAAGCATCCAGTGCATCATGAATCATCACCCGCACCTGGTTGCCAATATGCCGGGTTTCCATATAACCGCGTGGTGAGCTACCCTCTTCACACAAGCTTTGTGCAATTCGGCCTATTTTCGAGGCTTCATCGCCAATCCGTTCCAGATCGGTATTGGCCTTGGACATGGCAAGCACCATACGTAAATCAATCGCGGCAGGATGACGGCGCGCCAGAATCAGGGTCAGCGCTTCATCAATATCTCGTTCCATCTGATTGACGACATTATCTTGAAACTGCACATCTACTGCCATTGAGACATCTGTGTCCAATAGGGCATGAATGGCATTAGCTACCTGCTGTTCTACCAGTCCGCCCATCGTCATGAATTTGGTATTTACGTCCTGCAGTTCTTCATTAAATTGCGAAGAAATGTGATGACTTAATACAGGATTATTTGGACACAAGGAAAGCTACTCCTGAACGATAGAGGACAATGATCAATAATAAATCATATTAAAGCATATCCATGATGAAAGTTTGATGACAATAGTAGCCTCATAGAGGCTGAGGCGAATCATATTCAATCAGCCAGGCATTCAGCTCTGCCAGTTCCTTTTCGGTTAACTGCCCGACCGAGGCCTGCAATTGCAGCACATGCAACAGATAATCATATTTGGCATTCAAATAATCGGTCTTGGCAGAAAAGGCATTACGCTGTGCCAGCAACACATCGACCATGGTTTTTAAGCCTTCCTGATATTGGGCTCTGGACGCTTGTGAGACAATTTCCGAAGAGTCCATCGCGGCTTTACGTGCATTCAGTTTGGCCTGATCGGTTTCTACCTGCATAAAGGACTGTTTCACATCGGTATTGGCTTTACGGATAGCCGCATCCAGTTGCGCTTCACTTTTTTGCACATTAACGCCGGCCTGACGGATACTTTTTTGCGTGCGTCCACCGCTAAATACATTCCAGTTCACCTCCACCCCAATCTGGTCGAAATCTCCATTGCTGGACATGATCGTAGCCGGACTTTGCTTTAAATAGCCATAGGTTCCGACCACTTCGACCTGCGGATAGAGCGCAGCCTGTTCGACCCGTTTGGCATCTTCAGAATAGCGCTTTTGCAGACGCGCTTGCAGAATATTCAGATTTTGGCTTTGTGCTAATTCGGTCCAGGACTGCATATCACTTGGAACCGGTTTCTGGAACTGGAAATCGTTGCGTAATACCGCCAGATTTTCCTGATAAGGGCCGATTAACTGTGCCAGCTGTTCTTGGGCCAGTACCAGCTGAACTTGAGTCGAAATCCGGTTGGCTTGGGCACTTTGATACTGGGCATTGGCTTCACTGACCTCACTACGCGCCACCAAACCTTCTTTCAGCTTAGCATTCATCATGCGTAACTGTTCAGACAGCGCCTGCTCTTCCTGTAAATAAGCCGTAGTCAAAGACTGCTGCCGCAAGACATTAAAATAGGCTTCGGCCACCTGTAAAATATGCTGCTGTTTTTGCAGACGCAGATTGACTTCACTGAGTTCGACCGAGGTCTTGACCTGCTTATAACCTTGCCAGGCATCCCAGCGAAATAAAGGTTGGCGTGCGGTTAAGGCCACCTGACGGCTGGTTGTACTGGAACTTTGCAACTCACCAAATTCAGCAGGCAAACCTTCAGACTCTGAGTTGTTGACGGACTGGTTTTTACGGGTCACATTTCCAGATAAAGTCACGGTCGGCAGCAAATTTCCGCTGGCAATCCCCAGATTGAGCTGATCAGATTGGTACTGCAACACATTCGCCTGCCAATTTGGATCATTTTGCTGGGCGCGTGCATACGCTTCTTGTAAATCCAGGGCAAAAATCGCCGGACTAATTAATAGCAATAAACAGGCCATGACACTGCGTTTTAATTTCATTTTATAGTGTTAACCCCTAACAGCCATTCAGATCAAAAAATTCTGGCGCTTTAAGCTAAGCCATACTAAAGAGATCTCTTGAATTTTTACGTATGATTTTTATTAATTTTTTAATATAAAGATCAATTTTTATCCATCATTAATTCAATTTTCTGGCTCCCATACCGGCAATGTAACAAAGCAATTCACAATACTAAACATAGTATTTTAGTTTGATCTATACAATATCTCCCAGTAAGGCCGTTATTTTCTGAATTCACCTATATATACAGAGTCCTGAAGCATAGTGTTAATGCCATTCCCGTCGATATTCAAAGCCTGTGTGCTTGCTGGTAGCGTGCTGCTTCTTGGGGGCTGCCAACAGCCCTCAGATCCACAGATCCAGGTCGAACAGACTGAGGCGAAGCAAACGCAAAGTCCAGTCAGTGACTTTAGCCTCATGTGCCAGAATATTGAAAAAAATATGTCCCAGATTAATGACCAGCGCACGACGTTTGCGCTGGAGCAGATTAATCAGGATCTTAAAGTGTGCCTGCCGTTGATGGACTTGGCGGAGCAGAAGCAACTGATGCAGCGCTCTACCGAAATGTATCAGCGCTTTTTAAAGGTGGATCGCACCGAATTTCAGCAACGCGCCTTTGAGCAGTATGCACTGGAAATGGCGCAGCATCCCACCATTCAGCATGCGCATTTTCAACAGCTCACCTCACGTGACCAGTATCTGTTAAAACACAAGGGGCAGGCTTATGTAGAACTGCTGGATCTGGGGGATGGCACTTTACATTATCGCCGCAGTCCGGAATATCTGGCGCGTATTTTTGCCCCTTATTTACCGGCCGCTGAAAAAGCCTTTATTGAAAATCTGGCGGAACAGAATATGGAACCGGTGCTGGTGGAAAAACGCCTGCAGATTGAAGCCACTGATATTGCAGCCCGCAGTCTGCTTTGGGAAGACTATCTCAAGACTTATCCGAATAGCAGTTATAAACGCGATGCTGAATATCTGCTGAAGCAATATACCTATTTCCTGTTTAGAGGTACCGAGCAATCCCCGGTGTCGGAAGATTATCGCGATCGTTATGCTGTGGATACCAGTCATCTGGAAACTATTATTGGACTATCAAACGGCCAGAAATCAACGCTGTCCACACAGGCACGCCTGTTTCTGGAATTTCTGGACATGACTCCGGAACAGCGCCAACAAGTCTTGCCTGCCGATTATAGAAACCGCTCGGAAGCAGAACAGATTCTGTACTATGCCCAGATCAGCCCGCCCTCACAAAAATATGATAAAGACTGCTTTACCGATGCCATCTGTATCTAGTTGGGATCAGTTTCACCTTCAATCAATATCGCCATGTCTAAATCAATCCTCGTTTAAAGTTGAGCGATTTAGACCTGTTTATTCTGCCTAAACTGAGCTAAGCTTTAGCCTCGCTTGACGGAGCGCGAGTAATGCCTCGCTGAGATCATGTGATTCCTTTTATCGTTATCAGGAATTGAGCATGAGTACCGTTGAACCTGATCAGGTTAATACCTGCGTAGGAATCAAGCCAGCTAAAAACCCAGCCCTTGCTTTATCTGTTCAGGATAAATCTGCCTACGTTTTTGGTCGTGCTTGATTCGTTGATGTCATCATAAGGATCATAGCCATGAACCAGTTAACGAATCTTTCTTCTGAAACCACTCTCTCCGCTCATGAACAGGAAGCACGCGATTTAACGCGAATTCTGCCTGCCTCACGTAAAGTCTATCTGCAAGGCTCCCGTCCTGATATTCAGGTACCGATGCGGGAGATTTCCTTAAGTGAAACCCCGACCAGTCTGGGCGGTGAACATAATCCGCCATTAATGGTCTATGACACGTCTGGTGTTTATACTGACCCCGATGTGACGATTGACCTGAACAAAGGTCTGCCGAATATTCGTGAAAGCTGGATTGAGCAGCGCAACGATAGTGAAATTCTGGATCAGCTCAGTTCTGAATTTGGCCGCCAGCGTTTACGCGATATCCGTACCGCTGCGATCCGTTTCGCGCATATTCAAAAACCACGCAAAGCCAAATGCGGCCGCAACATCACCCAGATGCATTATGCCAAGCAAGGCATTATCACACCGGAAATGGAATACATTGCCATTCGTGAAAACCTACGTCAACTCGATGGTGTCGATATGCGCCAGCATCCGGGCCAGAATTTTGGTGCAAAAAACCTGACTGAAATTACGCCAGAATTTGTGCGTCAGGAAGTCGCCGCCGGCCGCGCGATTATTCCGGCCAATATCAATCATCCGGAACTGGAACCGATGATCATCGGGCGTAATTTTTTGGTCAAAATCAATGCCAATATTGGTAATTCTGCACTCGGTTCAAGTATCGAAGAAGAAGTCTCGAAAATGACCTGGGCGACGCGCTGGGGTGCAGACACAATCATGGACCTCTCGACCGGCCAGAATATTCATGAAACCCGTGAATGGATTATCCGCAACTCTCCTGTACCAATTGGAACCGTACCGATCTATCAGGCACTGGAAAAAGTCAATGGTGTGGCCGAAGACCTGACCTGGGAGATCTTTAAAGACACCCTGATTGAACAGGCTGAACAAGGTGTGGACTATTTCACCATTCATGCCGGCGTGCTTTTAAGATATGTACCGCTGACTGCCAACCGTTTGACCGGTATCGTATCGCGTGGCGGTTCGATCATGGCGCAGTGGTGTCTGGCACATCATCAGGAAAACTTCTTGTATACCCATTTCGATGAAATCTGCGAGATCATGAAAGCTTATGACGTATCGTTTAGTCTCGGCGATGGCCTACGTCCGGGCTGTGTGCAGGATGCCAATGACGAAGCGCAATTTGCCGAACTTCGAACTTTGGGCGAACTGACCCACCGTGCCTGGGAGCATGATGTTCAGGTGATGATTGAAGGCCCGGGCCATGTCCCGATGCATATGATCAAGGAAAATATGGATCTGCAACTGGAAGTCTGTAAAGAAGCACCCTTTTATACCTTGGGGCCACTCACCACCGATATCGCACCGGGTTATGACCATATTACTTCGGCAATAGGAGCCGCGATGATTGGCTGGTACGGCACCGCAATGCTGTGTTATGTGACGCCTAAAGAGCATCTCGGTTTACCCAATAAAAAGGATGTCAAAGACGGCATTATTACCTACAAGATTGCCGCACATGCAGCCGATCTGGCCAAAGGTCATCCGGGTGCGCAAGCCCGGGATAATGCCCTGTCCAAGGCGCGTTTTGAGTTCCGCTGGGAAGACCAGTTTAACTTGAGTCTGGATCCGGACACGGCGCGCAGCATGCATGATGAAACCATGCCGAAAGCCGCGCATAAATCCGCGCACTTTTGTTCCATGTGCGGACCAAAGTTCTGTTCAATGAAGATTAGCCAGAATGTTCGTGATTATGCCAGTCAACAGGCCAATCCTGATCAGCCGGCAAGCTCTCAGGCCGAAATTGAAGCCGGCATGAATCAGATGAAAGCCAGCTTCCACAACTCTGGTCAAAATTTATACCACAAACTATAAAACTGTAAAAAAAACAGTTGTCTTCAAAAAAAACTCAGATAGGATGAAAATAAATCAATTCATTCTATCTGAGCATATGAATATTATTAAACAGGCCTCTTATAATAAAAAAGACTTTAGCGTAGAGGCACGTGAGTTCTTGTACCAGGGATTTATTCAGGTAGAAAAAGTCAGCCTGAAACACCGTTTATTTAATCAGGAAAGCTCAACCCCTATTTTGCAACGTGAGCTGATTCATCGGCCAGAAGCAGCGGGTGTGCTGATGTACAATCATCAACAGCAGAAATTCGGCCTGATCGAACAGTTCCGGATTGGCGGACTGGATGATATCGACTCTCCTTGGCAACTCGAAGTAATTGCTGGCGTTCTGGATGGCGATGAAGCGCCTGAAACATGCATCCGTCGCGAAGCACTCGAAGAATCAGGCTGTACCCTGGATGAGCTGCAGCACATTTTCAGCTTCTATCCGTCCGCCGGGGCATGTTCCGAATTATTTCATTTATATGTGGCGCAGACCGAATTGCCTGAACAGGGCGGTATTTTTGGCATGCCGGATGAAGGTGAAAATATCCAGCTGCATATTCTGGATTATGCTGATATTCCGTCCTTGCTCACGAATGGTCGCTTAAGAAATGCACCTGTCATTATGGCCTTGCAATGGTTGCAACAACATATTCATACTGCAGGAATATGTCTAAGGGGAAAGACATGAGTTTTCAGCAGTCAAGCATAAACACACAGCCAGATTGGACCATTATCCAGATTTCTGATACCCATTTGATGGATCGGGAAGAGCTGGAATTTGCCCGGATGAATCCCGAGCAGAGTTTTCACGAGGTGATGCAGCAGATCCAACAGCGCTTTCCCCAAATGGATGCACTGATTCATACCGGTGATCTGGCACAGGTGCCGGTCGAGCAGACTTATCAACGCTATTTAGCATTTGTCCAGTCTTTAAACGTGCCGTATTATCAGATTCCAGGTAACCATGACGATTCTCGGGTGTTCCCTTTTCACCAGCATGCGAATCAGGTACATGCCATTCATTTTGGCACCTGGACCATGATCCTGTTAAATAGTGCCGTTCAAGGCAAGATCGATGGCTGGGTGGAACAAGCTCAACTCGATCAATTGGACCAATTATTGCTTGAATTTAAGCATCAGCATGTCATTGTCGCTTGCCATCATCATCCTTTTGCGATGAAATCGTACTGGATTGATCAGCACCGGCTGAAAAATGCTGAAGATTTAAAAGATGTACTGGCTCGGCATCATAATATCAAGCTGGTTCTGTTTGGTCATGTGCATCAGGATTCCTGCAACGAATGGCATGGCATCTACTTTTTATCCACGCCATCGACCAGTGTGCAGTTTAAACCTAAAAGTGAAGATTTCGCGCTAGATCAGGCGGCACCAGGTTATCGTGTATTACATTTGCAACAAAATGGTGAGTTTGATACCTATATTGAACGGGTGGCATTGAGCCAGCAAAATATTAATACCGAAATTTCAGGTTATTAACTTTTCAATTTGTTTTTTTTGCATTACTTTATTGCAACCAAAGGAAATGTGATATGCATAGTCCAGACATCAAAGACTATCAATAAGCATAAAAAGTCTATATGATGACGGCCCCCATAGGAGGATAATCTTTCTACAGGGTGGATAAAAAACTGCATATCACCATATTTTTTGCGTAGCAATCATACGCATAGATGAGGAATGCCCTAAATGGCGAATGACAACCAAAATCAAGTCTTAGACAATCAAACTGATGTTGTAGAAGAGAAAGCTGCAAAGCGCGTACGCAAATCTAAGCCTAAAACGACTGACGGTGGTTCTACTGCTAGCTTATTTGGTATTGAACCTTATCAACCTAAAAAAAATGAAGAATACATGTCTGAAGGTCAGCTTCAGCATTTCCGCCAAATCTTGCTGGCTTGGAAAGCTGAGTTGATGTCAGAAGTGGATCGTACCCTCAATACGATGCAAGACGAAAATACTGCTCTTCCAGATGTGAATGACCGTGCGACTCAGGAAGAAGAGTTTGCGATTGAGTTACGTACCCGTGACCGTGAACGTAAACTGATTCGTAAAATCGAACAGTCGATCGAAGCAATCCAGAATGATGACTATGGTTTCTGTGAAACTTGTGGTATCGAGATTGGCTTGCGTCGTTTAGAAGCACGTCCAACGGCTACTTTATGTATTGACTGCAAAACCCTTGCAGAGATCAAAGAGAAGCAAAATAACGGTTAAGTATGTCTGTAAATAATCCTCCCCTAACCCCTCCTTTAAAAAAGGAGGGGGACAACAGGATGGCTTATGTGGGCCGGTTCGCGCCATCGCCAACCGGCCCTTTGCATTTTGGCTCCCTCATTACCGCAGTTGCCAGTTACTGCGATGCCAAAGCCAATCAAGGCACATGGCTGGTCCGGATTGAAGACACCGATATTCCCCGCATTTATCCCGGCAGCGAAGAGCATATCCTGCGTGCCATGGATGCCTTTCAGCTTGAACCTGATGCCGAAATCATTTTCCAGAAAGACCGTTTAGATATTTACGAAGACGTCATCCAGCAATTACGTCAGCAAGACCTAGTCTATGCCTGTCAATGTACCCGTAAAATGCTCGGTTCCAACCATATCTATCAGGATACCTGCCGCAACTTGGGTCTGGCTTTTGAGCATCAGGCCATCCGTTTAAAAGTTGAAGATGTTGAAATCTGTTTTGAAGACCGGCTGCAAGGTCAGCACTGTTCAGAACTGAAAAAAGATCTGGGCGATTTTGTCTTAAAACGTCGTGACGGCATTATGAATTACCAGCTGGCTGTAGTAGTCGATGACTATCTGCAAGGTATGACTCATGCGGTACGTGGAGCTGATCTTTTAGATAATACCGAACGGCAAATCTATCTGGGACAGTTACTCGGTTATCCGCGTCTGAGCTATATGCATCTACCGCTGGCAATGAATGATCAGGGGCAAAAACTGTCAAAACAGAATCTGGCCCAAGCACTGGATTTAACTCAGGCACCGCAATTATTAAAACAGGCACTTCAGGCTTTGCATCAGGCTGAAGTTGATTTGGACACTCCCGATCGGATGCTGCAACAGGCGGTAGTACAATGGGACATTGAGCGGATTCCACATACAACTGAGCTACAAGGTCACTATTTATAAAAACAGCTTTTCACTTAAGCTAGACTTCTAGAATGAAAAATTGATAGGAAGAAGAGTATGTTTTTTATTTTTGGCGTCGGCCCTAAAACCAAAACCATTGAGAAAAGCCAGTTTCTGTGTCCGGTCTGCCGTACTCGTTCGGGCTATGAGCTAAAACAGCAGCGTAATTATTTTTCTTTATTTTTTATACCCTTGATTCCACTTTCCAAGCCTAAATCTGCTTTTGTGACCTGTTCCAATTGTGGAACCGCAATGCCGAGCACGGTACTGGACCATGCTCAGCCAGAGCCAGGACGAAACTCCAATCTAGAAGCTTGATTCTTCGCGGCTTGGATTGACCTGACGCGTGGTCGAATCAATTTTCAGAATCAGACTGATCATGACCGCACAGATAATCAGGGATGAACCGCCATAACTAATAAATGGCAAGGTCAAACCCTTGGTCGGCAACATGCCCATATTCATACCGGCATTCACCAGAATCTGTAACAGGAAAATGATACTGATGCCATAAGCCAGATAGCCGGCACGCAAATATTGATGCTGCAAGGCGCGGTGTCCAATGCGGATACAGCAAACCAGCATGGTGAAGGACAAGATCAGGATGGTTGAAATGCCTAAAAAGCCAAATTCTTCACCCAAAATTGCCAGCATGAAATCGGTATGCGCCTCAGGCAAATAAGACATTTTCTGGATACTATGCCCCAAGCCTACCCCTGCCCACTCCCCACGGCCAAAGGCCATAAGGGCATTAGAGAGCTGATAACCGGTGCCTAAGGGATCTTCCCAAGGATTCGAAAAAGACAGCAGACGTTGCAGACGATACGGTTCCAACAGAATCGCGGCAGCAAATGCGCCGACCAAGGTCATAAAAGCCACACCGAACTGAATCCACGGCGCACCCGCCAGAAAGAACACGCCAAGCATGGTTAAGGTAATTACCACGGTTGCACCCAAGTCAGGCTCGAGAATAATCAAACCGACGGTAGCACCCATGATGGCACTTAAACGGACCAGACCCTTGATATTATTCCGTACTTCTTCCGCACGGCGCACCACGTAGTCTGCAGTAAAAATTGCCATCATCACTTTGGCGACTTCCGAAGCCTGTAAGGTAAAGCCTGCGATCCGAATCCAGCGTTTGGAACCATTGACTTCCGTCCCGACAAATAGCACGGCCACCAAAAGTACGATGGTAATAATCCACAAAAAGAAAGTGTTATTAAACCAGACTTTTAAGGGGATTTTATAAGCCAGAAAAGCTGCTACGGCAGCGACAAAAATCGAAATCCCATGTCGGCTAATATAGTGAAACGGATTTTCATGCATACGTTCTGCATAGGGCATCGAGGCCGATGCCACCATGATCGAACCAATGCAGAGCAAAGCCAACACACAGAAAATCAATACATTCCGTGGATTCACTTCAGCAGGTATTCTAGGTATCCACTGCGTATAAAATTGATTTAATTTATTGATCGTAGTCTGAGCAAACCCAGCCATATCACGAATCCTTGTTATTCTTAATTGAGTTCATTCACATACGCAACAAACTTGCGACCACGCTCAGGATAACCCGAGAACATATCAAAACTTGCGCATGCAGGAGACAATAGCACGACATCATGTGCCTGAGTGTGCTTTTGGCAGATTTCTACTGCCTGCTGCAAGCTGTCCGCATGAATCAGTTCAATCGTACCCGCAATCGCTGCTTCAATGACGGGACGATCTTCACCGATTAATACCGCTACTTTGGCATATTTGCTTAATGATTCACGCAAGGCTTTAAAGTCCTGCCCTTTGCCCTGACCACCGAGAATAATCGCGACTTTACCGCCTTGGGCTTCAATGGCCATGCCGAGACCGTCCAGTGCTGCCAAGGTTGCGCCGATATTGGTACCTTTGGAGTCATTATAATAACGTACGCCTTGCACTTCTTTAACGAATTCACAGCGATGTTCCAGACCTTTAAAGGTCTTTAAGGTATTCAACATGCTTTCCAGTGGCAGGCCAATCGCTTCACCCAGCGCCAGACAGGCCAAGGCATTGGCAACATTATGCGTGCCCTGCATATACATCTCGGTACTTTTCAGCAGACGCTCACGACCACGCGCCAGCCAGATGCTGCCATCCGTATCCTTGAGAATACCGTACTGGTTCATATCCGGTGCATTTAGACCAAAGCTTTGTATCGGTGTTACGTCTGGCACCAGAGGACGGGTCAAAGAGTCATCACGGTTATAGACGACTTTTTTTACACCCTGGAAAATCCGGTGTTTCGCCGTGTGATAACCCATCATATCGCCATGACGATCCAGATGATCTTCACTCATGTTCAACACCACCGCGACTTCAGCCGCCAGATTTGAGGTGGTTTCCAGCTGAAAACTGGACAGCTCGAGTATATACAGCTCAGGATCGTCTTTAGTCAGGTCTAGCGCAGGACGACCTAAGTTACCACCGATAGCGACTTTTTTACCAGCATCCGCTGCCATCAAGCCAATCAAGGTCGTCACGGTACTTTTGGCATTAGAACCGGTAATTGCTACGATTGGCTTGTCTGTAGCACGGCGTAAAATCTGGATTTCACTGACTACTGGAATGCCCTTGTTGATGGCTGCCTGAATTTCAGGAAGTTTAGGATCAAGTCCTGGGCTGATCACGATTTCTTCCGCAGACAACAACAGCTCGGCATCAAACTGACCGAAACTGGTCTGAACTTCAGCGGGTATCTGCTCATGCCCTGGCGGGTTAGCTCTAGAATCTGTTACTGCAACGCGGTAGCCCTGACTATGCAAGAAATTGACTGCTGCAACACCTGATATTCCGAGTCCTGCAACGACTTTTAACCCACCACGTTGTATTAACATTTTCGCCCCATATTTTGGTCTATTTTGAAACTGACGAAATGGTAGCACTTTGCTGTTTTGAATGCCTTTTCTGATTGGCTTTTCTGCACATTTTTTTTGTGTCCATGCGTAAAAAAACCGTCATGATCATGACGGTTTTTAAAATTCAGCCAGAAAAGGAAATTATTTCCATTTCACCGCTTGTTGGGCTGGCTTTTCTTCTGAACTTTTTTCTGAAACCGGACAGGCACAGTTGCCACCACAGCCTGCAGCCATACCCGGTTGCAGCCATTTGGCCAGACGCTGCCAACCCTTGGCCGCACAGGCATCAGACAGCTTCTGAAAGACTGAATTAGAGGTGTTGGGAAACACCTTTTTGAATACGACCAGCATGCTCCAAAGCACCAGCGCTGTCACAATTAGAATTTCAATCATCTCAATCTCCCATACCTATACAATGCAGCAAATTCAATTGGCCAAGGCCAAGCTGAGATTTAGCCCAAATAATATGAAGCAATTTGATAAGTCAGGAATGACATGAAATATGCCAGACCAAACAGGTAAACAGTCATGATACTGACAGTTTTCCAGGAACCGGTTTCACGTTTAACTGTTGCCAGAGTCGCCAGACAATGTGGTGCATAAATAAACCACACCAGCAAAGACAAACCTGTCGCAACTGACCAGCCCAGATCCCCTCCACCGCTGATTAGTGCAGCCAGACCTTCAGACATCGCATCTTCATCAACTGCCGACATCGCATAAACTGTGCCCAGTGCTGCAACGACCACTTCACGCGCTGCCATCGCCGGAATCAGGGCAATACAGATCTGCCAGTTAAAACCGAGCGGTGCAAAGATTGGCTGCATCAGATGACCGAGCATCCCTGCCAATGAATAATCAATGGCCGGCAGGGTTGCCCCTTCTGGGGGCTGCGGGAAAGTACATAGAAACCACAGCACAATCGATAAGGCGAAGATAATACCACCGACACGTTTCAAGAAGATTTTGCCGCGATCCAGCAAGCCGATCCAAACGTTCTTCAAATCCGGAAAACGGTAGCTTGGCAGCTCCATCAATAACATGTGCTGTGATTTATCTTTGTGGAAGAATTTCAACACAAAAGACACCAGCAAAGCACTTACGATACCCGCCATATACAGACCGAAGAGCACCAGACCTTGCAGATTCAGGAAGCCCCAGACAGTTTGTGCCGGTATAAATGCCGCAATCAGCAAGGCATAAACCGGCAAACGCGCCGAACAGGTCATTAAAGGTGCAACAAAAATCGTGGTTAAACGATCTCGTGGATCACTGATGGTCCGCGATGCCATAATCCCCGGAATGGCACAGGCAAAGCTGGACAATAACGGAATAAAGGCACGTCCTGACAAACCGGCTTTAAACATCAGTTTATCGAGCAAGAATGCTGCACGCGGTAAATAACCCGATTCTTCTAGTACTAAAATAAAGAAGAACAGAATCAGAATCTGTGGCAGGAACACCACCACGCCACCGGCACCGGCAATAATCCCGTCCACCACCAGGCTATTCAGTAATGGGTGCGAAATATATTCGCCGAGGAACTCACCCAGCCAGCCAAAGAAGGATTCAATCCCATCCATAAACGGCGCAGCCCAGGCAAATACCGCCTGGAAAATCACGAACATCATTACAGCTAGGCTGAGTAAGCCCAATACCGGATGCAGAAAAATCTTGTCAAGAAAATCGGTACGCTTATCTTCCTGATCGACGAAATTGACCACGTCATTCAGAATGTTTTCTACGCGCTGGTGACTATCACCTTTCAAGCCACTGAGCTCAGTCTGTGGTACAGAATACTTGCCTTGATCTAGCGCATTTTTCAGGTTTTCAATGCCTGAACTGCGCACAGCCACCGTTTCTACCACAGGCACGCCCAGTCGCTCAGACAGCTTCTGGGTATTGATCTGCATGCCACGACGGCGTGCTTCATCCATCATGTTCAGCACGACCAGCACCGGACGATCCAGCGCAATCATTTCCAGCACCAGACCCAGATGTAATTTCAGATTGGTGGCATCTACCACACACAAAAATGCATCCTGCTCCTGCTCTTCCGCAATTTTACCTTGCACCACATTACGGGTGATTTCTTCATCCGGACTGGTCGCATCCAGACTATAAGTTCCCGGCAAATCCAGTACCCGTACCGCTTTGCCTGAAGCAAGCTGAAAAGTACCGACTTTACGTTCAACCGTCACACCCGCATAGTTACCGACTTTTTGGCGTGTTCCAGTTAAGTGGTTGAATAATGAAGTTTTACCGCAGTTAGGGTTACCGACAAGGGCAATACGTAATGTATCACTCATGCCGACACCGCCTGTTCGATTTCAATTTTGGCTGCTTCTGATTTACGCAAAGCAAAACGTGTGAATCCAACTTGAATCAAAATGGGATCTCCACCAAAAATACCTTTAGTAATGACCTGTACCTTTGTACCTGGTACAAAGCCTAAAGTTTCCAAACGACTCGCGACGACATCGTGTAGAGCACTTTCACCATCAGTTGTTCGACTCACTTTTCGAATGATGGCAATTTGTTTTGCTTTTAAATCAGACAAACGCACCGTGAAATTCCTAAACTATTTTGTACAGTATACAAACAAATGAGAATAATTAACAAATAAGATTAATTACATTTCGATTTAGCCTTATACCACATCGACACTGTCATAAAATTAAACTACAGTGGAGAATACCAATCCCGATTATCGCTTTTTTAGATCAGATCCTTTCACCCTATGCTGAATAAAAAACCCCGTATTCCTGCCCCTGTCCAGATTCCTGATGCGTTCAGTTATTTGCAAGGTTTTCGTGATTATCTGATTGCACAAACGGTCAGCCCGCATACCCGCAATGCCTATTTGTCCGATCTGGTGCAATGTGCAGAATGCTTGAGCAAGCCTCTGCCCGAATGGAATCATGATGATATTTCCGATGTACTGATTGCGCTGACCAAACAGCAAAAAAGCCCACGTTCGATTGCCCGCTGCCTGTCTGCCTTGCGTTCATTTTATAAATTTTTACGCGAGCAAAAACTGCGTAGTGACAATCCGGTGGCCGCACATAAAACCCCGAAACTGGGCCGGGCCTTACCTAAAGATTTGTCCGAAGCTGATGTTGAAGCCTTGATTCATGCCCCGGATATCAACACGGCATTAGGGCTGCGCGATCGCGCCATGTTTGAAGTGCTGTATGCCTGCGGACTTCGGGTGACCGAACTGATTAACCTGCGTCTGGAACTGATCAACTTAAAACAGGGTTATTTACGTATCGTCGGTAAGGGGAATAAAGAACGTCTGATTCCAATGGGACAAATGGCCTGTGAATGGGTGGAAAAATATCTGAATGAAGCCCGTCCGCAACTGTACAAGACTTCGACCGATTATCTGTTTCTGACCCAGCATGGCGGCATCATGAGCCGGCAGAATTTCTGGTATGCCATTAAGCGTTATGCGCTGCAGGCCGGAATTCAATCCGAACTGTCACCGCATACCTTGCGCCATGCCTTTGCCACCCATTTACTCAATCATGGCGCAGACTTACGTGTGGTACAGATGTTACTCGGACATAGTGATCTGTCTACCACCCAGATTTATACTCATGTGGCGCAGGTACGGATGCAACAGCTACACGCGACCCATCATCCACGGGCTTAAAACGTTTACAGGTCGAATAAACTGAGAAGTTTGACGTGATTGTATTTTTTTTTGTTATGCTAATGCTCTGTTTTTAGTCCAAGAAGAAAAGGGTTATTTATGACATTTGCCCGCTCAAAAGTTTTTATGGCTTGCACACTTGCTGCTGGTTTGGGGCTTAGCGCATGTTCCAATTCCACGAACAACGATAAAAAGCAAGATACGCTCACTGCAAGTGCACCAGCAACGGGCGAAGCCTCTACCCTGACCGAACGTAATGCCCAACAGCGCCTGGTTTCGACCTTGGAAAAGCATTTCAAGACTGCCGGCATCAGTGCCAAAATCACCGACATTAAAGCCACCGAAGTCCCGAACCTGTTCTGGGTCAGCCTGGAAGGCATGTCTGCGGTCTATGTCACCAGTGACGGTAAGTATCTGATTCAGGGCGATGTGATCCGTCTCGGCGATAAACAGCTGCACAATGTCAGCGAAAATCTGCAAGCAGGCATCAACAATAAACTCTTTGCCGAACTCAAGCCAGCAGACTTGCTGGTCTATCCAGCCAAAGGCAAAACCAAGCATGTGGTCTATGTGTTTACCGATGTCAGTTGTCCGTATTGCCATAAATTCCATGAACAAATGGATGAGATGAATGCCAAAGGCATTGAAGTGCGTTATATCGCCTGGCCGCGTGGTGAACAGCATATGCCAGCCATGGAAGCGATCTGGTGCAGTGCCGACCGCCGTAGTGCGTTTGACCAGGCGATTGCCGGTGCACAGATTAGCGCAGAAAAATGTGAAAATCCTGTTCAAGATCAATATCAAATGGGTCTGAATATGGGCGTGAATGGCACCCCTGCCATTTATAATTCAGCAGGGGCTTATCTGGGCGGTTACCTGTCTACCTCGGAATTATTGAACCGGCTTAAATAACTCATTTTAATACGTTATTTAACTTTAATTTATAGATAAAGATATTCTGAAAATGACCCTAGAGTCAGGCGGTTTTTTTAGCTATGATCTAGGTTCTTGTAAAAAACTGTTTAATTTGGAGTGTGACGTGAAACCAGTTCGTCTGGCAATCCTCGGTCTTGGTACTGTAGGTGGTGGTGCCTTGAAACTATTAAAAGAAAATGCTGCTGAGATCAAACGTCGCACCGGTCGTGAAATTGAAATTACCCATGTAGGCACCCGTCGTCCACGTCCTGATCTGGATCTGCCAGAATCGGTCAAACAAAGTGCTGATTTGATGGACATCGTGCGTCAACCTGATGTAGACGTGGTGGTTGAAGTCATGGGCGGAATTCATCCTGCCTATGAAGTCATCATGGAAGCCATGAAACATGGCAAACATATTGTAACCGCCAACAAAGCACTCTTGGCTGAACACGGTAATGAACTGTTTAAAGCGGCTGAAGACAATGCCGTGCAAATTGCCTATGAAGCCGCAGTGGCTGGTGGCATTCCAATTATTAAAGTGATCCGTGAAGGTTTGGCAGCCAACAAGATTGAATGGCTGGCCGGTATTATTAACGGCACAGGTAACTTCATTCTTAGTGAAATGCGTGAAAAAGGCCGCGCTTTTGAAGATGTGCTGAAAGAAGCGCAAGAACTGGGTTATGCCGAAGCCGATCCGACCTTTGACGTGGAAGGCATTGACGCAGCACACAAGCTGACGATTCTGGCCTCATGTGCCTTTGGTATTCCACTTCAGTTTGACAAAGTCTTTACTGAAGGCATTGGCAAAGTCACGGCACAAGATGTGAAATATGCCGAAGACCTCGGTTTCCGGATTAAACATCTGGGCATTGCACGCCGTACTGATGCCGGGATTGAACTCCGTGTACACCCGACCCTAATTCCAGATGACCAGCTGATTGCCAATGTTAACGGCGTGAAAAATGCGGTTCTGGTACAAGCGAATGCGGTCGGCCCAACACTGTACTATGGTGCTGGCGCAGGTGCGGGACCAACGGCTTCTGCGGTTGTTGCTGATGTCGTCGATATTGTCCGTGACATCATTTACACAGAAGACGGCGCAGGTACTATTCCGCAACTGGCTTTTGAAGCGCTCAGTGATTTACCGATCTTGAGTCGTGAACAAATGACCACCGGCTATTACATCCGTATTAATGCCGAAGATCAGATGGGCGTGCTTGCCGATGTCACCACAATTCTCAGTCGTGCCGGCATCAGTATTGATGCGATCATGCAGCAACCGCGTTTATCCAAAGACCTTATTCCTATCGTGATTCTGACCGATCCTATCGTCGAATCAAAAATGGATGCAGCGCTTTCACAAATTCAAGCATTACCCGTCATTCATGGCGAAATTGTACGAATTCGTTTAGAATCGCTTGATAATTAATCGGGTTGAGGGGAGGATTCCCCTTGCCAAGCTCTACACACAATTGGAACATCATCATGTCGAATGCCAATCGTTATACTGGTTTAGTTGACCGCTATCGCGACCGTTTACCAGTGTCTGCAACTACTCGTGCGATCTCTTTGGGTGAAGGTAATACTCCACTGATCAAGCTTGAGAATATTCCACGCATTATTGGTAAAGATGTTGAAATTTATGTGAAGTACGAGGGCTTAAACCCGACTGGTTCATTTAAAGACCGCGGTATGACTATGGCGGTGACCAAAGCCGTTGAAGAAGGCTCTAAAGCCATCATCTGCGCATCTACTGGTAACACCTCTGCAGCAGCGGCTGCATACGCTGCGCGTGCCGGCATTAAAGCATTCGTGCTCATCCCTGAAGGCAAAATTGCCATGGGTAAAATGGCACAAGCGATGATGTATGGTGCGATCACCATGCAAATTCGCGGTAACTTTGATGACGGTATGCGTCTGGTCAAAGAAGTTGCCGATCAGGCACCGGTAACGATTGTAAACTCAATCAACCCATACCGTCTGCAAGGTCAAAAAACCATTGCTTACGAGATCGTTGAAGCTTTAGGTCGTGCACCGGATTATCACTGCCTGCCAGTCGGTAATGCGGGTAACATCACTGCGCACTGGATGGGTTATACTGAAGCGGTTGCCAACCAGTCGAAAGAAGAATTTGAGCAAGTCGTTTACGATGCTGAAACTGATGCCTTTACTGGTCCTAAACCGGCTGGCTTGCCAATCATGGCAGGTTACCAAGCCTCTGGTGCTGCACCGTTCCTTCGTGGCGGTCCAGTAGAAAACCCGGAAACTGTTGCAACTGCGATTCGTATCGGCAATCCGCAAAGCTTCAATCATGCTAAAGCGGTTGTTCGTGATTCAAACGGCTGGTTCGATGAACTGACTGATGCGGAGATTCTCGAAGCTCAACGTCTGCTTTCTATGTATGAAGGTGTGTTCGTAGAGCCGGCATCTGCTGCGTCTGTCGGCGGTGCCATCCGTGATATTAAAGCGGGTAAAATTGCTGAAGGTTCAGTAATCGTATGTACCGTAACGGGTAACGGTCTGAAAGATCCAGACACTGCTATCAAGCAATGTGCTGATGCCGTGATGTTGTCGATTGATGCAACTATGAGTCAAGTTAAAGACTCTATTCTGTCGAATATGTAATTCCGGCCAGAATTAAAAAAACCCTGCACTTGCAGGGTTTTTTTATGAACCAATCAATTAGATTCGTTTAGGTTGCTGGCTGACCCAACTCATTAAACGGGTCGCATCATTGGTACGCGCCTGTGAGCTGTTTGCACCTAAAAGTACCACCGCCACCGGACGGTTATTCAGAGTCGTGTGCATCACCACACAGCGCCCTGCTTCATTAATAAAACCGGTTTTAGAAATATTAATATTCCAGCCGCCATTACGTACCAAGGCATTGGTATTATTCGATTTCAACACACGATAACCCAAGTTAAAGTCATAGCTTGGCGTGGTCGAGAACTGGCGAATCAGGCCATATTGAGAGGCAGTATTTACCAAGATTCCCAAGTCACGAGCTGAAGCCATGTTACCCGGATGCAAACCGGTTGACTCCATGAAGCGGGTAGAATTCATGCCGAGCTCTTTGGCTTTTGCATTCATTTTGGCAATAAACGCTGATCGGCCACCTGGATAAGTGCGTGCCAAAGCGGCAGCAGCCGGATTCTCGGACTTCATCAGAGCAAACAGTAAAGCTTCAGCACGGTTCATGCTGTCCCCTGCTCTTAAAGTCGAGCTTGAGCTTTTACAACCTGAACAGGAAAAATCAGCCTGTTGTAGTGTGATTTTTTCCGACATGTTCAGACGTGCATCAGAAATGACCACCGCTGTCATCAGCTTGGTAATCGATGCAATCGGATAGGCAGTATTGGTATTTTTGCTAAACAGCACCTCACCGGTTTGTGCATCCATGACCAGTGCAGCCCGTGCATTGACAGAAGGTTGATTACTAAAATGATTCGTATCAATAATCTGCGGCGCAGTATAAGCAGGTTTGGCTGCTGCTGGCGCTGCTGTGCCGACCTGACGCAAAGTAGTGGTCACTGTTGCAGACCCGGGTGGCGAAGGCTCATTGGCTGACGCATTAAAATCATCGCTCATTAACTGGTTAACTTCTTCAGAAGACCAACTAATGCTGGAACCGTCCTCTGCCGTGCCAGAATTCATAATGATTTCAGCAAAACTTGTCGTGCTCATGCTGATTAACACGGACAGGCCGAGTAGATGCCTTAAAGACTTGTTTATTTTCTTCACTATTCCTTCACTCAACTAACAGAGGTAAGATTGATTTGCGTATTACCTCTAATATGCCTTACATTTAAACACAATGCCGAACATTTTTTGTTCTTGACACTGTGTGATAAGTTTCAGATTTAATCTTGCGAATAGGATTGCTAATTTTGTACTTTCATTGCAAGCTTATTTTGCTTTATGTAACAAAAAAATGATTTTTTTAACAGAGGGAGAGCGTAGGTGATCACAGTTTTAGTTGTGGACGACCATGAATTAGTTCGTACTGGAATTTGCAGAATGCTAGAAGACCATGCGGAGGTTCAGGTAATTGGACAAGCTGAATCTGGTGAAGAAGCGATCTCTCTAGTTCGTCAACATCATCCTGATGTAGTTTTGTTAGATGTGAATATGCCGGGCATTGGTGGCGTAGAAACCACGCGCCGTCTACTTCAGAGTGCGCCGGAAACCAAAGTTTTGGCGGTTAGCGGTTTAGCAGAAGAGCCTTATCCGTCCCTGTTATTGAAAGCCGGTGCCAAAGGTTATATCACCAAAGGGGCCCCGATTTCGGAAATGGTCCGTGCGATTAACAAAGTCATGCAAGGCGGCAAATATTTCAGTGCAGACATTGCGGAACAGTTAGCAAGCTCTTACCTTTCTGATACACAACAATCGCCTTTTGATGCATTGTCAGAGCGTGAAATGCAAGTCGCGATGATGGTCGTGAATTGTATCAGCGCCCAGGAAATTGCCGACAAGCTCTTTGTGAGTGTTAAAACCGTGAATACTTATCGTTACCGTATTTTTGAAAAACTGAATATCGATAGCGATGTTAAACTGACTCATCTGGCCATGCGCTATGGACTCATTAAACCTTAGCTTTTAACGATTTCCGGTGCATATGGCACAACAAAAAAACTATGCTGAACTGAATCAATACCATCTCGGTATCTGGTACAGCGCTTATCGTCTGCTGATCAGCACCGGTTTGTTGCTGATTTTTATGCTGACCTACCCCGAACTCACCACCGATTATCAATACCCGCAGCTGTATTATTATGCACTGGGAATCGGGGTTGCGATCAATACCGTACAGCTGTTTGTGCTGAAATGGATCAGACGCCTGATCCAGCCGCAGCTGATTATGATTTTCTTTAGCGATGTCTGCGTTTTAAGTTTGCTGACTTTGGCGAGCGACGGTCCTAATCTGCAAATCGGGCTGCTGTTTGTGATTACTATCTTTTCTGCATCTTTATTATTAGATGCAAAAAAGGCCTTGGTCGTCACGCTGGTTGCTGTTATCAGCGTAATTTATCAGCATTTTATCGGCAGTATTTTTGCATTTTCATCACTCAGCAATATCAGTAATAGCGCCTTGCTGGCCTTTTTATTTTTTGTGGTCTATGGCACTGGACAAATTGCCATACGCCGCTTTCAGATTCTGGAAAATCTAAATTTTTCTCAATCGCTGGAACTGCATCGCTTACAGAATATTAACCGCTATATTCTGGAGCAGATTGAAACCGGCTATCTGGTTCTGGATGAAAACTACCATGTGGTACTCAGTAATCCTGCCGCCTGTAATCTTCTTGGAATTGAGTCCAAATACGGCCATGAGAAATTCACCTTATCTCAGTCACAGCCAGATTTATTTGAACTGATCCATTTTGAGACACTGGAAAATGGTGAGCGCTTTCAGTTTGAATCTCAGCAAAGTCGCTATAATATTCATGTGCAGGTGCAAAAACTGATTGTGCCACATCAGACTCTAATGCTACTGGTGTTACAGGATGCCAAAAAACTGAATCAGCAGGTGCAGCAACTTAAACTTGCTGCACTGGGTCAACTCTCGGCCAGTATTGCCCATGAAATTCGCAACCCCCTAGCTGCCATTGTGCAAGCCAATGATTTATATCTGGACTCGGAAACTGAACAGCAACAGCTACTCCAGCAGATGATTGGCCGACAGGCGACCCGGATTGACCGGATTATTCAGGACACGCTGAATATGGTCAAAAATAAAGAAACCCATCCTATACCGATTCATCTCAATGATTTTATCCCGTTATTTATCCAAGAAGATCTGGCCGATATTCATGATCAGATTCAATTTAATATTGATATCCCTTTGGTAATTCAGTTTGATGAAGCACAATTCCGGCAAATCCTCATTAATCTGATTCGTAATGCCATTCGTCACAATTCAGCAGATGCAGCCTATATTCAGCTGAATGTGCATCCCTATGAACATCGGGTCTGGATTGATGTACGGGATTTTGGCTCTGGCGTAGCCGTACATGATCAGGCCTTATTGTTTAAACCCTTTTTTAGTACATCGATTAGTGGTACCGGATTAGGATTGTATTTATCACATAGTTTTTGCGAAGCAAATCAGGCACAATTAAACTATATACAACAAGAACAGGGCGCATGCTTTCGCATCAGCTGTCAACGTATTACGCTTTAAAGGGGTCAAGGAAGATGAATGGGGAACAACAACCACTGGTGCTCTTGGTGGATGATGAGGAGGATTTATGTACCCTCATGCAAATGTCATTGCTGCGCATGGGAATTCGCACGCACATTGCCCATCGTTTGGAAGACGCTAAAAAATGCCTTGCCAATCATCAATATGATGCCTGTCTGACCGACCTGAATCTGCCCGATGGCAATGGTTTGGAGCTTCTGGACTGGATTAGCAACCTCTATCCGGCACTTCCGGTCGCGGTTCTGACCGCCTATGGCAACATGGAAATCGCCATTGCCGCGCTCAAAGCCGGGGCCTTTGACTTTGTCAGTAAACCGATTAATCAGAAACATCTGGAACAGCTCTTACAAAAAGCCCTGAATAAACCGGTGGATTATTCGCATAATAATCCGAATGATGCACTCGAACATAAAATGCTGATTGGACAATCCATGCCAATTCAGCAATTACGCATTACCTTACAAAAAATTGCCCGCTCACAAGCACCGGTTTTTATCACAGGTGAATCAGGTACAGGTAAAGAAGTCGTGGCCAATCTGGTCCATCGCTTGAGTAACCGCAATGAAGGTCCTTTTATTGCGATTAATTGTGGTGCCATTCCGACTGAATTGATGGAAAGCGAACTGTTTGGACATAAAAAAGGCAGCTTTACCGGCGCTGCTCAGGACAAACAGGGCCTGATTCAATCTGCACATGGTGGCAGTCTGTTTCTGGATGAAATTGCAGAATTACCGCTTTCCATGCAGGTCAAACTGTTACGTGCCGTTCAGGAAAAACGTATTCGTCCACTCGGTTCAGATACCGAAATTGATGTGGATTTCCGCGTGATCAGTGCTACCCATCAGGATCTGGAAGCCTTGGTGCAACAAGGCAAATTCCGCCAGGATCTATATTTCCGTATTCATGTAATGGATCTGACTTTACCGCCGCTGCGTGAACGCGGTCAGGATATTCTGTTATTGGCTGAACACTTTATTCAGAAAATTTGCCAGGAATGGGGCATTCCCAATAAAAAACCGACCGAACGCAGCAAAGAGTTTTTATTGGGACAATATTATCCAGGTAATGTGCGTGAATTACGCAATATTATGGAACGTGCGATTACTTTAAGTGATGAAGAGCGGATTGATCTTCAGCATTTGCAGAGCGCACCGCTGCGTCAGGCGCTAAACAGCCCTCAGGAGATGAATACGCTCACGAGCGAGATCATTGCCACCGAGACCCTGATTGCACCTAAAAAGCTGCCTGAAGAGGGTCTAGAGCTGTATTTGGAAAAGGTCGAGAAAGAAATTTTACTCAATGCGCTGAATCTGACCCATTGGAACCGGACACTGGCCGCCAAAAAACTCGGCATGTCGTTCCGTTCCCTGCGCTATCGCTTGAAAAAGTTCGGACTGGATACCGAAGAAGACGAATAATTATTTTTGCAGGAGCAGCAAGTCTGTGACATGTTCCAGATAGCTCTCCTCACGCATTTCCTGCTTAAACGGATAGTTGAAATGCGGCTGTACGCCCCGCCCTTCAATCATCTGGCCACTCGGGCTAAAGTATTGCGATACTGTCATCTGTAGAGCCGAACCGTTGCTTAAAGGAAAGAGTTTCTGTACTACGCCTTTGCCATAGCTCTTTTCTCCGACTACCCAGGCACGATTATGTTCTTTCAGGGCTGCAGTAAACACTTCTGCTGCAGAAGCCGAGCGGTTGTTAATCAGCACCCCAACTTTCAGATTGTGGAACTCAAAACTCGGCAAGGCCTGAAATTGCTGGTTGCCTTCAGCACGGCTTTTGGTCGATACAATCACGCCCTGATTCAAAAATAAATCGGCAGATTCAACTGCGGCCGAGAGTAAGCCACCGGGATTATTGCGTAAATCAAATAGCACGGCTTTTAGGCGCTTGTCGGCATAACTTTCAATCAGGCGCTTGATTTCATTGGCAGTATCTTGCTGAAAAACCTTGACCTGCAATACCAGTACCTGATTATTGTGCAAGCTCGATTTAATTTCAGTATCTAGTTTGGTATTGCGGACCAGACGAACGGCCGGACTTTGCGGGGAAAGCTGGATCGTGAGCGTAGAGCCAACTGCTCCGCTCAATAACTGCCGGACTTGTTCCTGATTCAGGCTACTTAATACCTGATCGTCAATTTTATAAACAGTGACGCCATTACGCAGTCCCTGCTTGGCTGAATCTGCATCGGCATTCAAGCCCTGAACCACCCATTGCTTCATCCGCGGGTCAAATTGCAGATCAAAATCAATGCTGGCCAGATCACCTTCGGTATATTCACGCAGCTGCTTATAATCTTCAGGCGACAAATAGCGGGAATAGCGGTCTAAGCCACTGACCAGACCCTGAATGGCCTGTTGGAATAAGGCATCGTCATTTTTATCTTGAATATAATTGTCTTTTACAATGCCATAAATTTGCACAAATTCCTGAATGGATGCTACGGGAATTTCAGAATAGACCTGCCCATCCATTTCCATATCATCGAATGCCGGCTCATTTGAACCCGCCCCCCAGGCTGAATGACTCAAACACATCAGTAAGCATGGTATTACAACAGACTTCCAGCGTGTTCTTGCCATTCTTTGACCTTTTTTAGAATTTTATCGAAAATTATGCATCAAGCTGAATCAGGTTACGACCTTGCATTTCAGCAGGTACCGGAACTTGCATCAGGCTTAATAAAGTCGGTGCGACATCTGCCAGTACACCGCCTTCTGCGATCGTGGCCTGAGTTGGACCCACATAAATAAATGGAACTAGTTCAGTGGTATGCTGAGTATGTACCTGACCACTGTGATAGTCCTGCATCTGCTCTACGTTACCATGATCGGCAGTCACAATCATATGACCTTTTTGCGCCATCACGGCTTCGTAAACCCGGCCCAAACAGGTATCAACCGCTTCTACTGCTTTCACCGCAGCATCGAATACGCCAGTATGACCAACCATATCCCCATTGGCAAAGTTCACGACCAGCAGGTCAAATTCACCTGAATTGATCGCAGCCACCAGCTCATCAGTCACTTCATAAGCACTCATTTCCGGTTTGAGGTCATAAGTGGCTACGTTTGGCGATGGAATCAGGATACGTTTTTCACCCGGATATTCATCTTCACGGCCGCCGCTGAAGAAGAAAGTCACATGCGCATACTTTTCTGTTTCCGCAATGCGCAGCTGTGTTTTACCCAAATCAGATAAGTATTCACCAATCGAGTTTTTCAACGCTTCAGGCATATACGCTACAGGTGCATCAATCGTGGCTTGATAACGCGTCAGCATGACAAACTTCGCCAAATTCGGCACGACTTTACGTTCAAAACCTGCAAAGTCTTTTTCTACAAATGCGCGAGTCAATTCACGGGCACGATCGGCACGGAAGTTCATGAATACGACGCTGTCGCCATCCTGAATTTTCGCCAGATCGCCAATACGGGTCGCTTTAACAAACTCATCCGACTCATCGGCTGCGTAAGCCTGTTCCAAACCTTCAACTGCGCTGGCAGCTGTACGAACCGCTTCACCTTCAGTCAACAACCGATAGGCCTGTTCAACACGATCCCAACGGTTGTCACGATCCATGGCAAAATAACGGCCGATCATGGTGGCAATACGACCTTGACCTGGATATTGAGCGAATAAGGCATCGAGTTTTTCTAAAGAAGGTTGTGCGCTTTTAGGCGGCGTATCACGACCATCTAAGAATGCATGTAAATAGACTTGCGCACCGCGTTTTAGCGCTAGCTCTGCCATCGCCACAATATGATCTTCATGGGAGTGCACACCACCTTCAGACAAAAGGCCAAGCAAATGTACTGCCCCACCTGCAGCTTTGGCTTTCTCAACTGCATCGACCAGAACTTCATGTTCAAAGAAGTCGCCAGTACGAATGTCTTTGGTAATTCGGGTAAAGTCCTGATACAGCACACGACCTGCACCGAGGTTCATATGTCCAACTTCAGAGTTACCCATCTGGCCATCCGGCAGGCCGACATCTTCACCTGAACCCGAGATCAAACCATGCGGATGCTTGTCCTGTATCGCAGTTAAATTTGGTCGTTTAGCTGCTAAAAACGCATTGTCTTCGACCGCTTCGCGATGACCCACACCATCCATAATCACCAAAACGTGAGGGATTTTGCCAGCAGTTGCATCCGTCATAATGAAATACTCTGTTCGTCTACGAATTAATCGCTCTATTTTAGCGAAGTTTATAAAAAGAGGCCATGACCCGTATATGGTTTAAGCCTCTCATGATGATTGATTTGTTCTATTTTCCTGTGCCTTAGCGCGCCCGATGCAGCAAGTATCCGCCGATGCCGAACATGATCAGAATCGGAATAAACACGAACCAGGCCGGAGATGGTGCATAAATCAGACTGGCATAGCCGAGGAAATCCTGCAGATAGAAGAAACCTAGTCCGGCAAATAAGGCAATCACCAGACGGAAACCCATGGATTGCTGACGCAACGGCCCGAAGATAAATGAACAGGCAATCACTACTAGTGCAATCAGGGCAAAAGGCGAACCAAGTTTTTGCCAGAAGGCCAGCTGATAGGTTTTCGGTACCTGGCTGTATTCATGCATATAGCTCATAAAGCTCACTAGTTGGCTAGGCGATAAATCTTCAGGATCAATCGTCACCATATGTACATATTTGGGCTGCAATGCCAGCGCTAAAGGTTGCTGTTGTTGCTTAACCAACGTGGCATTGCCATTTTGTAAAATATCGAACTGCTCTGTATTGTCCAGTGTCCAGGAACCATCTTTAACGAATTGCCCCTGATCTGCCTGCAAGGTACCGCGCAAACGATAGTTCTGGTCAAAGTCCAGCATCTGCACATTTTTCAGCTGGCCTTGCGAGTTAGCATAATCGATATAAATAAAGCGCTGCCCTTCCCGAGTCCAGTAACCACGCACTTCACCGAGCTGAGCGGCTTTACTGGCACTCTTGACGCTTTTGGCCTGTTCATTGGTATAAGGAATGACCCACTCGCTCAGGGCAAATGACAACACCACCAACAACAGTGCCGAACGGATGACCCAGCCGACAATGCGCCATAAGCTCACGCCGACCGAACGCATCACAATCAGCTCGCTATTCGAGGCTAATGTACCAAGACCTAGGACAGCACCAATCAGTGCAGAAATCGGCAGGATTTCATATAAATAGTTTGGTGCGCCCCAAAGCACATATTTCAAGGCATCCCAGGCACCATAACCATCTTTGAGCGAGCCAAGCTCACCCAGATAAGTAAATAATACCTGTAAACCTGCCAATACTGCGGTTGCACCCAGCATCGCCAGCGCAGTGGTTTGGGTCACATGTTTTGCAACTATACGACGTGCCAACATTGTTAAGACCTCACTCGCTGAATCTGTTTCTTGATTTTTGGACCTAATTTCTGTTTACGTGAGAACAAGGCACCCGCAATTGCATAGGCAATCAGGATCAATGGATAGGCCCATATTCCCATTTCTTCTTTACTGATCCGGGTCTTCACTGCCATCAAGGCTACAATCAGACTGGCAAAGATCATGAGAGCAGGAAATAACTTGAGATAACGACCCTGTCGTGGGCTCACTTCGGACAATGCCACAGCCAGAATCAGGGCAATCAGAATCGCAAAAGGAACAAACACCCGCCAGCCCAGCTCACTGGCCACTACAGGATCCTGACGTTTCTGCCACAATTGCGAGGTCGGTAAGGCTTCAACTTCAGTACTGGCAAATTGCGCTTCTTCATCGCTTTCTAAGCGCAGACGATAGCTTTCAAATTCGGCTTGGGTATATTGCGGTGTGCCCGGATAGATCTCATAACGGCGACCTTGGACCAGATCCACCACATTGGCAGCATCATTCGGTACCTCAATTCGGGTGGCTTCCTGCGCTAGAATCATCACATCCGGTTTGCCTTCTTTTTCCGCACGCTGATAAAAGAAAATATCTTTTAAATTTTTACGGTCTTCTGACAGGTCACCGGCATAAATGGTATAGGGCCCAGAGGAGATAAATTCTTTCGGTCTCACCAAGTCAAAGCCGGTACGTACCGCCTGACTGGTGGTCAGGGCTTCAAACTGGCGAATGCCCCACGGCGCAGCCCACAGCATCAATCCGGCCTGAGCAATCAAAAACACCAGGGTCATCGGCACCAGTAGACGCGTCAATTGATGCCGACTGACGCCACTGCCATTCATTACAGCCATTTCATGATCGACATATAAACGGCCAAACACCAGCATCAGTCCAATAAAGAAACCGAGCGGAAGAATCAGGGTTAAGAATTCAGGCAAACGATAGCCAATAATGCTAAATAAAATGCCTGCATCCAGACGGCCTTGCGCCGCGACACCAAAATACTTGATCAGTCGACCGCCCATCATGATCAAGGTCAATAAGGCAATCACCACCAAGGATGTCGAGACAACTTGCTTGACCAGATAACGCCGAATAATCAAATTAATTCTTCCAAAATAAGGTCCATAAAACGAGTGCTAGTTTACCCGAATAGCAAAAATATAAAACCTAGGCCGCCCTGCCCATTGAAAATCTATTCAGATAAATGTTTCAATGACTGAATGATTTACCCATCTAGACAGGCGTGAAAACAGAATATGAAACTTACAATTAATACGTCATTCCCAGAGAATGGATCAAGTCAATCTTTGTTGATTTTAGTTGACTCGGAACAACTTCAGAATACAACCGCAACCTATCAAATCAATAATTTAGACACATTAATTGAAGCCTCTCAATTCAAGGCAACTTTGGCTGAAAGCCTGAGCCTGATTGGTCAGGTAAACCAGTCCAGCCATGCCGCGCTGATTGGTTTAGGCAAGGTCGCTGAACTGCAACCAGCAAAACTTGCAAAAATCGCGCAAACTATTATTCAAGTCACTCAAAAAAAATTCAAACAGATTTCTGTAGATCTGACACAACTTCCACAAGAATTCCATTATCTGTTTGCGCTCTTCCTGACTCAGGCCAGCTATGGTTATGATGAATATAAATCCAAGAAGAATGAATTTGTGCTCGAGCAGATCGACCTGATTGCCACTCATAGCGTCTTAACTACCGAACAGTTGCAACTGGTACAAGCAGTGCAAAGCGGACAAAATCTGGCACGTGACCTGGGCAACCGTCCGGGCAATATTTGTTTCCCTGAATATCTTGCAGAACAGGCGGTGGCTTTGGCGGCTGAATATCCAGACCTACTTAAAGTCACAGTGCTGGATGAACAGCAAATGGCAGATTTAGGCATGGGCGCCTTCCTTGCGGTAAGTAAAGGTTCAGAGCGTCCTGGTCGGATTATCAGCATGGAATATCAGTCAGAGCGTAGCGAAGCACCGGTAGTCTTGGTGGGTAAAGGCATTACGTTTGATACCGGCGGTATTTCCCTTAAACCAGGCGCAGGCATGGACGAGATGAAATACGACATGTGCGGTGCAGCTTCTGTACTCGGTACAATGCGTGCATTGTGCGAAGCCCGCTTACCTCTACATGTGGTGGGAACCATCGCTGCAGCAGAAAACATGCCTTCAGGTAAAGCCACCCGTCCTGGTGATATCGTAACGACCATGAGCGGTCAGACGGTTGAAATCCTGAATACCGATGCCGAAGGTCGTTTGGTCCTATGTGATACCTTGACCTATGTAAAACGTTTTAATCCTGCTTTGGTGATTGATATTGCGACCTTAACCGGTGCCTGTGTGGTCGCTTTGGGTTCAGTACTAACGGGTCTGTTCACGCCAGATGATAAACTGGCAGCAGAACTAGAAGCTGCCGGCCAGCATTCCTTTGACCGGGTATGGCGTATGCCGGTACTGGAAGACTATCAGGAACAACTGGATTCACCATTTGCCGACATTGGCAATATCGGTGGTCCAAAAGCTGGTTCTGTGACTGCAGCCTGCTTCCTGCAACGTTTTACCCGTGAATATCGCTGGGCACATCTGGATGTTGCAGGTACGGCATGGAACTCAGGTACCAATAAAGGTGCAACCGGCCGTCCAGTTCCATTATTGATGCAATTTCTGACGAGTCGCGTTCAAAGCAATGGCTAAAGTCAGCTTTTATTTATTTGAAAAAAGCCCTGAACGACAAGTGGACAGCACTTGTCGTTTATGCCGTAAGATTCTGCGCCAGCCGGCGCGAATCTGGTTATTGTGTGCCGATACAGATTTGCAACAACAGCTGGATGAACGCCTGTGGAGTTTTGATCCCGCGAGTTTTATTCCGCATGGTATTGACCAGCCTCAGGCGACGGTCTGTATTTCGGCAACACTGCCGGAACAGTCCGACTGGATTATTTTCAATTTTAATCCGGAAGCACTTGAACCTTACACAAAATTTAGTCACATTATTGAGATCATTGAAAACCATGAAACGGCTAAACAGCTGGGTCGTGAAAAATTCAAGCAATATCGTCGTTTAGGTATTGAACCGGACACCCATAAGCTTTAACCGATATCATCCACAAGGAGAGGCACGTGGCATTAAATGTAGGTCCCGATTTTAAACAGCGCTGGTTAAATGTGCCGGAAGCTGTACGTCAGACCTTTATCGATGACCTCTCTCGGATCTGCGATATTTTAAAACCAGAAACGTCTTTGGAAGAATGGCAGAGTCGCGACCAGCGCTTACAGCAAGAATCTGAACGCAAGATTGAAGCTGCCTATGCACAGCGCAAGGCCGAATTAATTGAAGAAGCCCGTATTCGCAAACAGCTCGCGCTTGAAAAAGCCTTGGCCGAGAAACGTGCTGAAGAACAGGCCTATCAAGAACAGCTACGTCATGAGGAACAGCGTAAATTTAGCGAACAGAGTCAGGTGCTTGCTGAAATAAATACGCATCTAGAGGCTGAAGTGCAGCACTATGTCGCACGTTATGCAAAAAATCCTGAGACGACTTTTGATTTTGCCAAAGGTCGCATCCAGATTGAGGACGAGTCCATTTTATCCGAATTAGAAAGTGTGCGTTTACGTCTGGAACTTGAGGCAGAAACCGTGATTGAACAGACCGTGAATGCACTTCGTGAAAAAATGCGTGCGGCAGCCAAAGAAGAAATCGAGTATATGCTGAAAAATTCTGAATTTTCTGATCAGCCACGCAATATTTAAATGATCCTTTCACATTAAAAAAGCCCGAAAATTCGGGCTTTTTTATCTTCTATGTCGCATCTTACAAAAAATCTGCCAGCATAAAGGCAGCATTTCCGAGCAGATAGCCAATGCTTAATAAAGTGCCAATCCAGAGGATGCCACCCGCAATATTATAAAAGCTGAATGTGGCAAAGCTCATATGCGCTGAACCGGCAGCAAAAGGGCCAAATGAGCGGACAAAGGGAATAAAACGTGCGATTAAAATAGTTTTACCGCCATGTTTCATAAAATAGTGGTTGGTTTTCACCATATATTCCGGCTTAAAATAGCGTGAATGCTGGTTGAAATATTTTAAACCGAGGACTTTTCCGGTGTAATAATTCACGCTATAGCCCAGCACCGAAGCAGTGAATAACAACAGCCCCATCGAATGCAGGGTCACCAGATCGCTGCTGGCACATAAAGCTCCCACAGCCAGCAATAGACTGTCGCCGGGCAGGAAAAAGAAAAACACTGAACCGGTTTCTGCAAAAATCACCAGAAACAGGATTGCATAAATCCATACCCCATATTGATCGAGCAATAGCGGCAATGACTGTTCCAAGTTAAGTAAAAAATCGAGCATTCGACCCGTCCACCAAGGCAATATTTGCAAGTTGAACTGCTGATTATCCCGAAAAATAAAAAAACAGTCTAATTTTTCAATCAGACTGTTCAGTAAATCAACATTTCTCTTATTTTAAGAAACCATTTTCAGCCAGGAAATCCATACTGATTTTTGATTGTTCAGTGGTTTGGGCGGCTTTATCACCGAGCAATAAACGCTCGATATAACGTGCCAATACATCCACTTCCAGATTGACCTTGCTACCGACTTTCCAGGTACCGATATTGGTACGTTCAGCAGTATGTGGAATCAGGTTCAGACTAATCACGCTACCACGCAAATGATTAATCGTTAGACTGATGCCGTCGACTGTGACCGAGCCTTTTTCTGCGAGATATTTGGCAATTTCAGCAGGTGCAGTCACTTCATAATAAATTGAACGTGCATCTTCACGTACCAGGGTGATCTCGCCGACTGCATCGACATGACCTGACACAATATGACCGCCAAAACGCGTAGTCGGCAACATGGCTTTTTCAACATTGACAGGTTGACCGGCTTTCCAGGTGCCGAGCGTGGTCCGGTTCAGACTTTCACGGGAAACATCAGCCGCATACCAGTTCTCGCCCCAGTCGATCACGGTCAGGCAGATACCATTGGTCGCGATAGAATCACCCAGATGTACATCAGACATGTCCAGATCGGTCTGGATGCGTAAACGTACATCACCACCAACGCTTTGCAGACTTTCGACTTTGCCGAGGCTTTCGATAATACCTGTAAACATTTTTATTTCCTTTTCAATTCTTTTACCAGAGGGCCAACTGGGTACTAACGCCGGTCGTATCCACACCACCCAATTCTGCATAATGATGCAGCTGGCTGAGTAATTGACGGATCGGTGGACCTGACTTGGCGTGGGTATCGGTAATCACAATAAATTCCAGCACGCGGGCACGTTCAGACTGGCGCTGTTTGCTAACACGATAACGCGGCACATCCTGGGTTAGCAAGGTCACCCGGCCACGTTTCAGATTGGCCTGTAACAAATCGGTAGCGCTGATATTACCGTCAGTTGAATAACTGGTCAGAATGAAACGTGCATTGATGGTGGCCAACAGGCTCTCGTAAGCTTCTTTAGCATATTTAGAGGAATTGTACTGGCTCGGACGCTCTTTGCGCCATGCCCGGTCAATCCCGCTCTTAAAGCCCTTGGTATCCGGAGTCGGTAAATCGGCCTGATCCCATAAGGTCAGCGCATTCAGCACATGATAATTACTGCTATAAGCATGCTGATTATACGGTGGATCCAGATAAGCTACATCTACTTCAAAGCCGCTCATCTGGTTGGCCAGATGCTGGGCATCGACACACCACATTTCTGCGGCCATTCCCTTTTTCTGATCCGACTCGCAAAAACGGCTTGGAGTCAGCCACAGCAATGATTCAATCCGTTCCAGCGCAGTTTGGGTTTTCCCGCCCCAGCCATGATGAAAGCTTTTGAAAACGCCTGAAGTATTGCTGACAAAACTGGCGGAATACAGCAAGGGTGCCAGCAAGGCAGACATTTCCACATCATCAATTGCACCTTGTGCCTGCCAGGCTGCAATCTGCTGACGGATGGCATCAATACGCATGCCGTTACGACGTTTAAAGAACAAACGATCACGGGCTGGATCATAAATTTCATCATTACGCGGACACAGGTTATGCGTCACCCAGCCTTTGACTTCAGGCAGACGGTTCAGATAATCAATTGCTTTCTGATAGCCACCGAGTTCTTTAAATGCCGGTGCTTCAGTACAGGCCAGTACCGCATGATTCAGCGCATGGCTATACGGCTCCCAATCATTGGCAATGACGCGATAACCATTCTGACGGGCCAAACGTGAAACCACGCCTGAACCTGCAAAAAAGTCAGCAAAGATCGGCGCACGACCATCAGCACGGTTCAGGGTTCCCGTACTTTCCAACGCTTCCAGAATTAAATGCAGTAAACGGCGTTTATTGCCCAGATAAGGAACCAGCTGATGGAAAAGATATTCATCGGTGGTACGTGCCGCATGGCGACGTTTATGATAAACCGTAGACTCTGAACTCATAGTGTCTCTTGAAAAGGAATTAGCCTGAAGCGCACGTCATCACCTAAGCGAGTTACATCGCACAGCTTAAATCGGAGTTGTTCGGCCATATGGCTAAATTCTGCATTAAACATGGTACGCGCAGACCGACCCAATAGGGTCGGTGCAACGTAACTGATCAGTTCATCAACCAATTTTTGTTGTAAAAATGCCGTAGATAAGGTCGCCCCTGCTTCCACCAAGACATCATAAATCTGATGCTGCTGAACCAGTTGCTTTAATAATTCTGCTAAAGGCTGTACCGGCAAGTGTAGCACACCCAGGTCTGCAAGCTCTTGACGAAATGGCCCCATGACCATCACTGTTTCAGGTTGCGCTAAAATCTTTGCACTCAGTGGCAGACGTCCCTGACGATCCAGAACAATCCGTTTCGGTTGCACCACGGTCTTGATATCTTCAACAGCATCCAGTTGACGTACATTCAGCTGACAGTCATCAGCAAGGACCGTTTCAATTCCGGTAATCACCGCGCCTGAAATCGCACGCCAATGCTGTACATCCTGACGTGCTGCTACACCGGTAATCCATTTCGATTCACCTGATGCCATCGCGGTACGGCCATCCAGGCTTGAGGCAATTTTTAAACGCACATAAGGCATACCGGTCGCCATGGCTTTCAGGAAGCCTTGATTCAGCTCATGCGCTTCATCTTCACAGATGCCAACGTCTACCTCAATGCCCGCATCTTTCAGGATCTGTACACCCTTGCCGGCCACCAGTGGATTGGGATCAGGACAGGCCACGACAACTTTAGCCACACCTGCTTCAACCAGACCCTTGGCACAAGGCGGCGTCCGGCCATAATGCGCACAAGGCTCTAAGGTAACATAAGCTGTGGCACCACGGGCCTGTTCACCGGCCTGACGTAGCGCAAAGACTTCAGCATGTGGCTGGCCTGCTTGAGGATGGAAACCTTCTCCGACAATCACACCATCTTTAACAATGACACAGCCCACATTCGGATTCGGTTTGGTGGAATATTGCCCTTGACGAGCCAATTCAATGGCCCGGCGCATCCAGACTTGGTCTTGATTCAGTTCAGCCATGCTTATTCTTGTAATTCTCGTTGTTGCATCTGTTCAATCTGATGACGAAAAGCTTCAACATCCTGAAAATCCTGATAGACTGAAGCGAAACGCACGTAAGCAACATGATCAAGTGCGAATAAAGACTGCATCACGATTTCACCAATAGTACGAGATTTCACGTCACGCTCGCCTAAACGGCGAATCTGTAGCTGGATATCGCTCAGCACTGTTTCAATCTGCTCCTGGGTCACCGGGCGTTTTTGCAAGGCATGCATCAGGGAACGACGTAATTTGGCTTCATCGAAAGGTTCATTCTTGCCATCCGACTTGATGACGCGCGGCATCACCACTTCATAGCTTTCAAAGGTGGTGAAGCGTTCATTACAACTGACACATTCACGGCGACGACGAATCTGACAGCCTTCAGCTGCCAGGCGTGAATCAATCACTTTACTGTCTGCAGTATTGCAAAATGGGCAATGCATAGCGGTTTAATTGAACAAGTCCAAATGGATTCCGAGTGTAGCAAAAATTACAAACTTTGTAGAGTTTTACGCAACATATAGAAAAAAAACAGCCCATTCGGGCTGTTTTACACTATATATTGATTATGGTGTATTTATTATTATTCGACACGTTCGCCATGTTGGCTTAAATCCAGACCCATACGCTCATCATCAGATGCCACACGGATTCCAATGATCAAGTCGATGACTTTCAGGATAATGAAGGTCATGATCGCAGAGTAAGCAATTGTCGCCAGTACCCCTTCCACTTGCACCCAAAGCTGATGCATGACATTGGCAGGGGCATTGTCACCCATGATGAATTCGCTGGCAAAGAACGCAGTTAAAATCGCACCGACAATACCACCTACACCATGCAAGCCAAAAGCATCTAAAGAATCATCGGCTTTCAATACGCGTTTCAGTGCTGTAATCCCCCAGAAACACACCACACCACCGATCAGACCCATCGCCAATGCACCGCCTACAGTCACAAAACCTGCAGCTGGAGTAATGACCACCAGACCAGCAACTGCACCCGATACGCCGCCCAGTACAGAAGCTTTACCACGTGCCAGTTTTTCAGTGATTAACCAAGAAATGGCTGCTGCTGCCGCTGCGACTTGAGTCACGATCAAAGCATAGCCTGCAGAACCGTTGGCACCTAATGCAGAACCACCGTTGAAACCGAACCAGCCTACCCAGAGTAAAGATGCACCAATTACAGTAAGGGTCAGGTTATGTGGTGCCATAGATTCACGGCCCAAGCCCATACGTTTGCCCAGCATATACGCTGCTACCAGACCGGCAACACCCGAGTTGATATGTACAACCGTACCACCAGCAAAATCAAGCGCGCCGTCGTTACCTAACCAGCCACCACCCCATACCCAGTGGGTAATTGGTGCATAGACGATCACCACCCAAAGTGCGATAAAAGCAACGAAAGCACCAAATTTCATACGTTCTGCAATCGAACCGCTGATGATGGCAACCGTAATGATGGCAAAAGTCATTTGGAAAATCACAAACAGGATTTCAGGAATCGTGCCTGAAAGTGCCTCTGTGGTAATACCGGCCAACATGAACTTATCCAGGCCACCTATAAAGGCATTGCCTTCACCGAAAGCTAGGGTATAACCAATAATCACCCAAGCAATACTGACCACCGCCGCAGCAATAAAGCTATGTGCCATCGTCGCCAGAACGTTTTTCTTGCGGACCATACCGCCATAAAATAGCGCCAAGCCAGGAATGGTCATGAGTAAAACTAGAGCGGTAGAGGTTAAAACCCAAGCGGTATCGCCGGTATCTAGAGTTGGTTCTTCTTCTGCAGGTGCTGCAGCTTCAACTGGCGCTGCTTCAGCAATTGCTGCTGTAGTGTCTGTTGTTGTATTTGTTGTATCGCCTGCTTCTTCAACAAGCACAATTTCTTCTGTCGGTGTTGTTGCTGTTGCAGCTTCTTCAGCCCATGCAACAGAACCACCAAAAAGAGCGCCGGCCATGCCGAACGCGAGTAGCATTTTTTTCATTCGTATCCCCCAACCAAGTTTTTGTGAGTTATTAGGTACTCAGCAAACTTCGTGCCAAGTTAGACAGCGTCTGCACCTGTTTCACCTGTACGAATACGGATGACTTGTTCTAAGTTAGTCACGAAAATTTTTCCGTCACCGATTTTTCCAGTGCTCGCCACACGAGTAATAGATTCAATCACCGCGTCTACCATTTCATCGCTAATCGCGATTTCAATTTTGACTTTCGGCAAGAAATCTACAACGTATTCAGCACCACGATAGAGTTCAGTATGGCCTTTTTGACGACCAAAGCCTTTCACTTCAGTTACAGTGATGCCTTGAACACCAATTTCAGACAATGCTTCGCGAACATCATCTAATTTAAAAGGTTTTACAATTGCAGTTACGAGCTTCATGTTTGTTTTCCTTCGGCTTATTTCACCAGTAAGGTTTTACGTTCAAATTTCATGCCAAGATTCCTAAGGTCGGGGGAAATTAGAAAGCCCGGCATGTGGTTTATTTATACCTTATTTTATACGGATAAAGGCTTTGAATCTTCAAAAAATAGACATTTTTTATGTGGATTTTTACAATATCTTTAATCGAATAAGTCTATATTTTGTCTGAAATACTATAGTCTGCATTTTAGCAATGCTAAACTGTGCGCTCCTTTCTACGGCGATGGATCAGACAATGATTGAAACTTTATTACAAGCAATTTTGCAGCAAGTCGAACAACCTAAGAAAGATTTGGAACATAATATCCGTGCCTTGTTAAATGAAGCTGTGGCGAAAATGGATTTGGTGTCTAAAGAAGAAATAGAACGTCAGCATACTGCCCTAAATAATGCCAATCATCGCCTGAATGATTTGCTCAAACAGGTGGAAGCATTAGAAGAGAGAATTTCGAACAAAAAATAAGCACAACTACAGTGCATAAAAGACACCAGAACTATAAAAATAACGCACCATATTGGAACAATAATAATGTCTTTTGCTAAAATTTATACGCGAGGCTTGCTGGGCCTGCATGCGCCTTTAATTGAAGTCGAAGTTCATGTCAGTTCGGGTATGCCTTCACTCACTATAGTGGGGCTTCCCGAAGCAGCGGTACGTGAAAGTAAAGACCGGGTACGCTCTGCCATTTTGAATAGCGGCTTTCAATTTCCGACCAAACGTCTGACCATTAATCTGGCGCCAGCAGATCTACCGAAAGATGGATCACGTCTGGATTTACCGATTGCATTAGGCATTTTAGTGGCTTCAGGCCAGCTGCCTGAAGATTGTACTGAGCATCTGGAGTTTATTGGCGAGTTGGCCCTCGATGGTCAATTACGTCCTGTCAGCGGCACCTTAAGTATTGCCATTGCCTGTCAAAGTGACCAGCATCAACTGATTTTGCCTGGCCCCAATGCACAGGAAGCCTGTCAGCTCCCAGACTTTAAAGTCTTTGCAGCCAATCATTTAAAAGAAGTGTGTGAACATCTTTCCCAAGCGCAGCGCTTGCCGCAAATAGAAGCCGGCCCACTCGCTACAGACCATTTTTATAAGTTTGATCTTGCGGATGTAAAAGGACAATTACGACCACGGCGTGCTTTAGAAATTGCCGCGGCAGGTGGTCATTCCCTGCTGTTCCGAGGCCCCCCTGGAACAGGCAAGACCTTGCTAGCTTCTCGATTGGCCAGTATTTTACCGCCCTTAAAGACGCAGGAAAATCTGGAAGTGGCCAGTATTTATTCGGTGGCGAATGCCAATCACCCTTTTGGGCAACGGCCTTTTCGAGCACCGCACCATACTGCTTCTGCAGTAGCATTGGTCGGTGGCGGCTCACACCCCAAACCAGGAGAAATTACCCTGGCACATTTAGGGGTTTTATTTCTGGACGAGCTACCAGAATTTGACCGTAAAGTTTTGGAAGTCTTACGGCAGCCTTTGGAGGCAAAGGAAATTGTTATTTCCCGGGCATCACGCCAAATTACCTTTCCGGCTAATTTCCAGTTAGTAGCTGCCATGAATCCCTGTCCATGTGGGTATGCATTCAATCAGGATATCCGTTGCCAATGTTCGCCGGAAAGTATTAAGCGCTATCAGAACCGGATTTCAGGCCCCCTGCTGGATCGGATTGATTTGCATATTGATGTACCGCCATTACAGGCGCATGAGCTACAGGACAATCGACCCGCCGAAGACTCCGAAACGGTCAGACAGCGCGTCATTGCAGCCTATGAAATTCAGATGCAACGGCAAAATACCTTGAATATGAGTTTGAGTCCAAAACAGCTAGAGCAATATGCCGCATTAGATCAGTCTGCCCAGAAGATGCTTGAAATAGCTCAGCAAAAACTGAATTTATCAGCACGTGGCTATCATCGGGTCTTGCGTGTTGCACGCACCATTGCCGATTTAAATCAAAGTCCAGATATTCAAAGTCAGCATCTTTCGGAGGCCCTGTCTTATCGCGGGCAGCAGCAGATTTAGGTCATTAAAAAAGGCGACCTAAGGTCGCCTTTTTATCTAAAGAGAATTAGAAGCTATAACCGAGTCCAAATACGACTTTATTCTTTTGTTTTTCATCAAAACGGTCATAACCACCCAAAATATAATTCATGCTTGCAGTTACACCTGTGTCACCAAGTGGCTTGCTTAAACCGATGTCAAAATGACGGAAGCCAAAATTTTCCGTGGTTCCTTCAATAAAGTCACCTGATTTTTCATAAGCATATAAACCTAAAGCAGTATCCAAGCTAAAATCTTGTGGTAAAGCATAGCTATAAGTGGCTTTTAAATAGGTATCACCTGCATTGCCCCAAGTGGTATCTTCAAGAAGGGTTTGTGCTGTAACGCCCAAATCTTTATAGCTCATACCCAATAACAGCTCAAATCCATCAGAATTGACATCAGATTCATAATAATAATAGTAGGTCGTACCGATCGTTAAACCTAAGTCATCATTGACTGCATGGCTATAGCCAGCATAGAAGTTATTTTCGAAAGCATCACGTCCTTCTTCAGACAAAGGGTAATCTAGCGTAGATCCCCACCAACCTGCATAGAAGCCAGACGCATGGTTATAATCAAGTCCACCTTGTAAGGTAGCGCCGCTATTTTCAGGAATGTTAGTAATACCACGCAAGTTATAGCTCGAAAGTACGCTGATATTTCCAGATACCGTATGTTCAGCAACAGGTTCTTCAGCAAAAGTAAAAGAAGATACAGCGCCCAATAAAGCAAGAGATAATACTTTTAATGTTAATTTCATTGTGTGGCTCCCCCCAGATCGTCTGAGACGTTTTTATGATCATTGATTAAACTCAAGCTCAAAATTTGCAAGAGCTATGCCAATCTGGCTAAAAGGAACCAAAATAATAAATCTAAAAAGAGAAATAAAATTTAAATCATTGTTTTTAAATTAAAATTTAAATTATGAAAAATTGAATTATCTAGGCTTTCCCTTAAATAAATGTATTTAAGGGTATTTCTTCACTTTTTTAATACTTATACATAATCATTTACGATTTGCCCCATTTTGATTCTATTTTTGTAATGATTAAAATTTGTGCTAAAAAGTAGTGCGTAATTTTTAATCATATTTTTCGCACGTTTCAAAATAAATAAGCTGATCACATTCATTTCACCACTTTAGAAATATCATTTATAATTTCCAATAAAATTATGTTTTTACTAACTTTTTACCGATAGGTTAGAAATTAATCACCTCAAATCCTTGCTATTGTTTAATTTGAGTTAAAAAAATCTAAACTTTAGTGGAATATATCCAATAAAAAATGACTTTTTTCAGCAATTCTTATACAATTCCTAAAAAATTCCGATCAATTTGTATAAGGCTCTCTTCCCAATGCAAAATTCAAAAAAATTAACATTAGCAGTTTTGATTCAGGCTGCTTTGGTTTCTACCGCTTTCGCTAGCGAGCAAAGCGAGTCTAAAGGTTTTGTAGAAGATGCTGAAGGTTCTGTACTTTTCCGTACCGGCTATTTGCACCGTGACAAGAAAAATAACGTACCAAATACGAACTCATTTGCACAAACTGCGATTGTTAAACTAGACTCTGGCTTTACTCAAGGTACTGTAGGCTTTGGTGCTGGTATTATTGGTGATGCTTCATTTAAATTGGGTGAAAATGGTCATACTGGCAATGATATGATCCCAGTCCACCCTCAAAATAATGCTGATGGTACTAAAGATGCTTATGACCACTGGGCTCGTGGCGGTGCATATGTGAAAGCTCGTGTATCAAATACGACTGCGACTTACGGTACTCAGGTTTTAGACTTACCTGTACTTGCAAGCAATACTGCGCGTTTAGTGCCTGAATACTATACTGGCGTATTGGTTCAAAGTAACGAAATTGAAAACTTAAACCTGATTGCTGGTAAATTCACAGAAAATCAGCTTTCCAACCAAATCAATTCCGATGGTGCAAAGCTGGATCGTGCAGTGGTTTGGGGCGCGAAATATAAATTTAATGATGCAGTTAATGCTTCTTATTATGGTACAGACATTAAAGACCGCTTAGACCGCCACTATGTTAATGCCAACTATAGCTATGCATTGGCAGATAAAAGCACATTAACTCATGATTTCAGTGGTTACCATACAAAATGGGATAAAGAAGCAAATCCATATCTTTATTCTCAAATCGGCTCACCAGATGATTCATTCGATAATACTATTTTAGCTTTATCTACAACTTATAATCATGGTCCACATAATGTCATGCTTGCTTACCAGCAAAATTTTGGTAACACTGGCTATGACTATGGTTTGGGTACAGGCGTAGGTGATGGTAAACAATCGATTTATATGCCGAATTCATACCTGTCTGACTTTATTGGTAATGACGAAAAATCAGCGCAACTTCAATATACATTTGACTTTGGTGCTGTAAATGTTCCTGGATTATCTTGGACATCTGCTTTTGTTTATGGTTGGGATATTAAAGCTACTAACAATGCAGGTACTATGATCAGTGATAATGAGCATGAGCGCGAATTCTTTAACCAAGTGAAATATACTGTTCAGTCTGGTTTTGCGAAAGATGCAAGCTTACGTCTTCGTCATTCTTACTACCGTGCAAGTGATGATTATCAATCTAACTACATTGGTGACACTAATGAATGGCGTATCTGGTTAGACATTCCTGTGAAATTATTCTAATTCACACGAATTTCAAGCCATAAAAAAACCTGCACAATGTGCAGGTTTTTTTATTCCAGGCTTTAAAAAGTTAAACCCTAGACGACAAAAAGCAATTATTTATGTGCTTCTGCATAAGCAGCAATTGAGTCCAGTACTTCTTGTTTCGCAACATCAGCACCTTCCCAACCACTGAGCTTGACCCATTTTCCTGGCTCTAAATCTTTGTAGTGCTGGAAGAAATGTTCGATCTGGCTAATCAACAATGGAGGAAGATCAGTATATTCCTGAACATCTTTGTAGATTGGAGTCAGTTTGTCATGTGGAACTGCAACCAGTTTCGCATCAACACCACCGTCATCTTCCATGTTCAATTTACCGACAGGACGGCAACGAATCACAGAACCTGGCTCTACTGGATGAGGCGTTACAACCAGTACGTCTAATGGATCACCATCAAGCGATAGTGTGTTTGGTACATAACCGTAGTTTGCTGGGTAGAACATTGCTGTACCCATGAAACGGTCTACAAATAACGCATCAGAATCTTTATCGATTTCGTATTTGATTGGTGCTGCATTTGCAGGAATTTCGATGATCACATAGATATCGTTTGGCGCATCTTTACCCGCTGGGATATTGCTGTAGCTCATAGCATCACTCTTTAACAAGTTATATCTTTTAAAAAACCGCGACAATTATAACGGTTTTTAAAGATTTTTTTGGATTTTAAAATATCGAACTGTAAATATGTCCGCAGACCTGATGACTTAAACCAACTTGATGATCAGCAGCAATAAGGTCACAGGACATAACATCGAGAGCAACCATACGATAGAGCGTAAAGTCGCCCAGTTGGCCAGATAGCAGATTCCGTACAACACACGAAAAACCAGATAAGCCACACCAAAAATCATGACCAAATCTTGTGATATCACCAGGTACTCTGCCATCAAGATCGCAGCAATAAAGAGTGGCAAACTTTCAAAGCTATTCTGCTGGGCAGCATTGGCGCGACTGGCCAAGCCTGAAGACTTTTCTAAAAATGCCCGTGGATTCTGATTGTCTTTGCTGCTGAAGCCTGCTGATTTTTTTGCAATCAATGTAAACACATAAGGCAAAAGACAAGCGGCCAAAATGAGATAAATAACCCCACTAATGCTGTGCATCTGTTTTTTCTCATGAAAATTTTATCTCTATCATAGCATGGCATTTCGTGAATAAATTTTGTTAAATAAAGTGCTTTTTATTACTTGTTAAGGATTCACTATGGTCGCGCCTGATCAAAATGAAATGTTCGATATCCTCGAGAAACAACGCCAGCATCAATGTCAAGTGGATCGCGTATTAAAAATTGTCCTGCCGATTGTGGCATTTCTGATGGCCGTCATTTGTGCCAATATGAATATCTGGTCGCCAATCTTTACCTTTGCCATTTTATGGATTGCCTTTTATTTCGTAGGTATCAAGCGTATGCCTCTCTGGCACTGGCTGGTCGCGATTCTGGTGTATTGCTTGATCGACAACATTCTAAGTTATGGCAGCTTTAATCAAACCGGATTTACCCGCCAGTTCGGTACCATGTTTATTTTCTTGGGAGTAGTCGGCGTAGGTCGTCCTTATTTTGATCGCTGGTTAATGAAAAAATAAAAAGTCCAAATCAAAAAAAGCGCCTGATGGCGCTTTTTTTTCTTACAGGTATTAGGCTGTTTTACGTAAATCTTTACGCAGGATTTTACCTACGTTGGATTTTGGCAATTCATCCATAAACTCGACATAACGTGGACGTTTATAACCGGTCAGGTTTTCTTTAGCGAATGCTAAAACTTCTTCTGTGGTTAAAGACGGATCTTTTTTCACAACAAACAGTTTTGGCACTTCACCCGATTTTTCATCTGGCACACCAATCGCAGCCACTTCCAGTACTTTTGGATGAGTTGCTACAACTTCTTCAATTTCAGATGGATAGACGTTAAAACCAGACACTAGAATCATGTCTTTCTTACGGTCTACAATTTTCACATAACCACGTGAATCCATGACACCGATATCACCGGTACGGAAGAAGCCATTCACCATGACTTTTTCAGTTTCATCCGGACGGTTCCAATAGCCTTTCATGACCTGAGGACCACGGATTGAAATTTCACCTTGCTCACCCAGTGGAACTTCATTGCCTTCATCATCCAGAATAGCCACTTCAGTCAATGGTAATGGAATACCAATAGTGCCACTGAATTCTTCAGACGCAGGTGGGTTTGCTGTTGCCACCGGAGAAGTTTCAGACAAACCATAGCCTTCAACGATATTGGTTCCGGTAACTTTCTTCCATGCTGCTGCAGTAGAAGGAAGTACGGCCATACCGCCGCCCATCGCCATTTTCAGTTTACTATGATCAAGTTGCTTAAACTCTTCATTGTTTACCAGCGCATTGAAAAGTGTGTTCACTGCCGGGAAGAAAGTCGGCTGGTATTTACGTAGCTCTTTCATCACCGCTGGTAAATCACGCGGGTTTGGAATCAGAACATTCGCCTGACCTTTGTACATACCGTAAAGTGCGCATACCATGAATGCAAAGATATGATAAAGCGGCAATGCACAGAAAATACGGTCATCTGGCTGACCATCTTGCGCACCAAATTTACTCTGGAAGATGCCGTCACACTGCAGCATGTTCGCAACCAGGTTACGATGTGTCAGTTCAGCGCCTTTAGATACGCCTGTGGTACCACCTGTGTATTGAAGAACTGCTGTATCGCTAAGGGTCAATTCAGGGCGTTTATAGTTACTTGGATTAACTTTAGATAACGCCGCATTAAATCTCACATGGCCTGGAATATCCCAAGCTGGAATTTGCTTGCGCACAGAACGCAAGACAAAATTTACCAAAGTTCCTTTCAAGGCACCCAGCATGTCACCGACAGAAGCGACCACGACATGCTTCACTGGTGTTTTACCAATAATCGCTTGATAAACAGAAGCAAAGTTTTCAATAATCACCAGTACTTCAGCACCTGAGTCATTCAATTGATGCTCAAGTTCACGCGATGTGTAGAGTGGATTCACGTTGACCAATACCAAACCTGCGCGGAACACCCCAAGTGCCACAACCGGATACTGAAGAACGTTTGGCATCATCACTGCCACACGTGAACCTTTTGCCAACCCCAAGCTTTGTAGATAAGTTGCAAACTTACGGCTCGCCTCTTCCAGTTCATTGAAAGTCATTGCCTTATCCATAAAGATAAAGGCATCACGCGAGCCGAATTTTTGGAAATTACGCTCAAAAATATCTACTAGAGAAGTATTTTCTGCTGGTAATTCTACTGTTTCTGGAATCCCTGTTTTTTGGTATTCAGCAAACCAAATTTTTTCCATAATGGCCATCTCTCCAATCATAATCCTTAGTATTTCAACTGTTTTTTTCAATATCACACGCCATTTTTAGACTTGTATATGTGCGATATTGCATCCATCTTGTTGAATCGTTGTTCATATATAACGTATTTCGCAGGATGGATGCTAGTCTTATCTTTGAATCAACAGTTTATTTGCTTTTTGATATCCGCGTGGTAAAAGCTGTCCTTTTGCACCGCGCTTGCCGATATATTTGCGCAAATCATCCCCTTTTAATTTTAACTGCTGTTGTCCTGCAAGCACTTGAATTATTTCATCAAGCTTCAATAGTGTCATGGACAAAATTTGATCACCATCTTCAAGTTGTATCAATTTATTTCCTTTACCTTTGTTCAATACAGGTAATTCTGCTAAATCGACAATCAACAGACGTCCTGCTGAACTGAGCAGTGCAACATGTGTAGCATCTTCGAGCGGCTGCAGGTTCATGACCTCTGCCCCTTCAGATAAATTCAGGAAAGCTTTTCCGGCTTTGGCACTGGTATCCAGCTGCTTGGCCTGGGTTTTAAAGCCATAGCCTTTGTTGCTTGCTGCTAGAATTTCAGTTTCATCCTCTGCCACCAGAACCTGTTTAAAACCGACCCCGCTGCCTGGAGACAGTTTTGAACTGAGCGGTTCGCCGAGACCACGCGCAGATGGTAGCGTATTGATGGCCAAGGCATAGCTACGGCCAGTGTCATCTAATACATAAACGCGTTGATTGGATTTGCCCTGTGCATGACTCAAATACTGATCACCAGCACGGAAATTCAGATTTTCTGCATCAACTTCATGGCCTTTGGCACAGCGAATCCAGCCAGCTTCTGATAACACCACCGTCACCGGATCGGCCGGCAACATTTCAGTTTCATTGATTGCAGCAGCTTCGGCACGCTGTACGATTGACGAACGGCGATCATCACCAAATTTCTTGGCATCGTCTTTCAGTTCAGAAATAATCAGGCTTTTTAAAGATTCCGGATTGGCCAGTTGTTCACGAATTACTGCAGCTTTCGCTTCCAGCTCTTCCTGTTCGCGGCGCATTTCCATTTCTTCAAGCTTGGCCAAATGACGCAATTTCAGTTCCAGAATCGCTTCGGCCTGAATCTCGTCAATATTAAAACGCTGCATCAGTACCGGCTTGGGCTGATCTTCTTCACGAATAATCTGAATCACTTCGTCAATATTTAGATAAGCAATGATCAGACCACCAAGAATATGCAGGCGTTTTTCGATCTTGTTCAGATGATATTGCAGACGGCGTGTTACCGTGGTTTTACGGATTTCAATCCATTCCAGCAAAATACGACGAATTGATTTCACCTGTGGACGGCCATCGGCACCAATCATGTTCATATTGACACGATAACTGGATTCCAGATCGGTGGTGGCAAACAAGTGACTCATCACCGATTCGGCATCAATACGATTCGAACGCAGAACAATGACTAAACGGGTGGGATTGACATGATCTGACTCATCCCGTACATCACTGACCAAAGGCAGTTTTTTGGCCTGCATCTGATCGGCAATCTGAGTGATGATTTTGGAGCCTGAGACCTGATATGGCAGTTCGGTGATGATAATTTCGTTTTTATCGACGCTATAGACCGCACGCATGCGATAACTGCCACGACCTGTGGTCTGAATTTTTAACAGTTCAGCAGGCGGGGTGATAATTTCGGCTTTGGTCGGCAAGTCTGGCGCAGGAATATATTCTGCGATTTTTTCATCGGTCAGGTTCGGATTACGAATTAGCGCAATCGTCCCTTTGACCACTTCACGCAGGTTATGCGGTGGAATGTCTGTGGCCATACCGACAGCAATACCAGTGGTGCCATTCAGCAAGATGTTCGGTACACGGGCTGGCAAATTCACCGGTTCTTTCATCGAACCATCAAAGTTGTCCTGCCATTCACAGGTGCCCTGACCCAGTTCAGACAGCAACAGTTCGCTGTACTGGGAAAGCTTGGCTTCGGTATAACGCATCGCCGCGAAAGACTTCGGATCATCCGGTGAACCCCAGTTACCCTGCCCCTCAATAAACGGGTAACGATAACTAAAGGGCTGTGCCATCAGCACCATGGCTTCATAGCAGGCCGAGTCACCATGCGGATGGTATTTACCCAATACGTCACCAACAGTACGTGCCGATTTCTTCGGTTTGCTGGTCCATTTCAGGCCCAGCTCACTCATGGCATAGACAATCCGGCGCTGTACCGGTTTCAGGCCATCGCTAATATGAGGGAGTGCCCGATCCATAATCACGTACATGGCGTAATTCAGATAAGCTTGTTCGGTAAATTCTGCTACGGAGCGGTTTTCTGTCGCATGATGCGCAAGGCTTGTCATAACAACCTATAGTCCTAAATAATTCGTTTTTGTATCAATGTTTCTTATGCTAAGTCGTGGCTGTAGATGACACAAGGGCATCAAATCGTTCAGCGCGACAATTTGTGTCTTATGGCCTAAAAATATCCACTTTATAGGCCCTAAGCAACTAAAAAATCATTCCCTTTATAAGCCCATCGATTCGAGGGTCTTGCCTTTGGTTTCTTCACCCAAGACCAGAATCACAATCGCGACAGCGACCAGAACTGCCGTAAACATGGTAAAGACATAGCTAAAGCCATTCGGCATACCCATCAGATGGGTTACAGCAAAAGGTGCCGCGATACCGCCAATCCGGCCAACAGCCCCGGCCCAGCCTGAACCAAAGGCACGGATATTGGTCGGATATTGTTCCGGCGTATAAGTATAGAGTACGCCCCAGGCACCCAGATTAAAGAAGGACATCAGACAGCCCCAAATCACGATTTCAGTAACACTACCCGACTGACCAAAGAAATAGGCAGAAATCGCGCACATGCCAATAAAGCCGGCCAAAGTCGGCTTACGACCGAGTTTTTCGACCAGCCATGCCGCCACCAGATAACCGGGCAACTGCGCCAGAATCATAATCAGCACATATTCAAAAGACTGGACAATGCTATAGCCTTCTTTGACCAGTAAACTTGGCAACCAGGTAAAGATGCCATAATAGGAAAAGATAATACCGAACCAGATCAGCCAGAGCATAAGCGTACGGCGCGCAAAGATACCCGACCATAACTGGGAAAATGAAATATTCTGCTTCTCTGCGACCGGTTTCACTTCAAAAATTTCATAGACTTGAACGCCACATTGACGCTCAATCTTTTTCACCAGTGCCGAAGCTTCCTCTATACGGCCACGGTTAATCAGGAAAGGAATAGATTCCGGCACCATTTTCCAGATCACGATGGCATACAGCGCAGGCAGGCCACCAATCATGAAAGCGGTTTGCCAGCCAAAATCTGGAATGATAAAGCGCGATACTAGCGCCGCGACCAGCCAGCCCAGCCCCCAAAAACTTTCCAGCAAGACAATAAAACGGCCACGTACATGCGCAGGAATATATTCACTGACCAGCGTTACGGCCACGGGTAGCTGACCACCCAAGCCCAAACCGACGATAAAACGGAATACCAGCAGCCAGGTCAGATCCGGTGCAAAAGCACAAGCTGCAGTGGCCAGGCTATAAATGACCAGGGTCGCAGCAAAGACTGTTTTACGGCCAAAACGGTCTGCCAGGCCACCTGAACAAATCGCCCCGATCGCCATGCCGACAAAACCGATCGACACCACCCAGCTTTTTTGATCGGCAGTCATCTGCCAGTCTTCAGCCATTTTGGCCAGGATAAAGGAAATCAATCCGGTATCCATCGCATCAAACATCCAGCCCAGTCCAATCACCACCAGCAAGGTGTAGTGAAACCTACCAATCGGTAAGCGTTGTATGCGAGAAACTAAATCCATAACAAAAATCTCTGATCAGGTGGAACGGGAGATGCTGCTTTCTCAACAGGTGGGCTGCTTTATATTTTTTATACTACGAATTGAGTTGAATGCGGCTATTTTTATTGCCGCACTTCATACATTTAAAAATTAAGATTCGTCTTTGGAAGATGCCGAGTGCTCATCATCATCTTTATAAATGAATTTTGGCATTTCCAGACCAAAATAGATGGCGATCAGACGTAAGCTAAAACCAAAGATCAGGGTAGACAGAATGGTCAGATCCTGCGACAAGCCGTAGTGACTACAGAGCCAGTAAAAGATCACTGAAACAAAGGCAATACTGGCATACAGTTCACGGCGGAACACCAGCGGTACGTCATTACATAAAATATCACGCAAAATCCCGCCAGACACACCGGTCAAGACACCCGCAACGGCGCTGACCACAAAACCATGTCCCATTTCCAGGGCAATCTGACAGCCAATAATGGTAAAGCCAATGAGCCCCAAGGCATCCAGTACCAGGAAGACATTACGTAACTGTCGCATCCATTTGGCAATCAGGATGGTGACGAAGGCGGCGCAACAGGTCAGCACCAGATATTCGGGATGTTTGACCCAAGTCAGGGGATAATGTCCGAGCAGAACATCGCGGACCGAACCACCACCCAGTGCAGTAACACAGGCAATAATCATCACGCCAAACCAGTCCATGCTGCGCCGGCCAGCGGACAGTGCCCCGGTCATGGCTTCAGCGGTAATTGCAATAATATAGATGACGGTCAGTAACATCGCCCTGCTTCCACCTGAGGCTATGAGATGGCGGCTATTCTAAGCTAAATCTGTGTGAAAGTTATAAGAATCCGGCACAACATTGCTTAAATTTTTTACCTGAACCACAAATACAGGGCTGTTTCATGCCGAGGGTCTGATCCGTGGTCGGATCCAGGAAATACCAGCGACCTTCCAGCTTCACAAAATGTGAAACTTCATGATGTATCTGTGCCTGCTTACCATCATGATAATGAGCCTTGAACTCAACCAATGCATGATTTTTATCTAATTTTTCATCGGCTTGAACTATCTCAAGCTTTAACCACTGATTGGCTTTACTCCAATCACTAATCGCTTGCAGGTCCAGCGCCTGTTGCTGACCCAGCGCAGTCGTGGTTTTGATGTAATCGATTTCATGCTTCGCGAAGGCACTATAACGGGAACGCATGAGTTGCTGCGCAGTCTCTGCGACCCGTTGTCCTGCATGTAAGGGCTGACAACAGCTGTGATATTCGCCTTGTCCACATGGACATGCTTCTGACATTTCAGTTCCATAAAAATAGCCCGACAATGCGGGCTATTTTAGCAAACTTTACAGGCCAAATATTGGCTAGAGTCTAGTCCTGTGCAGGAAGCTGCGGAATGATATGCACTTTATCGATCTTATGGCCGTCCATGGTAACCACTTCAAAGATATGTCCATCTGCTTCAAATTTTTCACCACTATGCGGTAAACGTGCCATATGGAATAGCACATAGCCGGACAGGGTAGAATATTCTTCAGTTTCATTGACCAGATCACGATCAAGCAATAAGGAAACATGACGGATGTCGGTGGAACCATCCAGAATCAGGCTGCCATCTTCCAGACTTTCTGCAGCAGCTTGCAGCTCATCTTCATCCGGAAATTCACCGGCAATTGCTTCAAGGATATCAATTGGCGTGACAATCCCTTCAATCGAACCATATTCATTCAGGACAATCGCCATTTGCAATGGAGCCTGACGCAATTGCTCCATCACCATCAGGACCTGGGCATTTTCATGCACGATCACCGGTTCACGTAAGTGCTTTTCAAAATCCAGCACCCCGGTTTCAATGTATTCGTTCAGGACTTTATGGGTCAGTACCACCCCGGCAATATTATCGAGTTCACTACGCGCCACGATCAGACGTGAATGGCTCATTTGCAATAAATGTTCTTTGATACTGTCGGGCTCATTATCTAGATCAATCCATTCCAGTTCAGGACGTGGTGTCATCACCGACTTGACCGGACGTTCTGACAGACCCAGTACCCCCTGCACCATGACACTGTGATAAATGCCGTTTTCATCATTAAAGACTTCATCAGCAAAGGCACGCGTCGCCAGAACATCTTCCGGTTCAGACGAATCATTGTCCTGAGCAGGTTTGCCACCGAGCATCCGCATCACTGCTGAAGCAGTCCGGTAGCGCATGTCGGTGGTGGTCACCATTTTTTCCTGATTGCGTTTCATGGTCTGGTTAATAAATTCGACAATCACCGAGAAGCCAATTGCAGCATACAGGTAACCTTTCGGAATATGGAAACCGAAGCCTTCGACCACCAGCGAGAAGCCGATCATCATCAGGAAGCCCAGACACAGAATCACCACGGTCGGATGTCTGTTGACGAAATCCATCAGAGCTTTGGATGCCCAGAGCATAATCCCGATGGCAATAATCACGGCAATCATCATCACTGACAGGTCTTTGACCATACCAACCGCAGTAATCACGCTGTCTAATGAGAATACGGCGTCCAGCACCACGATCTGGACAATCACCATCCAGAATACCGCATGGACCGGATTTTCTTCTTTGATGACGGGTTTGGCTTCCAGACGCTCATGCAGTTCCATGGTGCCTTTAAACAGCAGGAACACCCCACCAAACAATAGAATCAGATCGCGGCCCGAGAAAGCATGATCAAAAATGTGGAACAGTGGATCAGTGAGGGTCACCACCCAGGCAATCGAAGCCAGCAAGATCAAACGCATCACCAAGGCCAGCATTAAGCCCACAATCCGCGCGGCATTACGCTGTTCTGGTGGCAGTTTCTCCGCCAAAATGGCAATAAAAACCAGATTGTCGATCCCGAGTACAATCTCAAGAACAATTAATGTGAGTAAACCGACCCAAGCTGAAGGATCCGACATCCATTCAAAGATCATACGCTTGGCTCCTGACACTCAGGACTGCTGCATTGAATAAACCGAGACTGTAATGAAACAGCATAATATTTTTGATATTGAATAATATCAATTATTTGACGGCGATTTATAGAGTTACACGGCCAACTACCACTACCCATTTTCGTTCTATTGTTGTGAAACCAATTTTTAGTATAGCAAGATCAAATCGAAATTCACCTTTTTTCATGGCTGTTTATCGATGAATTTTACCTAGCTATAATGCAGTGAAAATGTAGCCGCACACAGAATTGTCATATTTATTAATTAAGCTAGAGTCACAAGAAAGAAAAATGATAAGGTGAAGAAAATAAATGCAAAGCGTAATTCAAATGACAGATTATTTTAAAGAAAACTCCCCAAAAACAACACGCCCTTTAGTGGCACTCTATTGTGGTTCACGTGCAGGCAACAAACCGGTTTATTTAGAAAAAGCCATTCATCTCTCGCAAGGACTGGCAGAACATGGTTTTGGTCTGGTCTATGGTGGTGCCAGTATTGGCCTGATGGGACAGGTCGCGGATGCCATGATCCAGCATGGTGGTGAAGCCGTTGGGGTGATTCCTGAATTTATGCTGGATTATGAAATTGCCCATAATCAGCTGACCGAATTACATGTGGTGACCAGCATGCATCAACGTAAAGCCATGATGGCCGAGCGGGCCTGTGCCTTTGTGGCCTTGCCAGGTGGACTCGGCACGTTTGAAGAAATTTTGGAAATTGCCACCTGGGGGCAGCTGAACCAGCACCAGAAACCGATGATGCTGTATAACGTGAATGGTTTCTATGATGCCTTGATTGCACAACTGGACCGTGCCGTCGAAGATGGTTTTTTACCGCCACAGCATCGCGCCAAACTGATCATTTGCGAACACGAAGAAGAAATTTATACAACTTTAACCAATTTAGGCCATCCGCAAAGATTCGTAGTCTAAACTTCTCAAGCAAGAAAAAAGCGAGCCAGATGCTCGCTTTTTTCTTGGATTTTTAATATCAGGACTTATTGACCATAATTCGTCACAAAGTCATAAAACATCGGCAAAGTTGTTGCCAGAATGACCGACATGGCCAGACCGAACATCAGTTTCATGGCATCTGCACTGACATTACGCGAAGTACGATGTTTGTTGACCTCATCCAGAATCATCGACATGGCAAATTCACGACCTGCAAGTAATCCCAGGAATACCCAAGTGGTACTCATTGGAATATTGCTCCACTCTTTGAAGATCAACAGGATAATGGCATACAGGAAGTCGATAATCGTCGCAGCACGAATGTCGGTCACACCGGTTTTGGTATCGACAATTTTCTGGATGGCCCCACCACGTTGATACAGAATCACGCCCAGCAACACTACGAATACCGCAATCGCAAACATCAGGAATTCAAACGGTACCTGACGCGGCACATACACGAAGATGTTGGCCAGATCCTGAATCAGCCATTGGCTCCACAGGAAACCGGTAGATACCCACTGCAAGCCCATCCAGACCTTGGAGTGTTCCTGATGACGTGTCTTGGCAAAATGGCGTGCCAGCTGCTTGACCACAAAACGATAGATGACAATCGCCACCACAAAGGCCACCGCATAGCCCATCATCGATTTGACCATCATCGAGCCTAAGCTGGCGGGAGAGAAAATCGTAAGCACCAGGAAAGTGGTACTGACTGGAATCCCGTATTTGGTCAGCATCAACAGCAGAATTGGCGGCACAATGTACAGCCAGGTAATGCCACCTTCAGGGAAAGGAATCGTTTCTAAACGACCGTATGAGGCATCACCCACCCCAGATGCATACCAACCATAGACCAATACGACAATTAAAATTGAGCTGATATAAATCCACAATACCCACCATGGGCGATGTGAATTCGAAGAAATAAATGTCCCTAAGGTTTGAGGTACATCATTTCCGACAATAGAGTAAGCGGCCAAACAGAAGCCGATCACCATCAAAATCTCGATTGTCATAAAAACAAACCTATACGCGAGGAGATTTCAGCAGTGCTGAAAAGTTGGCCCAAGATTATGACGGTTTTATTTCATTTTAATGACAAGACTGTCATATATATGGTCACCTTACAAAAAAGAGCACCGAAGTGCCCTGAATTTAAAAGCTTTTGACTACTTGAGATTTACTTGATAAATCGTGGTACTGCCACTGACTTCATGGCCGACCACCAGGAGGGGTTTCTTATTCGGGGAGTCTTTGGCGGGGATAAATACCAAACCTTCCGGTCCTAAATCACCGGCTTGTCCCATTTCAATCTGCGCTGTAGTCGCTTTAAAATCACGTGAATTAATATATTGCACAAAGACTGGTGATGCAGGTGTAGACACATCATATACCATGATGCCACCGACACGCTCCAGCCCAATAAAGGCAAAGGTTTTTTGACCAATCTGCCCCAAGGTCACCCCTTCAGGTTCCGGCCCTTTATTGTCACTGCGATTATCCAGTCCGGCTTCTTCATGATTAAAGTTGAAAATCTCAGGATGATGTTTGGCAATATACTGCTCAAACTGATCGCCCGAATCCCATACCAGTTCTAAACCGGTCTGCTGATCATTTTCCACCCAGATACTGACCGAGCGTGTACCAAAGCTATATAAATGATCATAGACCAGATTGCCCCGTTCATTCAGTTTGGCTGTACCATCGGCATTTTTTTGATAGCCTTCGGTCCACGTAATATTTAAACGGCCCAACAGATGATCTTCACGGCAGTCTTTGGCATCCCCTACAATAGCACCGCAGTAGGCAAAGTTAGTTGGATTGAGTTCTGCACCTTTGGCCAATACCCGAAGATGGGCTGGTAAATCATCGCCCAGACGGCGGTCAAAACCTTTGGCATGGACCAAGTGTTTCACCCGCCATTCTTCTACAAAGCCCTGGCTGGTATCGTTATTGAAATATGCAGGATTGTTTTCACCCCAGGCACGGGCATCGCCTTCATTGGCAGACACAATATAGGTTTTGCCGGCGACCTCAAAACTTGCAATCGCATCTGGCATATATAAGCCTCGGACATTGGCCCAAGTTTGAATATTGATTTTGCCTTTACCGTCGACACCATCCACATCGCTGACATCCATACCATGACCATTTATGCCATGATCTTTAAAGCCAAATGGATAAACACCGAGCACCTTGGCAGAAGCCACATCAATTTTGGCCAAGGCATTATTTTCCTGTAAGGCAACCCAGGCGGTTTTTCCATCTTTCGAAACAGTGATGTACTCAGGTTCAAAATCCTGAGCTGCGCTGGCCTTTGGTCCGAAAATGCGGACGTCCTGTTCACGCAATGCTGCTTCCCGTCCATTCAAGGCCTTAAAGTCTGCTGTACGAACGATCGGGGCTTTTAAATTGGCCAGACTAATGACAGACACTGAACCTTCAGGGTCAACCTGATAATCATCAGAAGGCTCGCCTTCATTGGCCACCAACAAGCTTTGACCATCTGGTGTGAAAGTCAGCATGTCCGGCAAGGCGCCCACCTGTGCGTGGGCCAGCTTGCTCAGGTCTTTGGCCTGATATAAGGCCACATAGCCAGGATCGGTTTTCACAGCAGCCTGAATCGCAATGGCGACAATGCCATTATGTACCGCGACACTGTTGACCTCAGCCTCTGGCGCAATGTCATCGACCGTGATAGATGTTATTTTTTTCGGCTGATCAGGTCGACTTAAATCCAGTACATCCAATACGCCTTCTTTGGCATTGACCACGAATAGGCGTTGACTCTCTGCATCAAAGGCCGGAATTTCTGCTGCACTTTGCGCAAACACACCCGATTCATAAGCGGCTAATTTGCTTAATTCGATCGAGTTCGGTGTAGCCTCAACGATTGGAACAGGAGTTTCATTTTCATTCTCACTTCCACATGCCACCATCCCCACAGCCAGCATGGCCACTATCAATGACTTTAATTTTAATTTCATTTTTTTGTTGATCTATCATGAAGAATTCGTGACCAATTTATAACCAGATCATTGCAGTGCCATGACAGATCGGTTGCAGTTCCTTGACACAACACCGCATAAAAGTTGACACGCTTTATATACGACAGACTCGGCTGATTCCTTTAAACTATTCAAAATTTTCAGTTTTCCAGAATTATGAATACCACGCCTACGCATCAAGCCTTAGATCCCGAGTTCAGACTGCTGGTCTTGTTGGTCTCGATTGGCTTTTTTATGCAGGGGCTGGACACCACCATTATTAATACCGCCCTACCTGCAATTGCCCAAAATTTGCAGGAAGATCCGCTACGCATGCACAGTGTGGTTGTGGCTTATGTGCTGTCTGTGGCGGCCTGCATTCCCTTAAGTGGCTGGATGGCAGACCGGTTCGGGGTCAGAAATACCTATTTTGCTGCAATTATTATTTTCTCTTTGGCCTCTTTGGGCTGTGCCTGGTCAAGTAGCCTGAATGAATTATTGGTGTACCGGATCTTTCAAGGGATCGGTGGTGCACTATTGCTGCCGGTCGGCCGTTTGGCGATGCTGAAGATCATTCCCCGTACCCAGTTTCTGGCCGCCATGAGCCTGATGAGTCTGGCCGGTCTGATTGGTCCGTTGATTGGACCGACCTTAGGTGGCTGGATGGTGGAATATCTGTCCTGGCACTGGATTTTCCTGATCAATCTGCCGATTGGCTTGCTGGGCGCACTGATTACCTTTAAGGCCATGCCGAATGTACTTGAACCCACAGTCGCCCGTTTTGATTATTGGGGCTTTATCTTGCTGGTCGTGGCGATGGTGGGTCTCTGTCTCGGAATTGAAAATTTTGCCAGTCCACAAAACTCGCTGTGGTGGAGCCTGAGCCTGATTCTGGCCGGTTTATTGGCCACCCTGATTTATGCCTATCATTCGCATACCCATAGCAACGCCCTGTTTCGCAGCCGGCTGTTTAAAAATAAAATTTATGCGATTGGTATTTTGGGTAATTTCTTTGCCCGTCTCGGCGGCAACTCGATTCCATTTTTACTCCCCCTCATGTTGCAAGTCGCATTCGGTTTCGAGCCTTTTATTACCGGTTTATTGATGATTCCGACTGTGCTCGGTTCGCTGGCCTCCAAACCGATTATCCGCAAAATCATTCAGCGTTTTGGCTATCGCCGGGTCTTACTGGTCAATACTTTGCTGGTGGGTCTGTGTATTGCCAGTTTTGCCCTGACCACGGCAGAAACCCCAATCTGGCTGCGTGCGATTCATTTCTTTATCTTCGGCATTTTAAATTCACTGCAATTCGTGTCGATGAATACCCTCACCTTAAAGGACTTAAGCCAGCAGGATGCCAGTAGCGGCAACAGTTTCCTGTCGATGATCATGATGCTATCAATGAGTATCGGGGTGGCGCTGGCAGGAACACTGGTGAACATGCTGAGTGCCTATTACGGCGCCGACAATCTGGTGGCTGCTTTTCATGTGTCACTAATCTATTTAGGCTGTATCAATATTATTGCGGCCTATATTTTCTGGCATATTCCTAAAAATACCCCGGTTTGATGCGATATATTCACTTCGGGCTGATTGTAAGTTTTAGGCTAAATCACATATAGGCAAGGACTGAAAATGCAAAAAAATCAGGCTCCGAACAGAGTTCATAAATCGCTCTTGATTGGGCTGGGCATACTGATCACTGTGATCACGATCGCCATGGTCTATCTCTGCCTGATGAAAGCACCGTCTGCCCATGCAGCCGATTATCCTATTCAGGGTTTTGATGTATCGCATCATCAAAAAGAGATTCAGTGGCAGCAGATTTCGCCTGAAAAATACCGTTTTGTTTATCTGAAAGCCACTGAAGGCGGCGACTTTAAAGATACCCGTTTTCAGGAAAATTGGTTGAAAGCACGTGAACGCGGCTTTTTGGTCGGTGCCTATCATTTTTACCGGCTCTGCCGCGATGGCAGCATTCAAGCCCAGAATTTTATTGACTCCGTACCCAATAAACCGGATGCCTTACCGCCAGTAATTGATCTGGAATATGACAGCAAATGCATCAATACCTATTCTAAAGAGCAGCTTTTAAACGAAATTCAGGTGATGCACGATGCCCTGAAAAAGCATTATGGCAAGCAGCCGATTTTCTATATTTCTAAAGCTTTTTATAATATTGTACTGGCAGGACACTTTCCTAACGTACCACTCTGGGTACGTGAATACAAAGGTCTGCCTGATTTAAAAGATCAGCCTAAATGGACGTTTTGGCAACATACCAGTCAGGGGAAAATTCCCGGTATTACCACACCGGTAGACCTGAATGTTTTTTATGGCTCAGAACAGCAATGGCTGGATTTTCTCAAAAAGAATGCGATTGTAGTACCTTCATCTGAGAATAAAGCGAAATAAAGCTGATCGCCTGAAAACAAGTTCTTTATAAAAACAACAAGGAAATAAAAAGATTGAAATGGATAAAAGGCATTTTACTCGGTCTGGTGATTCTACTCCTACTCATCGCGGGTATGCTGGCTTATCTGTTGCAAGCTTCGGGCAAGGTTAGTGACTTTAAAGCGTGGCAGCCGCAAACCGGTATATCCGTTCACGGGCTTACAGTCAATTTTTTTGGTGTGTCCACCCTGTTACTCGATGATGGCCACGATCAGATCCTGATCGATGGTTTCTTTAGCCGGCCATCTTTGCGGCAAGTAATTACTCGACCTATTCAAAGTGATAAGCTGCTCTTAGAACAACTGGTACAATGCCATGAATTGAGCCGAACCCAAGCCATTCTGGTCAGTCATTCTCATTATGATCATGTTCTGGATGTCCCGGCTTTACTAGAGATGCTTCCCGAAACTGCTGTGGTCGGTTCGCCGAGCACACTGAATATCGCCCGGGCAAATCCCCAAGTTACCCCACAGCAATTACAGCCGGTTAAGCCTTGGCAAGTACAACAATGGGGGCATTTTCAAATCACAGCAATTCCCTCACAACATACCCCGCCCACAGTGGTAAATGATGATTTAGGCGAAGAGCTGCTACAGCCCTTTACTCTTCCGGCTAAATTTTCCGAATTTAAGGAAGGTGGCAGTTTCGACTACCTGATTGAGCATGCAGGACATAAAATTCTGGTCAAGGCCAGTACCGGATTTATTCCAGAGCAATTGCAGCATCTGAAAGTCGACACCCTGTTTTTAGGCATTGCCCAGCTTTCCAGACAATCCGATGCCTATCAGCAGCAATATCTGGCTGAAACCCTAAACCTGCTCAAGCCCAAAGTGGTGATTCCAGTACATTGGGATGATTTTTTTCAGCCTTTAAAGCAGCCACTGCAATTTTTACCCCGTCTTGCCGATGACACTCCAAAAAGTTTGCAACTTCTGATTCAGGCTGCCGAGACACAAGGGACAAAAGTCATTCTGCTCAGCGGACCGCAACCCTATTTACTCAACTCAGCCTTCGCTTCCCAATCCGATTAAAGCCCCTTAAGATAGCGAACATGCGCAAAATTATTCATCTCGATATGGATGCCTTTTATGCCTCGGTAGAGCTGCGTGAACGTCCAGAACTGAAAGACTTACCTGTGGTGATTGCCTCGCATCATCCTCGGGCGGTGGTCGCGGCTGCCTCCTACCCGGCACGGGTTTATGGCCTGCGTTCTGCCATGTCCATGGGGCAGGCGCGCAAACTATGTCCTCAAGTTATCGTGATTGAGCCGGATTTTGCCAAATATCGGCAGGTATCGGCACAGATTCATCAGATCTTCCAGCAATATACTTCCCTGATTGAGCCACTGTCTCTGGATGAAGCCTTTCTAGATGTCACAGAAAATTTAAAACAAATCCCAAGTGCTACCGAAGTCGCCATGCGAATTCGCGAGGATATTTTTCAAGCCACCGGATTAACCGCTTCTGCTGGTGTAGCACCCAACAAGTTTCTTGCCAAAATTGCTTCGGACTGGTACAAACCGAATGGGATCTGTGTGATTAAACCTTCGCAGGTACAGCGTTTTATCCAGGATCTGCCACTAAAAAAAATTCCCGGCGTCGGTAAAGTCACTCAGGAAAAACTGAAAAGCCTGAATCTAGAAACTTTAGGCGATTTACAGCAAATCGATGAAGCCTTACTAATTCAACATTTTGGCAAATATGGCCGGCGGCTATTTTTGTATGCTCAAGGCATTGATGAACGACCGGTCGAAGTGGAACGGGAACGCCAGCAAATTTCCAAAGAAACCACTTTTGATGATGACCTGCATCTGAACCAATGTCGCCCCTATTGGGAACCTTTACTTGGACAAGTATGGCAAAGTCTGCAAAAGAAACAGCTTTCAGCTCGCGGCGTTACGGTCAAATTAAAACTCAAGAACTTTCAGGTGATGCAACACAGTAAAAGTTTTAAACAGGTGCTGCGTAGCCCACAGGAATTAGCCCAAGCCTTGGACTTACTGCTCGACGACCTGCATATTGCCCCGCAGATGCAATTCCGGCTGATCGGTGTTGGCGTGTATCAGCTCAGCGTCCCCGAAACTGAAACCCAGTTATTGCTACTCTAAACCTTTTTTGATCATGTTTTAGGCATCAGTTTAAAAATACGGCAACTTTGTTTTTACATTTTGATTTTTTAGAGTACTCTATCTGCGCAATGCATTATCCATGTATGTGCCGAGATGCTGAAAATCACCTTTACTTTCAGCATGATGTCCTGTGATTAGCGTGACGATCAAATCCGAATATTGCAGGGCAACTCTGATGTAACTCATGGAATTCCCTCCTGCATGTCTTCTGTAAATTCTTCTGTTGTTCAAGAACAACGCGCACGTAAAGCTGCGCTATCTAGTTTTGTTGGTGCTGTTGTCGATTGGTATGATTTTCTCCTTTACGGCATTGTTGCAGCCTTAATTTTTAAAGATCAGTTTTTTCCCAGTATTGGCGAGAATATGGGCACCCTGGCGGCACTGGCCACCTTTGGGGTCGGCTTCCTGTTTCGTCCTTTAGGCGGTGTGGTATTTGGTCACTTTGGTGACAAGCTTGGCCGTAAAAAAATGCTGGTACTTACGGTAATCCTGATGGGAATTTCCACGGTCGGGATTGGCCTGCTGCCAAATTTTGAAGCAATTGGCTGGTGGGCTCCGGTGCTGCTGGTGTTTTGCCGTGCCTTGCAAGGCTTTGCTGTCGGTGGTGAATGGGGCGGCGCAGCCCTCATGGCCGTAGAAAATGCACCAAAAGGAAAAAAGGCCTTTTATAGCAGTGGAGTTCAGGTCGGTTACGGCGTCGGTCTGGTTCTGGCGACGGGTGCAGTGTCGATTATACTTGCGACACTGGGTGAAGAAGCCTTTGCCGAGTGGGCATGGCGTATTCCCTTTCTGGCCAGCATCGTACTGTTAGCTGTGGCGATGTGGATCCGCCGTGATCAGGATGAATCTCAAGAGTTTGTGGAAAAGGTGGTGAAAGCAGACCATCAGCCAGAAAAACTGCCGATCTTGCAGGCCATTAGCAAACATCCTAAAGCTTTCTTCTATATCATTGCTTTACGTCTGACTGAATTGCTGACCATGTATCTGGTCACCAACTTTGCCCTGAACTATTCCACCACTAACTTGGGCATGGACAAACAGTTCTTCCTGAATATCACGCTGATGGTCGGTGCCATCAGCTGTTTCAGTATTCCCTTCTTTGCCTGGTTGGCGGATAAATTCAATCATCAGAAAATGTGTGTCTGGGGCGGTTTGATTGGTGCGCTTTCGGCTTTTCCATTCTTTATGGCGCTCGATGCACAAAACACCTGGATGATCATTGTCGGGGCAATTTTACTGGCGAACGTCGCACACGATATGGTGGTCAGTGTCCATCAACCGATTTTCACCTCACTGTTTGGCACCGAATACCGCTACAGCGGTGCCGGAGTTGGTTATCAGGTGGCGAGTATCATTGGGGGTGGATTTACCCCATTTATTGCAGCGGCACTGGTGATTTGGGCAGATGGTTCATGGCATTATGTAGCCATCTATCTGGCGGTGGGTTGTCTGCTGACTGCTTTGGTCGCAGCCCTGATGCCCGAAACTCAGGATGAATAACATGACAGTTGAACGTTTACACGTATCGAAACGCTTTTCGGAAATTGCCATTGCCGGTAATCTGGTACATCTCGCCGGCCAGCTCGCCACAGATGTTGAACTGGATATTAAAGGGCAAACCCAACAGACTTTAGATACTATTGACCAGTTTCTGGCAGATGCCGGCACAGACAAAAGTCACATCATGTCGGTAACTATCTATTTGAAAGATATTGAAAAGGATTATGCAGCCTTCAATGAAGTCTGGGATGCCTGGGTCGCTGATATCGAAGCCCTGCCTCGTACCTGTGTCGAAGCAAAACTCTATGATCCACGGGTATTGGTCGAGCTGACCGTCGTGGCGGTTAAACCAGAATAATGGTTCAAGATCGATATTCATAAAAAAAGCATGCTTCTGGCATGCTTTTTTGTTTTAACCGACTGCTTTGATTTTACTGCGCTCTAAATCCGAATATAAATAATATTTTTTCAGATCATTGCTAACTGTATATTTGGGCATTTTCTGCATTTGCGCTTGCTCCTGTAAGAAGTCCTGGCGCAACTGATAATATTCTGGCACATCATCGTAGCGAATCACCCGATAACCGGCCATGGTTAGTAATGCATCCTGAAAACCCGTCTGTTGGGGACGCTTCAAAATTAATGGGTCATCCACTCCCACCACAGCTAGAATCTGGTGCTGCTGATCCAGAATGACAAAATCTGCAGTCAGGTTGCGGTACTTATGTCGAGTCCGGTTAAATTTAGTCGTCATTAAGGCATCATAGGAAACATGTGCCAAAATAATGTATTCAGGTAAGACTTCTCTCAGGCGAGTGAAGGTCAATTGCTCATTCAGGTTAAAAATAGCACGTTGCTTTAACGCGCTGTCTTGTGGTTTGGATTTATTTCCGAGCTTTTTCCATGCCATGAGCACGACACAGAAGAGCAGGAAACTCCCAATCATAATATAGGTGGTCATGCCTAAATCCTTGCATTCTTATAATCATTTTTGTTTTATTGTTGTGCAGTATAAACCCACGCTTTATTTTAAATAGAGCTAACAACCAATCTGTTTAAATACCCATACAACTGGTATCAAAACTCGATTCTGTGTTACCTAAAGTGACATCTCTCTAGATGCCAATGAAAGTGGATTTAAAGTACTGATAATGCACTCTAAAACATCCATGGAATTGATCGCAATACATATCTGCCCAACTGTAGGACAATTCCGACAAAGTGTTATTTTTATATCACTTTTTTAAAGAACTTAGTCCAAATAATATATTCTTTTACACTTTCAACGAACAAGCTCAGGCTACGTTACTTTACCCAAGAGCTAAAAAAAGACACCGAAGTGTCTTTTTATTAACTTAATTATGCACGTGATTTGGGCTTCGCTTTAGGCTTTGGCCCACCAAACGGTTTTTTGGCATCACCCGTTTCACGTGGTGGTAAACCAGTGTGCTGGGTCAGAATTTGACCACGCTCAGGACGTTTCTTGGTATTTGAAGGACGTGACTGAGCTTGTGCAGCCTTGCTACGATTCCCTTGCTCACCGGTACGTTTTTGCGAATCACCGGCAACCGTCGAATTCTTCTTACGCGCCGATTGATACTGACCGTCTGCACTGCCTACAGGCTGATAAGTCGGAATTAAATGCTGTTTCGAATTACCAATCAAATCCTGACGACCCATTTCTTTCAGGGCTTCACGCAGTAAAGGCCAGTTGTTTGAATCATGATAACGCAAGAAAGCTTTGTGCAAACGACGACGCTTCTCACCTTTCACAATGTCAACATTTTCAGTATAACGCGCCACTTTCGCCAGCGGGTTTTTACCCGTGTAATACATAGTAGTTGCAGTCGCCATCGGTGATGGATAGAAGGTCTGTACCTGATCGGCACGGAAACCATTCTTCTTCAACCAAATCGCCAGATTCATCATGTCGTAATCGGTGGTGCCCGGATGCGCCGCGATGAAGTAAGGAATCAAGTATTGTTCCTTACCGGCTTCTTTACTGTAACGATCAAACATTTGCTTGAAGCGGTCATAGGTACCAATACCTGGCTTCATCATTTTATTGAGTGGACCTTTCTCGGTATGTTCAGGCGCAATTTTTAAGTAACCACCGACATGATGGGTGACAAGTTCTTTGACATATTCAGGGTTTAAAACCGCAAGGTCATAACGTAGGCCTGAACCAATCAGAATTTTTTTAATGCCTGGTAAAGAACGTGCTTTACGATATAACTGCGTCAATGGCGCATGGTCGGTATGCAGGTTTTGGCACACGCCCGGGAATACACATGACGGTTTACGACAGTTCTTTTCAATCTCAGGATCTTTACAGGCCAAACGATACATATTGGCTGTTGGGCCACCCAAGTCCGAGATAATACCCGTGAAGCCCGGTGCGGTATCACGGATTTTTTCCACTTCACGCAGAATCGATTCTTCAGAACGGTTCTGAATAATACGACCTTCATGTTCCGTAATTGAACAGAAGGTACAACCACCGAAACAGCCACGCATGATATTCACAGAGAACTTGATCATGTCGAATGCCGGGAAACGTGCATTGCCATAAGCAGGATGCGGCAGACGTGCATAAGGCAGGTCAAACACATAGTCCATTTCTTCGGTAGTCAACGGAATTGGCGGTGCATTCAACCAGACATCACGTTCACCATGCTTTTGCACCATGGCACGCGCATTCCCCGGATTGGTTTCCAGATGCAGAATACGGTTGGCATGTGCGTAGAGCACTGGATCTGCAGCCACTTCTTCAAAAGCAGGCAAACGGATTACGGCCAATTCACGCGGCGGTAACTTATGTTTAATCGCTTTAGAAGCCGGTTGCAGTTGCACAATTTGCGTATCAGGATCTAGGTCATCCCCTGCTCGCACAATCGGATTGGCGACATGTTCTTTTTGGAAACCTTGGTACTGACTAGAATCCTTGCCTTGTTCAATCTCACAACCCTCGATATCTTCAGTCATGACATACGGGTTAATAATTGGATCAACACGGCCAATGGCATCGACATCATTCGATGCAATTTCCACAAACTTGGCTTTAGAGGCACGATTGTGTTTATTCACAATGAACGCAGTACCGCGAACATCAGTAATCTCGTGAATTTTCTCGCCACGTGCCAGACGATGCATAATTTCAGTGATTGAACGCTCACCATTACCGTACATCAAAAGATCGGCTTTTGAATCCATCAATACTGAACGACGGACTTTGTCTGACCAGTAATCATAATGCGCAATACGACGTAAGGATGCTTCAATACCGCCCAATAATACCGGTACATCCGGATAAGCTTCACGGACACGCTGGCAATACACGGTTGCCGCACGGTCTGGACGTTTGTTTGGCTGATTGTCTGGTGAATAGGCATCATCAGAACGGATTTTACGGTCAGCCGTATAACGGTTGATCATAGAATCCATATTCCCTGCTGTTACACCCCAAGCAATATTCGGTTTACCCAAAACGCGGAACGCATCCACGCTGGTCCAGTCTGGCTGTGCAATAATGCCGACACGGAAGCCTTGTGCTTCTAGCGTACGACCAATAATGCCTGAACAGAAAGACGGATGATCGATATAAGCATCACCACAAACTAAAATAAAATCACAGCTGTCCCAGCCGAGTTGATCCATTTCCTCGCGTGACATCGGCAAAAATGGCGCAGGGTCAAAACAAGACGCCCAATATTTGTCGTAATCAAACAACGCTTTTGGCGCAGTCTGCATGGTATAAGCAGTAGACATGGCTAGCAATTCTCGGCTGGCAGATGATAGGAGATCTAAAAATAAGATCAAAGATGAAAGCCGATTATTTTACCATGAATCGGCCCTAGCTTGCTTGATTATAATTTATACAAAATCAGAGACTAACTGAATCACGCTCTATTTGTCACTTGAATCTAAAGTTTAAATATTTCAAAAAAGAAATTGATTCTATTTATGAGGAGGAAAGCTTGGAAATAATCTCTAATTTGAACGGAGTTTTAAACTGAATGACAAACCCGTCAGTAATAACGCGGCAATAAACACAGTTAATCCTATCCAGCCATAATTTTCCCACACCAATCCGCTTGAGCTCCCCAACACACTTGAACCCAAGTAATAGCAAAATAAATACAGCGACGAACCGACTGCCCGATACTGTAACGACTGGATCGACACCCAGCTACTGGCGGTAGAATGGGCAGCGAAGAAAGAAAAAGTAAAAATCAGCAATCCGGTAAAAACAACAACCAACTGATTGATCAGCATCAGCGACAAGCCCACAAGCATCATCAGGATCATGGCTGCCAATATTCTAAATTTTCCGTAATGCCGCCCCCAATGTGCTGCTCGAGGGGAACTATAAATGCCGGCCAAATAAGTAATCGAAATCACACCAATCCAGACATGAGATAGCTCAAATGGCGCTTGGATCAAGCGATAGCTCAGATAATTAAATACCGAGACAAAGCAGCCCATCAAGATAAAACCTTGCAGGAATAAAACCCGAAGTTTTGGATCAGCTAGATTCTGTCTAAATGAGTTTTTAAAACGATTCAGCTTGATTGGATAGGCTTTAAAATGTTGCGAAGCGGGTAAGAGGTAATAAAATAAGCCTGCAATACAGAGATTTAAAATACCAATCAACAAAGTAGCAGATTGCCAAGAGATAAAATCAACTAAAACTCCGGCAATTAAACGCCCTCCCATACCACCTATCGCTGTGCCAGAAATATATAAGCCCATGGCAAAACCGATATCCTTTTCTGCAATTTCTTCCCCGATATAAGTCATCGCGACTGCTGCGACACCACTGACTGTCAATCCAATCATTACTCGTGTGGTCAGAAACACGGACCAGATCGGCAATATTGCACTTAATAGCAATAATACTGAGACTGAAAATAGAGACCAGACCATAATCGGCTTACGACCAAATCGGTCTGAAATTAGTCCAGTAAAAATCAGGCCAACTGCCAAGGCAATAGTAGAAAAAGATAAGGGGAAACTACTTTGAGTCGGGCTGACCTGGAAATAATCAGCCAGAATCGGCATCATCGGCTGTACGCAATACAGTGATGAAAAAATGGCAAAGCCAGCAAGGAATAAGGAAAAAAGCACTGCTTTAAAAGCAGAAGAGCCATATTCAATATGGCTTGAAGATGAATTTGAGGACATATCCGCTCCATAGACCGGTTCAGTATACGCCTCTCAATTTTATTTTTATGTGATGTTTCAGTCGAAATAGCACATAAATAACATTTATTTGACTAAATTCCACGCATAAAAAAATCCCCCTCTGCTGATGCGGAGGGGGATTTTTGAATAATGAGCTGGCGATGACTTACTCTCACATGGGTAACCCCACACTACCATCAGCGCTAAGAGGTTTCACTTCTGAGTTCGGGAAGGGATCAGGTGGTTCACTCTTGCTATGGTCGCCAGCACAACTGTTTATGGATACTTGCTAGGTCTTATTGAGATGCCTTGCTTTCTACCAAATAGAATTCATTAACAGATTTATCTGAGTTGCAGTAGTTTGTTCGTTTAGCGTAACTAAATCAAGTCACTTTGTTTAATATTGAATCAATTGATCCTCACTTCTTTCGAAGTTCGTACAACAACTGTTTGGGTGTTGTATAGTCAAGCCTCACGAGCAATTAGTATTGGTCAGCTTCACATGTCACCATGCTTCCACATCCAACCTATCAACGTCGTAGTCTTCAACGGCTCTTTAGGAGACATAAAGTCTCGGGGAAATCTTATCTTGAGGTAGGCTTCCCGCTTAGATGCTTTCAGCGGTTATCCCTTCCGAACATAGCTACCCGGCGATGCCACTGGCGTGACAACCGGTACACCAGAGGTTCGTCCACTCTGGTCCTCTCGTACTAGGAGCAGATCCTCTCAAATTTCCAACGCCCACGGTAGATAGGGACCGAACTGTCTCACGACGTTCTAAACCCAGCTCGCGTACCTCTTTAAATGGCGAACAGCCATACCCTTGGGACCTGCTTCAGCCCCAGGATGAGATGAGCCGACATCGAGGTGCCAAACACCGCCGTCGATATGAACTCTTGGGCGGTATCAGCCTGTTATCCCCAGAGTACCTTTTATCCGTTGAGCGATGGCCCTTCCATACAGAACCACCGGATCACTAAGACCTACTTTCGTACCTGCTCGACTTGTGGGTCTCGCAGTTAAGCGCGCTTTTGCCTTTATACTCTACGCGTGATTTCCGACCACGCTGAGCGCACCTTCGTACTCCTCCGTTACTCTTTAGGAGGAGACCGCCCCAGTCAAACTACCCACCAGACATGGTCCTCGTCCCGGATAACGGGACAGAGTTAGAACCTCAATATTACCAGGGTGGTATTTCAAGGACGGCTCCATCGCAACTAGCGTCGCGACTTCAAAGCCTCCCACCTATCCTACACAAGTAAGATCAAAGTTCAATGTCAAGCTGCAGTAAAGGTTCACGGGGTCTTTCCGTCTAGCCGCGGGTACACCGCATCTTCACGGCGAATTCGATTTCACTGAGTCTCTGCTGGAGACAGCGCCCCCATCATTATGCCATTCGTGCAGGTCGGAACTTACCCGACAAGGAATTTCGCTACCTTAGGACCGTTATAGTTACGGCCGCCGTTTACTGGGGCTTCGATCAAGAGCTTCGCTTACGCTAACCCCATCAATTAACCTTCCAGCACCGGGCAGGCATCACACCCTATACGTCCACTTTCGTGTTTGCAGAGTGCTATGTTTTTAATAAACAGTTGCAGGGGCCTGGTTTCTGAGGCTGTCGGCCGCTCAAGGAGCAAGTCCTATCACAGACAACAGCGTACCTTCTCCCGAAGTTACGGTACCATTTTGCCTAGTTCCTTCAGCAGAGTTCTCTCAAGCGCTTTGGTCTACTCGACCTGACCACCTGTGTCGGTTTCGGGTACGATTCCTGTGTAACTGAAGCTTAGAGACTTTTCCTGGAAGCATGGTATCAGCCACTTCACTGTACAAGTACAGCTTGCTATCAGTTCTCAGCATAGAGTACCCCGGATTTGCCTAAGATACATGCCTACAACCTTCCACCTGGACAACCAACGCCAGGCTGACTTAACCTTCTCCGTCCTCTCATCGCATTACACAGAAGTATTGGAATATTAACCAATTTCCCATCGACTACGCCTCTCGGCCTCGCCTTAGGGGTCGACTCACCCAGCCCCGATTAACGTTGGACTGGAACCCTTGGTCTTTCAGCGTGCGAGTTTTTCACTCGCATTGTCGTTACTCACGTCAGCATTCGCACTTCTGATACCTCCAGCAGACTTCTCAATCCACCTTCATCGGCTTACAGAACGCTCCCCTACCACGCATAATAAATTATGCATCCGCAGCTTCGGCATATAGTTTTAGCCCCGTTACATCTTCCGCGCAGGCCGACTCGACTAGTGAGCTATTACGCTTTCTTTAAAGGGTGGCTGCTTCTAAGCCAACCTCCTAGCTGTCTATGCCTTCCCACATCGTTTCCCACTTAACTATAATTTTGGGGCCTTAGCTGGCGGTCTGGATTGTTTTCCTCTTGACTACGGACGTTAGCACCCGCAGTCTGTCTCCCGGATAGTACTCATTGGTATTCGGAGTTTGCATCGGTTTGGTAAGTCGGGATGACCCCCTAGCCGAAACAGTGCTCTACCCCCAATGGTATTCGTCCGAGGCGCTACCTAAATAGCTTTCGGGGAGAACCAGCTATCACCAAGTTTGATTAGCCTTTCACCCCTATCCACAAGTCATCCCCTGGCTTTTCAACGACAGTGGGTTCGGTCCTCCAGTTAGTGTTACCCAACCTTCAACCTGCTCATGGATAGATCACCTGGTTTCGGGTCTATACCCAGCAACTAAACGCCCTATTAAGACTCGGTTTCCCTACGGCTCCCCTATTCGGTTAACCTTGCTACTGAATATAAGTCGCTGACCCATTATACAAAAGGTACGCAGTCACCGGACACAATGCCGGCTCCCACTGCTTGTATGCATGCGGTTTCAGGATCTATTTCACTCCCCTCACAGGGGTTCTTTTCGCCTTTCCCTCACGGTACTGGTTCACTATCGGTCAGTCAGGAGTATTTAGCCTTGGAGGATGGTCCCCCCATATTCAGACAAGGTTTCACGTGCCTCGCCCTACTCGACATCATCATATAAGCCCTTTCGTGTACAGGACTATCACCGTCTACGGTCGCACTTCCCAGAGCGTTCCACTAGAACTTATATGACTTAATGGGCTCTTCCCCTTTCGCTCGCCGCTACTGAGGGAATCTCAATTGATTTCTTTTCCTAAGGGTACTGAGATGTTTCACTTCCCCTCGTTCGCCTTGCAACACTATGTATTCATGTTGCAATACCTACCTTATGGTAAGTGGGTTTCCCCATTCAGACATCTCCGGATCACAGGATATTTGCCGCCTCCCCGGAGCTTTTCGCAGGCTATCACGTCTTTCATCGCCTCTGACTGCCAAGGCATCCACCACATGCACTTAATTACTTGACTATACAACCCCAAACAGTCGTTTATCCTTACAAGTAGGATAAGCAACAGAGCTTGTCTTGCGACTTACTCATACAGTTGGCGTTTCGTAGACTTAACTACTGTACAGCTTCAATTAGATTCATATACCAAAACGCTTGATTCAGTTAATTTCGCTAGAACTCATTTCTTGTAGTTGCCTACTTGAAACGAGTTTGAACAAATTATTTCAACTCAAATATATTCTGTTAATGATTTTTCCAGCCTTCGTCAGGTCAGGAAACTGTGATAAATCACAGAGGTTATCAAGTGCGCGTATCATAACGCCTGTACTTGTTAATCTCTAGGATCTAAACACTTGATCGCTTAGGAACTAAACAACTTCATCACTGTATGCTTACATACTGCGCGAAGCGTAGCTTCTTGCTTAAATTTCAAGGAAAAGCAGTGCTTTTATGATCTTGAAATTTGGTGGAGACTAGGAGAGTCGAACTCCTGACCTCCTGCGTGCAAAGCAGGCGCTCTACCAACTAAGCTAAGTCCCCAGCTTATCAATAAGTCAATGTATCGTTCTGTTCTGTTTGCTTCAGCACTTTCATGCTTCGTTAGTCAGATTTGGTGGGTCTGACAAGACTTGAACTTGTGACCCCACGCTTATCAAGCGTGTGCTCTAACCAACTGAGCTACAGACCCTCAGATACATCGTATGAAGAACAACTTGTTGTGGATTCTTACCAATCGTCAATCTTTCGTTAAGGAGGTGATCCAGCCGCAGGTTCCCCTACGGCTACCTTGTTACGACTTCACCCCAGTCATCTGCCACACCGTGGTAAGCGTCCCCCCTAAGGTTAGACTACCTACTTCTGGTGCAACAAACTCCCATGGTGTGACGGGCGGTGTGTACAAGGCCCGGGAACGTATTCACCGCGGCATTCTGATCCGCGATTACTAGCGATTCCGACTTCATGGAGTCGAGTTGCAGACTCCAATCCGGACTACGATCGGCTTTTTGAGATTAGCATCCTCTCGCGAGGTAGCAACCCTTTGTACCGACCATTGTAGCACGTGTGTAGCCCTGGTCGTAAGGGCCATGATGACTTGACGTCGTCCCCGCCTTCCTCCAGTTTGTCACTGGCAGTATCCTTAAAGTTCCCGGCTTAACCCGCTGGCAAATAAGGAAAAGGGTTGCGCTCGTTGCGGGACTTAACCCAACATCTCACGACACGAGCTGACGACAGCCATGCAGCACCTGTATGTAAGTTCCCGAAGGCACCAATCCATCTCTGGAAAGTTCTTACTATGTCAAGACCAGGTAAGGTTCTTCGCGTTGCATCGAATTAAACCACATGCTCCACCGCTTGTGCGGGCCCCCGTCAATTCATTTGAGTTTTAGTCTTGCGACCGTACTCCCCAGGCGGTCTACTTATCGCGTTAGCTGCGCCACTAAAGCCTCAAAGGCCCCAACGGCTAGTAGACATCGTTTACGGCATGGACTACCAGGGTATCTAATCCTGTTTGCTCCCCATGCTTTCGCACCTCAGTGTCAGTATTAGGCCAGATGGCTGCCTTCGCCATCGGTATTCCTCCAGATCTCTACGCATTTCACCGCTACACCTGGAATTCTACCATCCTCTCCCATACTCTAGCCAACCAGTATCGAATGCAATTCCCAAGTTAAGCTCGGGGATTTCACATTTGACTTAATTGGCCACCTACGCGCGCTTTACGCCCAGTAAATCCGATTAACGCTTGCACCCTCTGTATTACCGCGGCTGCTGGCACAGAGTTAGCCGGTGCTTATTCTGCGAGTAACGTCCACTATCCAAGAGTATTAATCTCGGTAGCCTCCTCCTCGCTTAAAGTGCTTTACAACCAAAAGGCCTTCTTCACACACGCGGCATGGCTGGATCAGGGTTCCCCCCATTGTCCAATATTCCCCACTGCTGCCTCCCGTAGGAGTCTGGGCCGTGTCTCAGTCCCAGTGTGGCGGATCATCCTCTCAGACCCGCTACAGATCGTCGCCTTGGTAGGCCTTTACCCCACCAACTAGCTAATCCGACTTAGGCTCATCTATTAGCGCAAGGCCCGAAGGTCCCCTGCTTTCTCCCGTAGGACGTATGCGGTATTAGCATCCCTTTCGAGATGTTGTCCCCCACTAATAGGCAGATTCCTAAGCATTACTCACCCGTCCGCCGCTAGGT